>NZ_JBICSP010000006.1:0-397438 GCF_043197135.1 Actinoplanes sp. NPDC049265 | reverse complement strand
TGCGCTGCTGCCCACGCCGCGCCACCGCCATCGTGCAGGCCATCCTGGCCCTGCACCACATCGAGAACCCGATCCACGGCAGTTGAAAAGCGCTCAGTGTCGCTCTGGCTGAACGCCGGGGTGCCGGCGACCCAGGTCGCCGAGTGGGCCGGGCACAGCGTGCACGTTCTCCTCAAGGTCTACGCCAAGTGCATCGACGGCCAGGACGAGGCTGCCCGGCGGCGAATCGAAGCGGCTCTGGGCGACGAATGCGACCACGGCGGTTCTTCCGATTAGCGCGCCCGCCGAGTAGCCGAGGCGACTAAGCGAATGGCTCCTGTTCCTTCAATGAACTTATAGTGATCCTCTTCGTCTATCGTCATGGCGATCATGTCAATCGGCGGTATAGAAATCTCCCAAAAGCCTGACTCCCTAAGCTTTACTACGTCATGCCGGTCCCGGTAGATAACCAGCAAGTCGATATCGTTTGGCTGAGGGGAAGACAGTGCCGACCCGAACACCCACAGTTCGATACTGGCAATTTCTTCAGCAAGTCGGCACAAGGTGTCAACAGTCGGCCACCGCCTCCTCATGTCCATGGCGCACGAATTTCGCCGATGAACTGGTCTAGCGTGAATATCGGAATTCCTACTTGCCGAGCGTTTCTAGTGACACGCTCACCAAATCCTCTTGCGTTGGTGTTAGTGATCACTAAAGCATCAATATCAATCTTTAGGTGTTGATTCAACAGTGTCGTGAAGTCATCATCGGTAAGCTCATAACGTTCATGCGTGACAATCGTAAGCGACCGAAGACCCTTTTGCCGCTCGATTTCCCAAGCCCTGTGTCCACGACGGTTCAGGCGAGAAACGATACGCGTGGAAAGCAGCCTTTTCCTAACATATGATTCGTCAGGATGAACATACTGAGAAACGTCATCGAATGACGCTATTGCTCGAACGAATCCGCCAAAAGTATCAACGCATACGCCCAGCTCGCTTGCTCTATCGTAGACGTCGGGCGCGACTGCTCGACGGGTTATGATGATCATCCCGAGCCGCGGAATGTTCTTGACTGCCGACTCTAGCTCTTCGATGTCAAAGTCATTTCTAGCGCTCGGCTCGGCGCAATAGCCAACGGCATCCGATTTGCCTGGGCGTCGAACGAGCACGCCTTGCGAGCCGATGATCTCTACCTGCATGGACTTCTCGCTCAGTTGCCTCAAGATCCAGGAGCGTATGCTCATTTGATATCTCCGAAGATGCGCGTCATGGCCCCAGGAAAAGTGATCGACCCGGGGGTCCAGTCGCCAGCTATGTGACGTTCCTTTAGCTGCTTGGCATGAAGTTCAAACACTTGGACTGTGGCCTTCTCGGTATCACTCAGAAGATGACGATTAACCTCAATGATACGGAGGAGCTCGTCGTTGTTAGGGATGATTGAATCCCTAACGTGGCCGCGCCAGCGCTCTGCTCGGCTCTCGTCGAAGATGTCGTCTCTCGGTCCGTAGAGGTCAAAAACTGTACGGTTGCTGTCCAGCAGTCTCTCTACCGCTTTGCGGGCATCGGGCCTCGTGTCGTAAACCGGCGTGCCGTGGGCCATCGCGCGAGCGCGCTGGCTCTTCTCCTTCCATCCGCGAAGTGTCGGGGACGGAAAGCCTTCTGGAGATTTGTCAATTACTGTATGGCAGATGGGGCAGAGCACGAGGATGTTTTCAGGCAGTGAACGTTCCTGCTTCGTCAGTTCGGGGGAGTCGGCGGCACGTGGCCCTTTTTTGCTGGCAGGAATTATGTGCGCCAACTCGGCAATATTCTTCTGATCGATGAACCCGAGTAGATCTGCGCGACACTGAGGATTCTGACAATGCCCGCCAGACTCTGCCCACAACGAGTCTTTAGTGGCCTGGGTCAAAGATAAACGCCTTGTGGAACCGTTTGTCATGGTCGGCGGCCCCGCCCTTGCTATTTGCTCTAATTCGTCGAATGGCATCGCCTTACTGCATTCCGTTCAGGAATGAAGTAGGGCATCGCGCCGAAGACCATAGCATGTTTAGTGGCTGAGTAGGATCTAACTCGGCTTCACATGGTGGTGGTCGGTGCGCTGAATCCTTTGCGCAGCAACGGCATCGTGTAACCGGGCGGTCTCGCCGCAGGTCGGATCGGCTCGTGCTGTTAGAGATGAAGCGTTGCTCGCAAGCCACAGACATCCCCGTATCCGATGTTGCAGTCGCAATCCGTTCAGTCTCCCGGGCCACCCTCGATGTACTCGCGTGCAGCCCCGCCAGCAAGGCGCTTGGCCCCGCGAGGTAGGCATGCAGCGTTTGAGTATCGATGTGCTCGACATCCCTACGCGGTTGGTCAAGGCGAGCCGCGCGGGCCGTGACATCAGCCGAACGTAGCGCCCTGACCTGGCCGTCCAAACTTTGGGCCGCATTTGGGCACCGGCGTCAGCCTGAGCGAGATCAAGTGAGACCGATTGAGATCGGCGCCGATCAGACTAGAGGCCCCTCTGAGAGCGTTCGCGCTGGTCAGAGGGGCCTTTCGCGTGCTGGGAGCGGAGGGCGTGGGATTCGAACCCACGGAGACGCGGAACGCCTCACCGGTTTTCAAGACCGGCGCCATCGGCCACTAGGCGAGCCCTCCCGTGTGGCACCGCTCAGTTTGCCAGATCCGGGCGACTCGTCCGCAAACCGGGCGGGGCGGCGGGTGGAACGGCAGACTGGACGGCATGCACGCGATTGTGGTTGAGCCGCCCGACGGGCTTGTCTGGACGACGGTTGACGAACCCGTGGC
Source organism: Actinoplanes sp. NPDC049265 (assembly GCF_043197135.1). Classification (NCBI taxonomy): domain Bacteria; kingdom Bacillati; phylum Actinomycetota; class Actinomycetes; order Micromonosporales; family Micromonosporaceae; genus Actinoplanes; species Actinoplanes sp. NPDC049265. The sequence continues at coordinate 394,667 of NZ_JBICSP010000006.1, read as the reverse complement.
GGGGGACGGCGAAGTGATCGTCGATGTTACGGCGGCGGCCGTCAATCGGGCTGACGTGATGCAACGGCAAGGGAAGTATCCGCCGCCGGCGGGCTCCCTTCCGTACCCTGGCCTGGAATGTTCGGGAGTGATCAGCGCGATTGGCCGGGGGGTCGGTGACCACAGCGTGGGGGAGCGGGTTTGTGCTCTTCTCGCTGGTGGCGGCTATGCCGAGCGGGTCGCGGTGCCGGCGGGGCAACTGCTGCCGATCCCGCGGGGAATGTCGGTGCAGGAGGCGGCGGCGCTGCCCGAGGTGGCGTGCACCGTGTTCTCGAATGTGGGGCGGCTGCGGCGGGACTCCGTCTTTCTCGTGCACGGCGGCGGGGGCGGGATCGGGACGTTCGCGGTGCAGTACGGCAAGGCGCTCGGCGCGACTGTGGTCGTCACCGCGCGGGCGGCCAAGCATGATGCGCTGCGCCGGCTCGGTGCCGACCTGGTCATCGACTACACCAGCGACGACTTCGTGGCGGCGACCAAGGAATTCACCGGCGGGCGCGGCGCCGACGTGATCCTCGACATCATCGGGGCGAAATATCTGGAGCGGAACCTCGACGTGCTCGCGACCGGCGGGCGGCTCGCGGTGATCGGGTTGCAGGGTGGGCGTACCGCGGAAATCGATCTCAACAAGCTGATGCGCAAGCGTGGGTCGATCTCGGCGACCACGTTGCGGGCGCGGCCGGTCGCCGACAAGAGCAAAATCGTTGCGGGGGTACGCGAAACCGTGTGGCCGCTGGTCGACGCGGGCGAGATCAAGCCGGTCATCGACACCACGATGCCGATGAGCGAGGCGATCGAGGCTCACCGCCGGATGGAGGCCAGCGACCACCTGGGCAAGATCCTGCTACTCGCCTAGCAGTTTGCGCGGCCCGGGGCCGGTGAGGGCCAGTTCGTCGCTGGGGTTGATGAGCTGGCAGCGTTTCATCGACAGGCAACCGCAGCCGATGCAACCGGTGAGCTGGTCGCGTAGCCGTTCCATCAGGGCGATCCGATCGTCGAGGCGCCGGCGCCAGCGGGCCGACAGCCGGGTCCAGTCGGCCTTGGTGGGGGTGCGGTTCTCGGGCAGGGTGGCGAGCACGTCCCGGATCTCGTCCAGGGACACCCCGATCTGCTGTGCGATTTTGATGAAGGCCACCCGGCGCAGCTCGGAACGCTGGTAGCGGCGCTGGTTGCCGCCCGTACGCGTCGCCCTGATCAGCCCTTCCTTCTCATAGAAGCGCAACGCTGACGGTGCCACGCCGGCCCGCACCGCGAAGTCACCGATCGTGAGCGTGTCCACAGCGGAGTCCCTTGCCTTGAAGTTCACTTTAACTTGCAGTGTAGGGGGATGATCGCCGCCACGAAGCACCTGCCCTCGGCCAACTCCACCATCGACGTGCTCTGGGTGTTGTACGACCGGATTCTCCGGATCACCCCGGATACGGTCGACACGCCCGATCGCGACCGGTTCCTGCTGTCCAAGGGGCACGGGCCGCACGCCTACTACGCGGTGCTGGCCGAGAAGGGCTTCATCCCGCGGGACTGGCTGGACGGTCTCGGCACGCGGATGAACCACCTCGGCGGCCACCCCGACCGGGTGCTCGTCCCCGGCGTCGAGATCGGCACCGGCTCGCTCGGCCACGGCCTCGGGCTGGGCGTCGGCACCGCGCTCGGCCTGCGCGCGCAGGGCTTCCTCGACTCGCGCGTGTTCGTCCTGCTCGGCGACGCGGAGCTCGATGAGGGATCGAACCACGAGGCCATCGCGTACGCCGCGGCCACGCGCCTTCCGCTGACCGCCATCGTCATCGACAACCAGTCGGCCACGCACGGCTGGCCCGGCGGGATCGCCGCCCGGTTCCTCGGCTGGGACGTGTCGCTCGTGGACGGACGGGATCACGTCGCCATCGAGGCCGCCCTGTCCGAACGGAACCGGGACCGCCCCTACGTGGTCGTCGCCACCGTCGAGAAGAAGGAGTACTGAGCGTCATGCGGGAAACCTTTGTCGCCACCACGACCGCGCTGCTCGAAGAGGATCCGCGGACCGCCGTCGTCCTGGCCGACATCTCGGCCGACGCGTTCCGCCCGGCCATGCGCCGCCACCCCGACCGGGTGCTGAACGTCGGCATCCGCGAACAGCTGATGACCGGCGTGGCCGGTGGGCTCGCGCTGACCGGGATGCGGCCGTACGTGCACTCGTACGCACCCTTCCTGATCGATCGCGCGTACGAGCAGATCAAGCTCGACCTCGGCCACCAGGACGTCGGGGCGGTGCTGGTCAGCATCGGTGCCTCGTACGATGCGTCGGTTGAGGGCTACACCCACCAGTCGCCCGGCGACGTCGAACTGCTCGACACCCTGGACGGCTGGACCGTGCACGTGCCCGGCCACCCCGACGAGGTTCCGGCCCTGCTTCGGGGCGCGGCCGGCCACGACGATCGGGTGTACGTGCGGCTTTCGACCCAAGAGAATTCTCGCGCGTACGCCACCGGCCCAGCGCTGCAGGAACTGCGTTCCGGCTGGGCCGGCGCCCCGGTGGTGGTGGCCGTCGGCCCGATGCTCGACCCGGTGCTGGCCGCGACCGCCGACCTGGACGTGACCGTCGCGTACACGCTGACCCCGCGCCCGCTCGACTCGGCCGGCCTGCGCCGCCTGGTCAACCGCGAGGTGATTCTGGTCGAGCCGTACCTTCAGGGCACTTCGAGCCGCCAGGTCGCCGACGCCCTGCGCGACATCCCGCACCGCGCCCTGCATCTCGGCGTGGGCCGGGCCGAGATCCGCCACTACGGCACCCCGGCCGACCACGCCCGCACGCACGGCCTGGATGCGCCCAGCCTCCGCGCCTCGATCACCGGCTTCCTGGGCCGCTGAGGTACAGCCTGCTATACCTCGGCTGGGCAGCCCGCGGGATCGCCGGCGGCGGTCCGGGTCCGTAGGTTCCCGAGGCATGAAGAACAACGACTTCCGGCCCGCGCTCTGGATCGCCCTCGTGGTCCTCGTCATCGCCAACGGCGCGACCTCGGTGGCCGGTCTGACCCTGGTCAGCGTCATTCTGGGGGTGTTGGCCCTGGCCGTCGCGGTGGCCCTGGTCCTGCAGTACCGCCGGCACCGCCGCACCCAGGCCTGACCGGTTCGCGAAGACGCCGGCCGACCGGCTCCTGAGCCGTCATGGGTGAGGAGCGGTCAGCGCTTCTCGCAGGCGATGCCGTCCTTGTCGCGGTCGCTCTTCTTGTTCGCGTTGTACAGGGCGGTGTCGACCTTGAAGTTGGTGACCGGTTTCGTCGACCCGGACACCTTGTCGCGGGCGCCTTTCTTTCCGACGCCGTGCGGGTACGCCTTGTTCATCGCGGTGCAGTTGGCGTAGGTCTTCGCTGCCGCGCCGGCCGGCGCGGCGACGCCGGTGACGGCGAACGCGGCGATGGCCGCGGCCGCGAGCGTCTTGCGGATCATGGGACCTCTTTCGGGAGTCAGGGAGCAGACGTTCAATCGGCCGCGTCACGGCCAACTTGAGGTAGTGCCAGCTGTACCGGGGTTGGGCAGCCCAGGGGATCGTCGGGAAACGTCCTGCTGCATAGATTTCAGGGCATGACGAACAACGACTTCCGCCCCGTCCTCTGGACCGCCCTCGTGGTCCTGGCCATCGCCAACGCCGCCACCTCGGTTGCCGGGCTCACCCTGGTCAGCGTCGCGCTCGGCGTGCTGACCCTCGGCGTCGCCGCCGGGCTGGTCATGCAATACCGCCGCCACCGCCGCACCACCGCCTGATGCACGTCGGCGCCTCATCCAACGGCCGGGACGGGAGGTCATCGACCTCTGTCAGTCCCGGTCCAATTCTCTGTATTCGCAGGCCGTGATTTCGTGACACCGCAACGGAATACAAGCGGCATCTCGGCCCGACGCAACATTGTGGACTTCCGTGCTGAGACACAATGGACGACGCGATGGTCACGGTATCGCGGTATGCCGTGAGGAGAAAGACCGTTCTGTCGGGCCGGCGAGGTCCCGCAAGTACACGCGAGGACGCATCAGAGGTGCTATAACCACGCGCGATGGCACACCCTCGGGATGGGGGCGGCCGGGACACGCGCGGCCGAGGGGGCCGGATCCGTGCTCATTTTCTGAGTGACCGAACGTGAGAGTCGCGCTCAGCGGGAGGGCGCGGAGAATTTTTCGGGCGAATCGCCGGGTAAAAAAATCCGATCCGACACATGTGCAATGCAATTATGTGCTGGCATGGTCGACGGAAATAACCCATATCGCCCGGGTTCCCAACGCCGTTTCGCTCGCGGGGCGGCAAAGGCAACAATGGGATTCGCGTGAGTGCTCCGGGCCGAGTACGGAGGCCGAACTGTCCCGTCCGTCCACGCGTCGTGCGTTGACCGCCGGCGCCATTGTGCTGGCCGTTATCGCGCCGGTTGTCGAGTCTGCCGACCGGCCCGCCGACGCCGGTGCCAACCCGCCCAGCGTTGCCCCGAGCAACACTGAAACGTCCGGTTTCGACCCCGTCGCCACGCTTTCCCGGCGGGCCGAGCGACTCGGGAAACGCCCTGTCCGGGTGTCCCGGGCCACCCGGCCGCTGAACCGGCGCTCGCCTGTGCGAGTCGCCGCTGTGCGCGTCAAGGTGCAGGAAAAAGAGCAGGTCAAGCGGCATTTGCGGCCAAGGGCCAGGACGGAGAGCGTACGGCATGAGGCTCGTGCCGTGGTTCGCAAGATCCGGCCGCGGCGGGCGAAGGTCCACCGGATCGTCACCCGGTCCAGCATTCGGCCGGGGATGGGCGCGGTCATCGCGTTCGCCCGGGCCCAGATCGGAAAGGGGTATGCGTCCGGAGCCGAAGGGCCGAGCCTCTTCGACTGCTCCGGTTTCACCAAGAGTGCGTACGCCCGGGCCGGCATCAGCCTTCCGCATTCGTCGGGGGCCCAGGCCGCCCGCGCGCGGTCCATTCCACGGTCGGCGGCGCGTCCGGGCGACTTGGTCGTCGGGCCGGGTCACGTCGGCATCTACATGGGTGGCGGCATGATGATCGACGCGGGAAACCGGCGTACCGGAGTGGTGTACCGCAGGCTCTACGCGGGTTTGCACGTCGAACGTCTGTAATGAAAGCATCGAACTTCTCTAATAAAAGCATCGAACGTTTCTAATCAAATAGGTTGCGCTTCCAGCAGCGCGGGGCGTCACAATCCTGGGCATGCTGACCGACCACTGGCCGATCGCCGGCCTGCGCCTGACCACGCCCCGGCTCGAGCTCCGCGTACCGGATCCGGATGATCTCGCGGTTCTCGGCGACGTGGCCGCGGCCGGCGTCCACGACCCGGCGGTCCAGCCGTTCTCGGTGCCGTGGACCGACGCGGAACCGGCTGTGGTCGCGCGGAACACGATCCAGTTCCAGTGGGGTACGTGGGCCCGCTGGTCGCCCGACGACTGGAACCTGCAGTTCGTGGTGGTGGCCGACGGCACGGTCATCGGCACGCAGGCGGTCAGCGCCCGGCAGTTCGCGGTGCTGCGTGAGGTCGCGACCGGTTCGTGGCTGGGCCTCAAGTTCCAGGGCCGGGGGTACGGGACGGAGATGCGCGCCGCCGTGCTCGAGCTCGCCTTCGCCGGGCTGGGTGCCGAGTTCGCCGTCTCGGAGGCGTTCGACCACAACGCGGCGTCGTACGGGGTGTCGAAGCGCCTGGGCTACGTCGACGACGGGGTCGAGCGGCTGGTGGTGCGCGGGCAGGCGACGGTGGGGCGGCGGCTGCGGCTCGACCGGGCCGGCTGGGACGCTGCTCGTGGCGTACCCGTCAAGATCTTGGGGTTGGAACCCTGCCGGGCGATGTTCGGGCTCGGCGATGCCGCTGAGGAAGCGCCCAGCGCCGAAGGGTGACCCCGGATGGGGGGCGGCGCGGTGCTCAGCGGACGAGCGTGGCGTCAGGCGGCGTCAGCATGGCTCGGTGCGGGTGGCGTGGAGCGCGCGGGTTGGCGGTGTGCGCGTTGGGGGCGGCGCGGTGCTCAGCGGACGAGCGTGGCGCCAGGTCGGCGGCGTCAGCATGGCTCGGTGCGGGTGGCGTGGAGCGCGCGGGTCGGCGGTGTGCGCGTGGCGCGGGTCGGCGGGGTGAGCGGAGCGCGGGTCAGCCGACCGCGGGTCAGCGGGGGAGCGTGACGCGGACCGTGGTGCCGATGCCGGGTTCGCTGTGTACGCGGATGGTGCCGTGGTGCGCGTCGATGATCGAACGGACGATGGCCAGGCCGAGGCCGGGGCCCTGCGCGGCCATCTGGTCGGCGGCGGTGCTGCGGTAGAAACGGTCGAACACGTGCGGCAGGTCGTCGGCCGGGATGCCCACGCCGGTGTCGGTGATGATCAGCTCTGGTTCGGGGTCGGCCGTCGCGTCGACGGAGATCTCGCCACCGGCGGCGGTGAACTTGATGGCGTTCACGACCAGGTGGTTGAGGGCGTGGCCGAGGCGCCGGGCGTCGCCGCGGGCCGGCACCGGGCTCTCGGTGCGGTCGCGCAGCTTGACCGCCTTGTGGTCGGCGAGCGGGCGGCAGGCCGACAGCACCTGGTGGGTCACCTCGGCCAGGTCGACCTCGCCGAGATCCATCTGCATGCCCTCCTCGGTGAGCCGGGCGACCAGCAGCAGGTCGTCGATCAGCCGGAGCAGGCGGTCGGAGTTGCGCTGCATGACGGAGAGGAAGCGGCGGGAGGTCTCGGCGTCGAAGTCGTCCTCGAGCAGCATCTCCAGATAGCCGCGGATGGAACTGAGCGGCGTACGCAGCTCATGACTCACCGTGGCCAGGAACGAGTCCTTCATCCGGTCGAGGTGGCGCAGACGGTCGGAGATCGCCCCGGCGTGCCGGGCGTATCGCCGCAGCTCGAGCTGCACCGAAGCGTGGCGGGCGAGGCTGCGCAGGGCCCGCCGCTGGGCTCCGGTGAGCTCCCGGGGCACGTGGTCGACGACACACACCGTGCCGACCGAGTGCGTTCCGTCGAGCACCACCGGCGCGCCGGCGTAGAAGCGTATGCCGTCGTCGGCGAGCACCATGGGGTTGTCCGCGAACCGGTGGTCCTGCGCGGCGTCGGGGATCTCGAACAGTTCGTGGCCGTGGATCGCGTGCGCGCAGAAGGACATGTCGCGGTGCGTCTGCTCGATATCCAGGCCGATCTTGGCCTTGAACCACTGCCGGTCGGTGTCGACCAGGCTGACCAGGCCCATCGGGGTGCCGCAGATCTCGGAGGCGAGCAGCGCGATGTCGTCGAAGTCTTCCTCCGGCGCGGTGTCGAGAACCTGGGCGTCGTGGAGCGCTGCCAGCCGGGCCGGCTCGTCCTCGGGCAGAGGTGCTCTCACGATTCGATGCTCTCACCCGGTTCGCGGCATCCGGGCGGGTTCGGCCGACGACCGGATCGCGGCCCCGGTGGCGAGGGCGGCGGTGAGCGGGTGCCGGCAGCAGTCGGCGCCCGTCCCCGCGAGGGGCCGAGCGCCAGCTGCTCTATCACCACCGGGCACGGGGATCTTCGCCGTTCGCACCCGGTCGGATGTCTGACAGTAGTGTCGCCCGGTGGGGCCGGTGTGGCGCGCACCACCTGTGCGTCTTCGAGGTGATGGCACAAAAACGCCCAGGGCCCTGAAGGGGCCCCGGGCGCTCGTGAGGAACTCGGGTCAGCGCGGGGTACGCGCGACCACGAAGACCGACTGGCCGAACGGCGGCTTCATGACGCTCTCGGCCGCCTTGGTCACCGGCAGCACCAGGCTGTCGTAGAACTTGATCATCGGCCCCTCCTTGGGGGCCAGCTTGAAGATGCTCGTCGCACCGTAGTAGCTGATCAGGCCGAGCGCGTTCGCGTAGTGCAGCTTCTCGATCTCGAGGCCGGCCTCGGTCATCGCGGCGCGCATCGTCTTCTTGGTGTAGCGCCGGATGTGGCCGGTGGCGATGTCCACCTGGCTCATCGCGAACATGAAGGCCGGCACGATCAGGATGATCCGGCCGCCAGGGCGAACCAGTTCGCCCATGCTGCGCAGGGCGCCGACGTGGTCCTCGATGTGCTCCAGCACGTTGTAGGAGACAGCGGCGCTGTATTCGCCGTTGGCCTCCGGGCTGGGGAGCAGCATCTGCCGCACGTCGATGTTCGGGTGGTCGGCCAGGCGCTCCTTGAGCTGGACGAGCCGATCGGGGTCCGCCTCGGTGGCGGTGAACCGCGGAAGGTGCTCCGACCACTCCAGTGCGTAGTCGCCGAGGCCGCTGCCGATCTCGATCGGGTTGTCGCCCAGATACGGAAGAGCCAGCTCGACGAACCACCGGCGGTGGTTCACGGCCATCGCGAGGCCCTCGAGGACCTCGGACTGGATCCGCTGGTCTCCGGTGATGTCTGCCATAAGTAAGGTTCCCTCGTCTTGCCTATCCGAGCTGACAGCGGGACTGACCGAGTTAACCATCCGGCGTCCAGAGACGAAAGTTGAGCGGGGGAGCCCCACTCATTTTTTGCCTGATTGAGACATTGCTCGGCGGGTACACGGTGACGTTGGCTGCTTTGTACATATCGGCTCGATCACGCATCGGCCGCCCGACACTGCAACGTTACCAACCTCGGTTAGGGTGGCCGATGCTATGACGATTACGGGTATTGACTCGAGCGGTCAGTCAGCCGGCGGGAGTGCCATGCGGCCCCGCGATGTCGCCGAGCCCGGCGACCTCGACGCGGAGCTCCGGACTCTCGACACCGATGTGACCAGTCCGACGCTCGCGGTCATACCCGCAGCTAGGCCCGAGGTCGAGCCGGCCACGCGGCCGCGCTTCTGGCTCTCTCTCACCTGGCGGGACGCGGTCGCCATATGCAGTTTCGTTGCGGTAGCGCTCTTCATCACGCTGCCGTTGTGGCTCAATCTTGATCATCAGTTGCGCGATGATCCACAAGATCAAGCCTTCTTCGAGATGATGCTGGCGCACGGTGCTCGCATCGTTACTGATGGCGCTTATCCGTTCTTCTCCGATCGCATGAATTACCCCGACGGGGTGAACATGATGGCCAACACCTCGGTGTTGGCCGTTTCGCTGCCGATGACGCCGATCACTCTTCTGTTCGGCACCCATGTGGCGTTCAACCTTTTTCTTACGCTCGCGTTGGCAGTTACCGGCATCTCGTGGTACCTGGTGCTTTCCCGGGTCTTCGTGACCTCGCGGCTGGCCGCGTGGGTCGGCGCGCTGTTCTGCACCTTCGCGCCGAGCATGGTGTCGCACGCCGGCGGCCACCCCAACATCGTGTCGCAGTTCCTGGTGCCGCTGATCATCTGGCGTTGCCTGGCCCTGCGGACGCCGGGCCGGGCCGTACGCAACGGGTTGATCCTGGCCGGCCTGCTGGTCTGGCAGGCGTTCATCAACCTCGAGATCCTCTTCATGACCGCGGTCGGCCTCGGCATCTTCTGCACGGCGATGGCCATCTCGCGGCGGCACACCCACCGCGGCGAGGTGCTGACCTTCCTGCGCGGGCTCGGCATCACGGCGGTCGTCACGCTCGGTGTGCTGGCGTACCCGCTGGCCGTGCAGTTCTTCGGGCCGCAGAGCTACCACGGCCTGCCGCAGTTCGTCCGCAACTTCGGTGCCGACCTCGGGTCCTTCACCGCATACTCGGCCCGGTCGGTGGCCGGCAACGAGCTGACCGCCGAGCGGCTGGCCCAGAACCCGGCCGAGCAGAACGCGTTCTTCGGCTGGGGCCTGGTCATCCTCTTCCTCGGCCTGATGGTCTGGCTGCGGCGCAGCGTCGCGGTGGTCGCCCTGGGCGGCATCGCGCTGCTGTTCGCGGCCATGTCGCTCGGCCCGCGGATCTTCCTGAACGGCATCAACACCGGCGTCCCGGGCATCTGGGCGGTCCTGCACAGCGTCCCGGTGCTCAACTCGGCCGTGCCGACCCGCTGGGCCATGGCGATCGCCCCGGTGGTCGGCATCGTGCTGGCGATCGGCTGCCAGAAGGCGATCGACCTGGTCCGCAGCCAGCCGTCGGCGCGTGGCCCGGTCAGGGTGGCGATGATCACCTCGGTCGCGATGGCCCTGGTCCCGCTGGTGCCGACCCCAGTGCGCAGCGCCCCGATGACCCCGGTCCCCGACTTTGTCACCGCGGGCACCTGGAAGCAGTTCGTGGACGACGACCACACCGTGGTCACGCTCCCGCTGCCCGACTCCGGTTACCCCGAGCCGCTGCGCTGGACGGCGTACACCGGTCTGGACATGCGGATCGCCGGCACGTACGCGTTGCTGCCCAACCAGAACCCGCTGGACCCGACCGACCGCACCGCGCTGTTCTCGCCGCCGTGGCGGCCGACCAGTGGCCTGATGGCCTCGATCCAGCAGGGCAACCCGACCCCCGAGATCACCGACACCCGGCGCGAGATGACCCTGGCCGACCTCCGCTACTGGAAGGCGGGCGTGATCGTCCTGCAGCCGCAGACGCGGGATGTCGAGATGCTGCGGGCGATGACCGACCTGCTCGGCTTCGAGCCGACCTGGCAGGGCGGCGTCTGGACCTGGAACGTACGCAACCTGGTCGACGACCCGAACGCGGTGCTGACCGGCCCGGTCATCGACTGACCGCGCACGGAGGGCCGGCGCCGGCGACTGACCGCGCGCGGAAGCCCGCGTCGGTGGCTGATCGGGCGCCGAGGGTCGGGCTGCGTCAGCGACTGACTGGGCGGCGCGCGGACGACTTCACGCGATACATCGCCGCGTCGGCCTCGCGCAGCAGGTGGTCGGGGTCGGACGCGCCCGGCATGGACAGCGCCACCCCGATGCTCACGCCGACCCGCACCTCCCGGCCGTCGATCAGGAACGGCTCGGTCAGCACGGCGTCGATCGCGGAGCTCACCGCCTGTGGGCCGTCCGGCACGGTCACCCCGTCGAGGAGTACGACGAACTCGTCGCCGCCCAGCCGCGCCACCGTGTCCGACTCCCGGAGCAGCCCGGTCAGCCGCGCGGCCACCTCGACGAGCAGCGCGTCGCCGGCCGCGTGCCCGAGCGAGTCGTTGACCGCCTTGAACCCGTCCAGGTCGAGCAGCAGCACCGCGAACCGGTGGCTCGGCTGCCGTGACACCCGCAGCCCGGCCTGCCGCAGCCGGTCGGCCAGCAGCACCCGGTTGGGCAGACCGGTCAGGTAGTCGTGCAGGGCGGCGCTGCGCAGCTGTTCCTCCTGGTCACGCAACGCCTGGACCATCGTCACGTGGTCGAGCGCGGCGGCCAGCAGCGAGCCCGAGTGGTTCATCATCTCGCGGCCGGGCGGGGTGCTGGCCTGGATCCGGCCGACCGCGGCGAGCAGCCCCCAGTCGTGGGCCTCGCTCTTCACCGGCACCACGAAGACGATGTCCCCGGTCGGGCCATCGGCCAGGTCGAACAGGCTCCGCGGCGGGAACTGGGCGACCGGAATCGAGGTGCCCACCGCGGTGGTCGAGCCGCCCGGCCAGAACTCGCCGACGACGTCCAGGTCGGCGGCGCCCGACCACAGGCCGAGCACGCCGCCGACCGCCGGCGTGCGGTCGAGCCAGCTGAGCGACCGGGGATCCCGCTCGCCGTGGGCGCCGAGCAGTTCGATGCTCAGCTCGTACTGGATGTTGAGGGTGGCCTGCAGGTATTGGATGTCGCCGAAGAGCTCCCGGGTGTGCGGCTCAGAGACCGGCAGCCCGTCGCTGGGGCAGCCGCAGGAGTCGCGCCGCACGAAGACGGTCGGCACCCCGCGCACCTGACGCCGGCTCAGCGCCGGGTCGTCGGCCAGGTCGCGGGCGAGCGCGTGGGCGGCCGCGCCGACCTGGTCCAGCGGCTGGCGGACGGTCGACAGCGACGGATGGAGGTACATGCCGTCCGGGATGTCGTCGAAGCCGATCACGGCCAGGTCGCGCGGGAGCTCGTACCCGGCCGCCCGCAGCCGCCGGTCCACCCCGATCGCGTTCCGGTCGGTGCCCAGCGCGATCGCGGTGGCCGGCATCCCCGCCCGGATCAGCCATCCGGCCACGTCCTCGCCGCCGGTCTCGTGGTTGTCCGGCAGGTCGAAGAGCAGGTCGGCGCCGGGGATGATGCCGTGCGCGAGCAGCGCCTCGCGGTAGCCCTCGTGGCGTTCGCGGACGTCGAAGTGGTTCAGGTTGCCGGCGAAGGCGATCCGCTCATGGCCGTGGGTGATCAGGTGGGTGACGGCTTCGCGTACGCCGGACCGGTTGTCGGCCACCACGGACGAGCAGTCGCCGTCGATCTCGTGGCCGATCAGCACCACCGGCTTACCCGCCCGCCCGGCGGTCAGCGCGTACTCGGAGTCGACCGCCCCGGGCAGGATGATCAACCCGGAGACGTGGTCCCAGGCGACCGGCCGGTGGAAGTCGGGCAGGCCGCTGTGGTCGGCGCTGTGCGAGCCGGGGTCGAGCGTCTGGATGGCGATCACCGAGTCGCCACGGGCGGCGGCGGCTGCGTTCACCCCGGCGATGATCGCACCGTAATAGTCGCCGCCCACGAACGGGGAGAGGATCGCGAACGTACGCTCGGTCATGCGTGCGCCACTCCTCGTCCGGTTGTCCGCGATTGCGTGCATCCGGCCCCGCTGACCGGTTTGGTATCGGCTCTCCCCTTACGTTTCGTCAGAGATTCGGCCGAGATAAGGGATCCGGCGCGCAAATAGTGCACCGAAGGGTGACACAAAGTCCGAAGTGGAGCACGCTGCGTGTCGGAGGGGGTGCCGACAATGCGGCGAATCGGAGCGGTTGGCGTGCTGGCAGGCGTACTCATCGGGGGGTCTGCCTGTGGGGCCGACGAACCCGCGGCCCCGGCACCACCCTCAGCCCACCAGCACACCGGGTCGGCCGCGCCGGCGGCGCCGTTGCGCACTGGCGAGCGCTTCGTCGACGTGGCCATGCCGGCCGCCTACACCCCGGCCGCGCCGCACGGAGGCACCGACGACTACCGGTGCTTCCTGGTCGACCCCGGCATCACCGGGACGTCGTTCCTGACCGGGAGCCAGTTCCTGCCGCAGAACGCCACGGTCGTCCACCACGCGATCTTCTTCCGGATCACGCCGGACCAGGCCGCCGAGGCCCAGCGGACCGACGCGGGCACGCCCGGCCAGGGCTGGACCTGCTTCGGGAACGCGGGCATCGCCGACACCGCGGCCTGGGTGGCCTCGTGGGCGCCGGGCGCGGACGAGACGCTGCTGCGGCCGGACATCGGCTACCCGATGGCGCCCGGCAGCAAGCTGGTCATGCAGGTGCACTACAACCTGCTGGCGGCCAAGCCGGGCGACACCGACCGCTCGGGCATCCGGCTGAGGCTCACCGACCAGCCCGGCCTCACGCCGCTGGACACCTTCCTGATGCCGGCGCCGGTCGAGCTGGCTTGCGGGCCGAACGAGGAGGGGCCGCTCTGCGACCGGGCCGCGGCGGTACGCGACGTGGCCGCACGCTTCGGCGACGGTGCCCTGGGCGCGGTGACCGGCCTCAACCGGCGGTGCAACGGCGGTCGCCGGCCGGTCGCGTCGACCAGGACCCAGTGCGACTATCCGGTACGGCAGGCCGCCACCATTTATGCGCTGGGCGGGCACATGCACCTGCTCGGCCGGTCGGTCAAGGTCGAGCTCAACCCCGGGAAAGCGGGCGCCACGACGCTGCTCGACGTGCCGTCCTATAACTTCGACGAGCAGGGCATCACGCCGCTGACCGAGCCGGCCCGGGTCAAGCCCGGCGACACCCTGCGGGTCACCTGCACGCACGACGTCGGCCTGCGCCACCAGCTGCCGCAACTGCGCGACCAGCCGCCGCGGTATGTGGTGTGGGGCGAGGGAACCAGCGACGAGATGTGCCTGGGCGTCGTCGTGCTGTCGACGGCAACGGCTTGATGCAGCAGCCCTTGCGGACCTTGGGCTACGGCTTGATGCAGCAGCCCTTGCGGACCTTGGGCTACGGCTTGATGCAGCAGCCCTTGCAGACCTTGGGCTGCGGCAGGGTGAAGGCCAGGCAGCAGGTCCGCCGCTGCACGTCGAGCCGGCCGCCGGCATCGGCCACCAGCTCGACCAGGTCGTCCACGCCCAAGGTGGTGAGCAGGGCGTTGATCGTTTCGGTGGACGGGCCGGGCAGCACGTCGGCCGAGCGGAGCACCGCGTAGGCGACGCCCGAGGCGAGCGAGCCGAGCAGCGTACGCCGGCCGAGCCGCACCCGGTCGTGGATGGCGTCCAGCAGCGGCGTCAGGTGCCGGTCGAGCAGCGACGCGCGGAACTCCTCGCGCAGCGCCGCCTCGGTCGGCACCACCCGCACCTGCGGCAGGCCGCTCAGCGCCAGCGGGTCACTGGGCAGCACGGCTACCGGGATGTCGGCCCGCAGGCCGAGGGTGACCAGCGGGCGCGGGTCGTCGAAGTGCATCAGGACGTCGTGCGCGGACAGCAGCGGCACCCGCCGGGCCGAGGCATACCCGAGGACCGCCGGAAGAGCGAGCCAATAGGTGTACGCCTTCCAGGCCAGCGCCGCGGCCGCGTGCGGCTGGGCGTTCCACCGGCGGCGGGACGAGTCGAGCAGCGCGTCAAGGCTGTGGCCCCGCAGCTCGGCGGTCGGCCGCCAGCCGGACGGGTCGGTGACCAGCAGGTCGGGGGCGAGGCCGGGCAGCTGGGTGCTCGTGCCGAACATCGCCCGGAGGGTGTCCGTGATGGGTGCCAGTGGCTGCGACATCGCCAGCGCTGCCGTCACTCGTTCCGCACCCCCTTCGGTCGGTGCCAACCGTACCTTGTTAAGGCTAACCTAACCACGGGTCGGGCGGTCCTGGTACACCGGCCCCCATCAGGTGTTATTCCTCCGAATACCCGAAGCGATGGTGTCCTGACGGACGGTTGCCGCGTTGCCGGATTCGTCAAGGTATCTGTCGGCAACGCGCTACTAGCCCCTTGTTGACACCAGGAGCCAGCGACACTGAACTTCCCGTCGCGAAGGGGGCATTCGTGATGACCACCTCGCCCGTCGAGCGGGCCGCCGACCAGTTCGTCACGGCGCTTGCCCAGTGGCGTGCCGAGCGAGGAATGACGAAGAAGCAACTCGCCGCACGCATGGGTTTCGATCCCTCGTACGTCAGTCATGTCGAGGGACGCCGGCACAAGCCCACCGAGGACTTCGCCCGGCGCGCCGAGGCCGTTCTCTCCGCGGGCGGTGCGATCTGGCAGAGATTCCAGGAGTACGACGAACTCCGGCACGCCCGGGGCGCGGCGGCACACCGGGACCCGCCGGTGCCGGCGCAGTGGATGCCGCCCGGGACCGGGCTGATCGTGGAGAAGGAGATCGCCGAGCTCCGCTACGTCGACGGGTCCTACCGGTGCCGGATCCACCGGTCGCTCTACAACGCGGGCAACGAGCCGGTCACCCGGTTCCTGATGAAGATCTCGGTCGACCGCTACCCGCACGACCCGACCGGCTCCAACCGGCACCACCGGCAGCACCCGCTGACCTGGGAGGAGCTGGACATCGAGGCGAACTCGGGCGAGGGCGAGGCCGCCGAGCCGATGCAGCAGCGACTCAAACTGGACCGGGACGCCTCCAAGGAGGTCTGGCTTCTGTTCGGAAACGAGCACGGCCAGTTTCCCCTCTATCCCGGCGAGCGAACCACGATCTCGTACGCGTACACCGTCGGCGAGGAGAAGTGGGGGCAGTGGTTTCAGCGCGCGGTGCGCCTGCCCACCCGGAGCCTCACCGTGCGGCTGGACTTCCCGGTGCACTTCGAGCCGCAGGTGTGGGGCGTCGAGACGTCCATGGCCGCTGAGGTACCCGTACGGACGCCGCTCGAACGTCACAACGACGACGATCGGGCCATCTTCGAGTGGTCCACCGACCAGCCGCTGCTCAACGCCCGGTACCGGTTGGAGTGGCGGTTCCGCGGGGCCGGCGCGCCGACCTACGAGGACCTGGCCCCGATCAACGGCCAGGCCGTCGCGCTGACCCACTCCGAGCCGCGGGCCTCGCAGAAGATGCGCGGCGTCGGCATCGTCCAGCGCGGCGCCGACCTGCTGCGGCAGCGATCCCGGCACTTCCAGCTGCCCCGCGAGGAGGAGTCGGCCCGCGAGGCGGTGACCTCACTGCTCACCGCGCTCCAGCGGCTGGAGACGCTGCACGACTTCAGCAAGGGGGTTGGGCTCGCGGCCCCGCAGATCGGCTTGTCGGTGGCCGCGGCGGTGGTCCGGCCGCCGGAGTACGACGTCGAGCCGGTGGTGCTGCTCAACCCGCGGATGGTCGGCGAGTCCGGCGACACCGACGAGCAGTACGAGGGTTGCCTCTCCTTCTTCGACTACCGCGGGCTGGTCGTGCGGCCGCTGCGGATCGAGGTCGAGCACGCGAGATTCGACGGTACGCGGGTGATCACGTCGTTCGAGCTGGCGATGGCGCGGCTGGTCAGCCACGAGATCGACCACCTCGAAGGCAAGTTGTACGTGGATCGGATGGCGCCGGACGCGGCCCTCGTGCCCGTCTCCGAGTATCAGCAGATCGGGCGGCCCTGGGCCTACTAGACCGTGTTACGCGCTCGGCTGGACTGCGAAATAGGGCCTAATTGAATGCGTCGTACTTCACGCGCAGCGCCGGCACCTGGAGCTCGGCCAGCGTCTTCAGGGTCGCCTTGACCATGGCGCCCGAGCCGGAGACGAAGAAGTCGTGCTCGTTCCACGGGCCGTAACGGCCCACCACGTCGGAGATGTTGCCTTGCTCGCCCGGGAAGGACGGGTCCTCGCTGCAGGCGGTGACCACCGACAACCACGGATAGCGGGCCGACAGGCGGTTGAGTTCGGGCAGGTCGTAGAGATCGTCGCGGTTACGGGCGCCGAAGAAGACGTGCACCCAACGGGTTCGGTTGTACCGGGTCAGCTCCTCGAGCATCGACTTGACCGGGGCCAGGCCGGTGCCGCCGGCCACGAAGACCGCGTCGCGGGTGGAGCGGCGGTCCAGGCCCATCGTGCCCATCGGGGCGGCCAGTTTGATCATGTCGCCGGCCTGGAGGCGTCGTACCAGGGCACTGGACACCCAACCGGCGCCGACCGCTCGTACATGGAACTCCAGGGTGTTGTCCCGCCGGGCCGCGTTGGCGACCGAATAGGTCCGCCACAAGCGCGGCTGGGCGCGCGGGTACTCGATGCTGAGGTACTGGCCAGCGCGGAACTCGAGCGGCTGCATGGGGAGAACGGTGAAGACCGCGATGTCCTGGGCGCGGCGCTCGTGGGCGGTGACCTCGGCGTACCAGTACGGCGGGTTGGTGTCCGCCTCGGCGCCGGCCAGCATCTTCGCCGCGATCGCCGCGTACGCGTCGGCCCAGGCCTGGTCGAACTCGATGCTCCACTGCTCGCCGGCGTAGTGCCGCATCGCCTCGATCAGTGCCCCGCCCACCACCTCGTAGTGTTCTGGTTCCACGTGAAACTTTCGATGATCACGACCGAGCGCGCGTAGATATTCATCGAACCGCTCCGGATCCTCCAGCGTCTGCACGGCTGTCACCAGAGCATTGAGTAATCGCGATCGCTGGACGTCCATGTGCATCGGGAAGAGTTCCCGCAGGTGGGGGTGGGCCAGGAAGATCTTGGCGTAGAAGTAGCCGGCCACCTTGTCCTGATGTTCCTCGACGAGGCTCCAACTCTCCTTGAGCAAACGCGCGAGGTCTCCCATGTCAGTCAGGGTGGGCAGCGCACTCGGATCTAAGACGCACCATCAGTGCGATTGGCCACCCTTATCGTTGTGCGGGTGACCAGCGAAGTTGACCGCGCCCGCCGCACCTCGACGGGGATCGAGATCCTTCTCGTCCTGCTGCTGTCCCTCGGCGCGAGCGCCGTCTATGCCGTGGTGTCCCTCATCGCCAAGCTGTCGGCCGGGCCGCTCTCCGCGTCGAAGGCCACGCTGAACCCGTCGCAGTCGCCGCGACCGTACCTGGATCTGACGTACCAGCTGCTCTGGATCTTCTTCGCGCTGGTGCCGGTGCTGCTCGCGCTGTATCTGCTGGATTCGCAGCGCTCTTCGTTGGGCCGGCCGCTGTATCGGCCCGGCTTCGACACGGGCTGGGGCGTGGGTTTGGCCGCGGTGATAGGCGTCCCCGGCCTCTTGCTGGTCTACCTTGCTGCGCAATTGGGGCTGAACGCCCAGATTGTGCCGGCGGCCCTGCAGCCGGTGTGGTGGGCGGTGCCGGTGCTGGTCCTCAAAGCCGTGGAGAACGCGGTGCTCGAGGAGGTGATCGTCGTCGGCTACCTCGTCACCCGGCTGCGCGCCTCGCTCGAGTGGCGCACCGTGTCGATCATCGCCGCCTCGGCCGTCCTGCGCGGCTCGTACCACCTCTACCAGGGCTTCGGCGCCTTCATCGGCAACGCCGTCATGGGCGTGATCTTCGCCCTGTTCTTCCTGCGTTACAGGCGGGTGATGCCCCTGATCGTGGCCCATTCCCTGCTCGACATCGTCGCCTTCGTCGGCTACACCCTGCTGCCGGAGTCCTGGTTGAGCTGGCTTTAGCCCCGGTCGCCCGCCGGTTTCGGCGTCGCCTTCTTTGCTGGCCACGCCTGCCGTCGGCGTCGCCTTCTTTGCTGGCCACGCCTGCCGTCGGCGTCGCCTTCTTTGCTGGCCACGCCTGCCGTCGGCGTCGCCTTCTTCGCTGGCCACATCCCCGCTGCCGGCGCCGCTAACAACGCCGGCGTTGTTTCATTTTCGCTGGCTATGCCCTGCTGTCGGCGTCCTGGCTCAGCCGGCTGTAGAACCGGGTCGCCCGCATGCCCACCGTCCGTACCCCCGAGCGGCTGGTGATGATCGCCGACAGGAGGGTCACCCCCGGAAAGACCCGATTGACCTGCTTGACGATGGCCCAGGCAACGCCCTGCGCAGAGGCCATCCGAGCGAGCCGCCACACGGCATCCGTGAGGTGCGTCTCCTCCTCGTAGGCCGGCTGCTCGGCGGTGGTCAGCGCGGCCTCCGCGTCCTCCGGGGTCGCGTGCACCTGCGTAAGAACGAGCAGGTCAACGGCACGCCGGCGGTCGGTCGGATCAACCTGGTGAGCAGCCGCCACATGCAGAACCAGTTCGGCATAGGTCAGGGCGTTGCTGCTCAGCAGAGCAATAGGCGCATACGAGCCGGCCGCCGCGGCAAAGACACTGCCCACACCGCCGAAGCGAATGAACTGCCGCTCGGCCAGGCGAGCCAGACTGGCGTCGGTCGCGTGCGGGTAGCGCTCGCGCATCCGACGGGCCCAGTCCGCGGCGCGCGGGCCAATACTCTGCACGGCGGCGAGCGCCAGAAGCTCCGGGGCGTGACCCGGGTTGGCGACCAGCTGGGCCCAGGGCTCGGTGCGTCTGGTTGCGGTTTTCTCAGCCGGTACGGCCAGAGCAGCGCTCACGTCCCCACCCTGGACCGTGGCAGCCACCGCCCCCACCTCGTTCGTCACGTCGGCCGTTGTCTCGGGCCCGGCCGTTGTCTCTGGTTCGGCCGTTGTCTCGGGCGGGGCCGTTGTTACCGGCTCGGCCTTCTTCTCGGGCTCGGTTGGCGGGGAGGCCTTGGCGACGGTTGGCTCGGTGACCTGCGGCTGGGCCGGGATGCCGGTCGGGTGGGCCGGTGGCCGAGCCTCCTTCGTCGCTTTGGCGACCTTTGCCGGCGCCGCGGTTGCCTTCGTCGGGGCGTTCGCCGCCTTCTTGGCCACGCTGATCCCCTTCCTCGGGGCGGTGGCCTTCTTGGCCGGCGCAACGGGGGTCGACTCGCGCGTGGTGCCGGCCGTCGCCGGGTCGGCAGTTTGGGCCGGCATGTCCGGCGAGGCGGTTCGGGACGGCGTTTGTCCGGTGATGGGCCGAGCCGGTGCTTGTGCCGGGGCGGTCTCAGCTTGAGTGGCGGCCGGGAAAGGCTGCTTGGCCGGCGGAGTAGTCGTGGCCGTCGGGGTCGTCGTGCCCCGCGGGGTGGTCTTGGCGGGCGTGGCGGCCTTTGACCGGCGCTGGGCGGGAGGCGTTGTGGTGCCGGGCTGGTCGGCCGTGGAGCTGGGCTGGTCGGCCGTGGTGGCGGTGGGCGTGGCGGGGGTCGGGGGCCGCGTGGCTTTGCGGGGCGTGGACTTGCGGCGCCCAGCTGAAGGCGGCTGTTGGGCTGGGTTGCGAGCAGGTGCTGTGCCCGTACCTCCATCTGCCGTTTTCCTGGCGCGCCGAGCGCGACCCGCCGCCGAACCTTCGCCCCGCGCCGGCTCCGCGCGATTTGAACCCTCGCTCCGTGCCGCCTCCGCGCGATCCGGCCGCTCGTCCCGCGCCGGCTCCCCGCGCTCTGAATCCTCGCTCCGCGCCGGCTCCGCGCGGCCCGGCCGCTTGCCCTGCGTCGGCTCCGCTCGATCCCTGGCCGCCGAACCCATCTCGCTCTGGGCGCCCTCTCCGCGTGCCGCCTCCGTGGGCGCCGCAGTTCGTTCCGCGCCTCGCTGCGGGTCGGATTCCGCGTGCTGGGGCGGCGTGCCGGCGGCCTTCGACCGACGTGGGCGCTCGGTCGGCTCGGCGGCCGGCGGCTGGAACGTGACCTGCGGAGGAGCAGCCTTCCGCCGGCGACCCGACGGCGGCTGGTCGACAGCGCTGAACTCAGCGTCAGCCGAGCGTTTGCGGGGCTCCTTCTCCTCCATCCGCGTGAGCCTAATCGCACCCAGCGATTTCCACCCGCTACGAACCGCCCCCGCCACCACCCATACCTCTTTGCCCGGCGCCAAGGGGGTCCGGTATCCTCGTCGTTCGACGGTTGAGTGCCGTCGGGGAGACTTCGCCTAGTCTGGTCTATGGCGCCGCACTGCTAATGCGGTTGGGGTCTTAAAGCCCCTCCCGGGTTCGAATCCCGGAGTCTCCGCCACCCACCCCTCACGCCGGTGAGCTGCCCAAACTCGCAGCCGCCGGCGTTTGTGCTTCCCGCCCAGACCGACCTGTCCCCCAGCGCAGGAGCCCGCCCGAGGGGTGGCAGCGGTGGGCGTGCTAACGTAGTTTCCTGGCTGGGCACGCGACAGCCACGCAAGACTGCGCCCGTAGCTCAATGGATAGAGCATCTGACTACGGATCAGAAGGTTAGGGGTTCGAGTCCCTTCGGGCGCGCGACGAGAAACATCGTTTGACCTGCATGAACCTGGAACCCGGGCCGCCGGGGCCAGGTTCTTTTTGGTATGTGGGTCAGCTGTGGGTCACGTCTTTGCCCCACATCTAGGGCTGCCTGAAGCAGGGTTGACCTGGGTTTATTGGGTCAATAGCACCGGGTTCGCAAAAGGATGACGCGAATCCGGCTGTTCGCGTGTCTGAATTGCCTATTGGATGATCAAGGCTGCCGGGCGAGTTACCTATCGTGTTGCGGTGCGTGGTGGCAGCTGTGGGTCAGGCGAAGGAGGCCGGTTTGGTGTACCGGCGGTGTGCCTGTCGGTGTGAGCAGTCAGGACGTCAGCTCGGTTCGCGTTGCGGCCGGTTGCCCGCTGAGGGCCACGGCAGCTGGTACTTCTCAGTACAGATGCCCGGGCCGGACGATCGACGGATCCGGGTGCGTCGCGGCGGCCACCCCAGCAGGGCTGACGCTGAACGCGCCTGCTGGGAATTTCGCCAGAAGCCAGGGCATGAAGCGGCCGGGATGTGGACGCTTCGACGGTGGCTGGAGTTCTGGCTGTCTACGCAAGAGAATCGTCTCCGCCCGTCGACGATGGTCGGCTATCGAAGCGTCGTCTACGACCACTTGATCCCGACGCTTGGTCATCACACGATGCGCAAGCTTCGCGCAAAGGACGCACAGCGGGCGATGGACAGAATCTCCCGCGGCCATGTTCGCGGTGGCCGACTGATCTCCCCAAGCAGCCTGAACGGAATCCGGGCCGTGCTGCGTACCGCGCTCTCCGAGGCTCGCCGTCAAGGGGTCATCGACCTCAACCCTGCTCGAGGGTTGAAGCTTCCGTCCGGGGCGAAGCCGCGGGCTGTGGTGTGGGACGACTCGTACGTGAAGGCGTGGCAGAACACGGGGGTCCGTCCCCGCGTGGCGGTCTGGGATCTCCACCATGTCGGGCAGTTCCTCAGCTCCGTGCAGAACGACAGGTTCTTCTCGTTGTGGTGGCTGGTGGCGCTGCGGGGTTTGCGTCGGGGCGAGATCGCAGGCCTGCGGTGGGAGGACATCGATCTGGCAGGCGGAGAGCTCACCGTTCGGGAGCAGATCGTGGTCGTTCGCGGTGCGGACTGGGTGGGACCGCCGAAGTCAGCGGCGGGTGTCCGCACGATGTCGCTCGACAGGTTCAGCGTGGAGCTGCTGTCGGCATTGTGGCGCGACCAGCGGCGTCGGTTGGGCTGGGTCGACCCGAATGAGAGGGTCTTTGTCCACGCTGACGGCAAGCCGGTGCGACCCGACTGGTTGACACGCCGGTTCAGGAAGCTGGCGGACAGCGAAGGCCTGCCGCCGGTGCGATTGCACGACCTGCGCCACGGCGCGGCCGGCGTCGAGGCGGCCGCCGGTATGGATCTGAAGCAGATTCAGGAGGACATGGGCCACTCCACGGCCTGGACCACGATCGACACGTACAGCTGCATCTTCAAGTCGATGGCTGCGGTCGCGGTTCAGAAGTCGGCGGATTTGCTGATGAGCCACGTGAAGCTGCGCTGGGCGCTATCCGGTGCCTACCAGGCATGACTCGCTGCTGACGGCGGCTTGGCGGAGCAGCTCGTCACTGCTGGCTGGGGTACGACCGACCTGCCCACGAGTACGCCTATCGCCGGTCGGTCTGGTCGAGGTAGGCGACGACATCGGCATACCGGACCCTGCGCAGCCGGCCGATCATGATGCTGGTCAGCCCGCCGCTCTTGATCAGGTCGTAGACCGTGGTGCGGCCGACTCTCAGCAGGTCGGCGGTCTCCTCGACGGTGAGCACGACAGCTTCAGTGGGCGGAGGATCGACCGGATCCCGGTTGTACGAAGGTTCCGGCTCGATCGGGCGAGCCAGCAGCGCGGCGATCCGCAGCCGCTGGTCCAGCGTGAGGAATGCCGCATTCTCGGCGAGCAGCCGTATCGCCCGGTCGACGGCATCGCTACTCACCGAGTACATCAAGATCACCCTGCCCTCTGCGGTCAGGCCAAAAGGGGCTGATGTGTGCCGGCCTGGTCAGCGTTACAGGCGGCTCAGCGTAGCGCCGCGTCGGTACGGATTATCACGGTCACCTTCGTCTCCGCAGAGTCTCGTACCGTGACCGGGACTTGTGGGTGCGGTGGCGCTGGCTACGTGGTGGCGTGGCGATGGTCGTTGGGGCTGCTGGTTCGCGGCGAGGTCGTCGTGGCAGCACCATCGTGCGTTTGATGATGGCGAGAGGTGCGCGGATGGTGTGGCCGGCGTCGAGCAGCAGCTGGGCGGTGTCTTCGGCGGCTTGGCGTTGTTTGTCGGGTAAGACTTCGGTGTAGACGTCGGCGGTGAGTGAGACGTTGGAGTGTCCGAGTAGGTCTTGGATGGTTTTGAGGTCGGCGCCGGCGCCGGCGGCGTGGGCGAGGCTGGCCGCTCCGTGGCGCAGGTTTTGTAATCGGACGGGTGGTAGGTCGGCGCGGTTGATGAGCAGGCGGAGGCGTTGGGTGAAGTAGCCGGGGTGGAAGGGTGCGCCGTCGGGGCGGGTGAAGACGTAGCCGCTGTCCAGGTAGGGCTTTGCCGGTGTTGTCGCGGCGTTGGTGGTGTTGGTGTTGTCGGCGGTGGTGCAGGCGTAGGACGGTGTGGTGGTCGAGGGCGACGATGCGGCGGCTGGTCGCGGATTTGGGTGGGCCTTCGTGGATGGTGTAGCCGGCGGTGGTGCGCTGGCGCAGGACGGTGAGTTGGGCGTTGTCGAGGTCGACGTCGTTCCAGCGCAGTCCGGCGGCTTCGCCGCGGCGTAGTCCGCGTAGGGCGATGAGCCACCAGAGGGCGTAGAGGGTGTCGTGGCGTGCCGAGTGTAGGAACGCTGCCAGCTGCTCTGGGGTCCAGACGGCGACGACGGGGTGTTCGCCGGTGGCCCGCCAGGCGGCGACGCGGGGTTCGGTCCAGACCATGGCGTGTGGGCGTTCCCGGGCGGGTAGTTCCACCCGGGCGGCGGGGTTGCTGGTCAACAGGCCTTCGCGGACGGCGGCGTTCAGCGCGGCTCTCAGGGTGGTGTGGGCGTGGTGCAGGGTGCACATCGTGTGGGGCCGGCCGTAGCGGTTGGTGGCTTTGCCGATTTCGGCGAAGGCAGCGGTGAGCTGCCGGGTGTTGAGCTCGGCGAGGGTCAGGGCGCCGATGGTGGGGATCAGGAACCGGTCGGTGTCGTGGGCGTAGTGGGATTTGGTGGTGGGGCGTATCCGGGTGCGGGTGGACAGCCAGTACCGTAGCCATCGGGTGACGGTCCAGTTCTGTCCGGTGCGTTCCTCGCGGGAGAGTTGCAGCAGTTCGTCGCGGGCCTGTGCGGCTGCGTCCGCGGTGGGGAAGCCGCCGCGTCGTATGCGTTCGGTCTGGCCGAGCAGGTTCTGGGTTGAGCAGGCGAAGTACCAGCTGCCGTGGCCGGGTTCGGCCAGTCGTGGGCAGTGCTCGCCCGAGCGTCGCCCGGTGTTGCTGTCGATGCATCCGCAGCGCTTGAAGATTCCGGTGTCTGACATGGTGTTTCCCCGTTCGTTGTCGACGGGGGGTCGGACTGTTGGGGCGTTCACGGTGACCGGTGAACGGCTTGCACGGGAGGTGCAGGACGGCCGAAGCCGCTTGCCTGATCGGAAGCTTGCTAGCGGCGTGCGCGCCAAGATGCGGCGGCCGGCTGGGCTGCATCTAGGCCGGGGATGCCTCAGTCTGGTTCAACGCCGGCGGCGCGCAGGATGCGCCGTACGGATTCGCGGGTGTAGCCGGTAACCAAGACGATCTCGTTCTGCCGCATGCCGCGCTGGTAGACCTCGACGATCACGGCGGCCAGCCGTGCGCGGGCACGGGGTACCTCGGCTCGTTTCTCCGCCAGTAGTTCCTGCGTCTGGGTGACCTCGGCCTGTGCCTGTGCGAAGGCGCGTACCGCTTGTTCGAGATCACTGGCCACGCAACGATCGAATCATTCGTACGAGCGAGGCCATATATGGCTCCCTCCATAAGGCCACTATACCGACGCTAGTTAGGCCACATGCCTTTATTGAATATGGCACTGTGAGTTGGCGGTTTCGCGGACGCCGCGCCGCCTACGCTGACTCCGTTAACGCGTCTGGCCGTGTGGTCGGGTGTGGCTCCGGTTGAGGTCCTCATCCGCGTCCCTGCCGCAGATCGAAATCTGTCCCGAGGTACCGAACACGCCTATGTCGCCGAAGCTCTTTTGCCTGGATGTGCGTAGCGGGGGGCAGCGTGCTATAGATCCGGAATACGCCATTTAGGACTGGGCTGCGCGTGTCCAGCACCGGTCGTCGTTGGCGGGCGGTCTGAGTTTCCCCCGCTTTGACGGAACGGGCGTCGGCCGTGCCCGAAGGTCTATCAAGGGCGAAGAACTGCTATGCCTTCTTCCGTCGTCTCGCGCCGCCACGTTGCCGCAACTGGACCCCAGACTCGGTGAGAACGCGGTGAACGAAGCCGTAGCTGCGGCCGGTCGAGGCCGCCAGCGCCCTGATCGACTCACCTGACGTGTTTCGCTTGACCAGGTCCTTGGCCAACGACTGGCGCTCACTGCCCACGATCCGCCGGCTGGAGGTTGAGACCGGGAGATGGTTTCCCTTTTCGAGCAGGCGCCCCGCGGCGAGCGGCCTTTCGAGGGTCGCCACTGACCCGCCGCCTTGGGGTCGGGGTGACGGCCGCCTCGGCCGGCCGAGGGCGGGGGCCGGGACGGCGTTCGGTGGGGGGCGAAGGCCTCCGCGCGTGCCGCGCGTGCCGCCTGCTCGATGCGCAGCCGGCACCGGGTCAGCTCGGCCGGATCGAGCTGCAGGACGCGAATGTGTTCGGCGGCCAGGTCAGCGACCTCGGCCGCCAGATCGACGAGGTCGTTGTCGGCGACGTCGCCGGAGCCACGGTAGTAGACGGTCACTGGATGACCTCCTCACGGGAATCGGCCGGGCGCGACAGGGGCGACGTCTGTACCCTTCGCTGACCAGCGCCCTCTTCAGCCGGTCTCTGGCCAGCTGGAGGTGTTTGCGGACGTTTGCCTCGGACTTACCCAGCGCCTCAGCGATCTCCGCGGTGGTCAGGCCCTCGTAGAGGCTCTCCATCACCCGACGTTGTTCACTGGCAACTGTTCCAAGAGGCCTCGGACTCGCTGGTCGTCCTCATGGCGGGTCAGTACCTGATCGTCGTAACTCGTGTCGACAAACGCGTTGGCGGCGATCAACTTCTCGATCAGCTTGCGCTCGCCGCGCTGGACATAGGTGGTGTAGTTGAGCACGACCCGCCGCGTGTAGGCCGCTCGGTTCCTCACCTCGTGCCACCGTTGGTTGAGTTCCAGCATCGCGACGGAAACAGCATCCTCCGCGTCACGAAGATCGCCGCCCCAGCTGACACCAGCCGTCAGGAGCTTCACATAGTGATCGGCGAAGAACCGTTCCCACTCGGCTTGATCATCAACGTGAGTTCCCCCCGGTTTGGCGGAGCTTCCCGGCGGTACCAGCGAGCGTCTCGTCCTGAACGGCCCGACGGATCTGGCTGGCGTGGCTAACCCGTTCGAGCGACCGACGATCGTCCGAATCCGAACGAATCGCCCCTGGTGAAAGGCCCCGACTTGGATGATCGGCCAGGGGCTTGAGTCGTTGGGACAACTTCGTGGGCCTTTGGCACGGTTGGATCCGACTGCAATTGATCTGATGCTTTGCTCACTGCGGCACACGGTCGCGACTCGGCTGAGTGACGGCGTCTTCAAGCAGTGCGGGTGTCGCGACCGGCAGGGTAAGCGGTTCTACCGCGCTCGCTATCGGGAGGGACACCTACGGCCGTAGTGTCACTGGTCGAAGGCGTGACCGGGTGGTGTAGTTAGGCGCATGACCGCCGAGCCGGGATCGCGACGCGCGAGTGCCAACAAGAACAGCCGGCTGGTGGCACATGACGCGGTCCGTGACGGCGGACACGATCACTCGTCGCTGTGGCGCCTCGTCCCGCCCGCGACGAGATGGCGGGGGCGCCAACCCCGACGACAGAACCCGGGTCACAACCGTCGACCGGTGCACGAATGCTCTTGCAGGGCCGGCCGACGTGCCGCATCCGCGCCGGGTCGCCCAGCATTCGCCGCGGAGGCGATGCGCACGGTCGGCCGGTCATCAGGTCACCGTCGTGGACCGCGATGCCCTTGCCGAGGGGTCGACGGCGCGCAGTCCAACGCGTGCCGGCGGGCTCGTCGCCGTCTACCACGAACAGGGCCGCAATGGCGCCTGCGCTGATTGCCAGCGGTGCGACCAACGCGAGCGCGACGCCCGTAACGCTTGCTGCCAACAGCCAGTACCCTCGGCCTACGGTGTGAGTCGCAAGCTCCGATTCGGCAGCATTTCAAAACGGAACATCTGAATGGCCTAACGTCCAGTCTCGTTCGGACGCCGATTACCTTGGCCGCGCAGTATCGATGACGACACATGAGCGTGAAACGGGCGCGTCGAAGTCGGATATGTCACCGGTAGGTGCCGGCAGCGTCCAGGTCAGACGCTAGTTCCTCCATCGACCCGAACCCCAGGCTCGCCTCGACCGTCCGGGCCGACGCCTCGATGTCGGCCAGTCCAAGGGTCGCCCAGTCGCGGATGCCCCACTCGTCGTAGAGAGACATCCATGCACCCACCCACTCCCGGCAAAGGTGGTAGGCCCGGTCCTCGACACTCTCCCTGCCAACCTCGCGGGCCCGAACGAACTCCGCGGTGAAGACCACATAGGGAACGTCCGGCCGGTACTTATTCAGCGGTACCATCTGCGCGGCCTCGGTCCCGCGGTCACTTCGCCAACTCCACTTCGATGAGATGACGGCCATGAGCCGCGGGTGAGGCTGTTGGTCGACGACCGCGAGGATGTCACTCTTACGGGAGCCGACGTCTTTGCGTAGGTGCAAGCCGAAGATTTGATTGAGCGGAACTTCGCTGGGGAATTTCCAGCCAGGCAGCCTCCTGGACAAGAAGACCGACAGCGAGTTCTTGAAGCGCGCGCCCCGGGTCTGCCCAACGATGGCCTTGGCAGGAACAACTGAGTCCGGTACTCCTGTGCTCCGGGCGCTGCGCCGCCACAACGCGAGTAGAAGGATCTCGCCGGCCAATCTCCGACGTTGATCGGAGTTGCCCGTCCACTCGTCCGACGTCTGATCGTCCACTTTGGGTAGCGGTAGCGCGGGGTTCCAGCGGACCGGCCCGTCCGCGGTGGCTGGCGTCTCCGCAGACGGCAGCGGCCGTCCTGCGGAATCCGTCGCTGTGAAGCCGACATCGGGGTCGAGCAACCAGTCCGGGTTCCAGCCAGCCTGCTCGTCAGCGACATGGTCACGTAGCGATTGTCCGGCTGCGAGCTGGACGGATAGAAGCGGCGAGTATTTCGACTCGAGCCAGCAGCCGCCGAAGAGCAGGGGCGCCAAGGCATCATCGGACGCGTTGCCGACCCGGTCGACCAGTTCTTCGGACTGCTTCTGGATGTGACTCTTAGCCATGACGATATTGTCCTAGCCGCCACGTGGGAAACGGCGGAGGCACGCTACCAAACGGCCTTCGCTGTCGAGGTGCGGTTCGACGAACAATCCACGGGTTCGCGAGTCGACCGCGCTACAGCGACAGGACCTCTTCGGGGCGGTGGGAGGTGATGGCATCGTGGTAGCTCGGCGACGTCGGTGAGAAGGAACGCAGGTCCGCGTCGAGGGGAGGTCAGCTGGGGCGGACGGCCGGTCGAAGACGAAGTTCGCGAAGCTGCGTCCGGCGCTCTCGACCTATCCGAGCGCCGGAAGGATGCCGAGGCCCGGACCAAGGGTGCCAGCAAAGGCGGCTGCCCCGGTTGCGAACACGCGACTACGCGCAAGATGTTCAGCGGCCGCAAGCCAACTTGTAAGCAGTGCGACGATCACCGCGAATTGGATCAAGTTCGCAACGATCAAACTTCAGTTCGTGAAGCCATCACATGCGGTAGCAGTAGTTATGTGTAACGTGGAAACTACCCGCATCGTACCCATGTCTCTCCTGTCCGGGTAGGCGCATGAGTCATCAACGCCATGCGGGGTGGCCGACGCTTCTTGAACGTCGCAGTTGGCGACGAGTTACCCTCTCAGTCACAAGTGAATGACTGACTGAGGGCAACCTGGACAATTTGGAGCGTCTTCTGTGAACGCAGGTTCTAGACGCTCCGACAGTCGCTCGGACAAGGATGGCCGACGCGCCTTACTTGCCCATGACTGATAGGTTCACGTCCTCGAGACGCAGCTGACCGGAAATCAGCCTCGCAGGATCTCTTCTGGCCTCCGGTGAGTCACCGACTGCGTGTACCCCTGTCCCACCGCGTGGGGCAACGCGTTGAGGTCTCTGCCGTAGTCGCTAGCGGCCATGATTACCTGCTCGGTGAGCACTCTGCCGCCGATGATCACCAACGGATACTGGTGGTCGATGACCTCGGTCTGAGCCCGTTGCGAGAAGGATCCGGTGGTGACGAAGACTCCGATCCAGCCGCGCCGCAGTCGAGCGACCACGCGTGCAACGGTCTCCGCGCTGATCGTGCTTTCTGGGGTGACGCATTTCGTCTGGCCGAGTACACGAGTGGGGGTGTTGGCGTTCGGTACACCTACGTCGAGACGGCCGACGAAGTCAAGCCCACCATCCCCGCCCGCTTGGGCGGTTCACGTCATCTTGGCCGTCGGGGACGCCTAGACTGTTTCGGTGGCGAACGCAGATCCGGCTCAGGTTTTTCGCGCCGCGGTTCAGCGGCTTGCCGAGTTGGCTGACGATGTAGCGGCCGAACGTTCTTACGAGGCGGTCGCCGAGGCTTTATCCGAGGTCCGAGTGTCGGTCGCGCGGATATACGGTGCGCCGAGGTCGCGTCTAGGCGGAGGGGCACGTCAGCGGATCCTGTGGCACCTGCAGAAGTACAGAGGTGAGTGGGTCAGCGGCGAAGAACTCGCGGCTGTGTCGGGCATCGGCGAATGGGCTCGACGTATTCGTGAGCTTCGCGTCGAGGACGGCTTCGACATCGAGGAGGGTGGCGGTCGTTACCGTCTGCTGTCCGAGGAACCGGATCAGAAGCGCCGTGATCGCTACGCGACGGTGACCAGGCTCCGTGGATCGGACGGTCCGGTCATCGAACGCGTTCGTGAGTTGTTCGAGACGCTGGTCGGCGAGGCGGTTACCGCGGATGAACTCGACCGGGTGGCCCACGGACGACGTGGTGCTGAGGCCGCCCGGCGGCTCCGAGACGACGAGCTGCTGCCGATCGAGAGTCGCGCAGATGCTCCAGATCTCCGCCCCGGCGAGCACCGTCTGGTATCTGTTCGGGAGGTCGATCATCTTCACTCCACCCAGCGGCTGTTTCCCGAGGACCTGCGCCGTCAGGTCTTCACACGAGACCACTACACCTGCCGGGGGTGCCGACGCCGCCGGGACGCCCCGAACCCGTCCGAAGGCGTGTTCTATTTGGTGGTGAACCACCTTGATGCGGCTCCGGGCGCAGCCGCCGACCTGTCGGGGCAGGATCTACGTCGACTGGCGCGCTTGGCGACCGTGTGTAACCGCTGCTACGGGAGGTGACCGGTCGTACCCACCCGTTGGTCGACGTCAATCGGTGACATGCGAAGCGGCGGTGAGCTGCGCGGAAGCGATCGCCTCCTCGAAGAAGCCATAGCCCGGAGTGTGAACGTCTCCGATGAGCAGGATTCGGTCCAGGAGGAGATTGCCCCGCTCGCAGGAGGTCTCGGAGACCAGGCAGCAGCCGTGGCAGGCGGCGAGGTTCATGCTGCCCATGCCTTGGCCTCGGCTGCTGCGACACAGAGGGTCTGAGGAGCACCAGGCCGCCGCCTCCAAGGCCGAGACGAGAGTGCGGGCCAGTCGTGGTGCCTCACCTTGGCGGACCAGCCCGCCGAGTGTCCCCTCCGCGTCGCCGGCGGCCGTGTAGATGAGTACTCCGGATTCGGGGGACGCGCCCCCGGTCGCTGCATAGACCCGTTCTCGGAGTGACGCGGCGGAGTATCCACAGCTGAAAGCGAGCTGCCGCATGAGGATGTGGGCGAGGGTGTGAAGCAGGATCAGTCGTGGCGTGGCTTCTGTGAAGCGCGAACCGATCGGCGAGTCGCGTCGACGCCGTTCCAGGCCTCGGGCGCGCTCGATCACAGGGTCCCGGCGTTCCCAGTCCGCGAGCTTGGCTTCGTCGAGTGTGAGCAGTACCCCTTCGCCGAATGACTCGACTGCCGGCAGCCATCGCGCACGGCCGCGCGGCCCGAGGTCGGCGTCGACTAGGTCGGCGTCGAGGTCGTAGCGGCGGAAGCCGTGCAGAACCCGTATCTCCCGCAGGCGGTGAGCGAGCACCACAGGCCCGACCGTCGCGTCGAGCGCGGTGAAGGCGTCAGGGGCGTCAGGCCCGAGGAAGGGTGTGGCGGAGACCCGGAAAGTGGGGGTACCGAGTACCTCGCCGGGGTTCTCGATGGCTTGGCGGAAAGCCTGCCATTCGTCGGTCAGCAGTCCCTCGCGGGCCGCTTTCATCTCCTGGTCGGGATCTGCGGCCGACGAGGACACGACTCGCTGCACGAGCTCGGTGCTGACGCCGACGTCGTTGGCGATCATTTGAATCAGCGTGGGGGCGAACGGCCCCGTGGGCGCCGATTGGAC
Source organism: Actinoplanes sp. NPDC049265 (assembly GCF_043197135.1). Lineage (NCBI taxonomy): Bacteria > Bacillati > Actinomycetota > Actinomycetes > Micromonosporales > Micromonosporaceae > Actinoplanes > Actinoplanes sp. NPDC049265. The sequence continues at coordinate 363,008 of NZ_JBICSP010000006.1, read as the reverse complement.
GTCCTCGAAGTTCTTGTGCTGACGGATCTCGGCTTCGTCGTCGCGGACCGGAACCTCGGGTTCGGGGATGTCCAGAGCAGTGGTGGTTTCACTGAGGGTGACGTTCGTAGCTCCGCGCTGGACAACCTCGAGTCGTTCGTTGCACGAGCCGACGCTGGTTCGCTGCCAGGGTTGGGCTCCATTACAGCGGACGTTGATCCGGGAGAGGGACCCTCGTGCGGTGAGGTCGCTGAGGTCGCGTTCGGCTCTGCAGGTGACACATCTGACGACCAGGCTGCCCAGACCTTCGGAGGATGTGCCGGTCCGGGTGAGGAAGAGCAGGTCCTCGACCCTGCAGCGTCTCTGGTCCTCATTGCTGGGCTCGGAGTGCGCCCAGCGAACCCACGGGACGTCCATGGCATGACCGCGTTCGGTGCCGACGACGATGAAACGCATCGGGACCATCGGTCCGGTGCACTGTCGGCAGACCGGCGGTTCGCCGGTCTCGTCGTGGTGTCGCAGACGCTGCATCCGGCGGCAGTCTTGGCAGAACAACCAGCTCGGGAATCGTTCGTAGGGCAGTCCGGGTGTGTTCTTGGAAGGGTATGAGGGGACGCTGGGTGGAGTGCGTAGTTCGGCGACGCCGAGGCGTTCCTGCAGGCGGCGCGACGTGATGAGGTGGGTCCGTTCGATCGGCCATCGGCTGATGTCTGCGGCCATGAGGGACTCGCCGAGGATGTCGAGGACGGCGCCGACGCCGAACGGGGAGACGGTCTGGCTGAGGCGTGTTGTTCTCATTGATTCTCCCCGTTGGCGATGACGCGGACGGTTCGGTCGACCGACCGCATAGAGTGCATGGTCGGCCACGCGTCGCGTCGTTCGCCGTAGTCGCAGAGTAGGACTGGTTGGTCGTTGTCAGAGCTGTCGTAGCGCAGTTCGAGCCCGAGTTCCCTGGCGTGTTGGGCCTTGCGGTCCCATTCGTTGACGAGCCGTTGAACCTCGGTGGTGGTCTCGGCGACGGTGTGAGGGTCACTGCGGGCGGCGGCGTCGAGCAGGATGCGTACGGCCTTCTGAACGGGCGGGTCGTCGGGCCGGAAGTCACCGGCCTCGTTGTTGGTGCGCAGTCCCGCGCCGTGGCGCACCAGGGTGACGAGTGCGGCGTGCAGGGAACGGCTGCGTGACGCCGCGGACCAGGGGGTGACACTGGTGGGTTCGACGTGCCGGTACAGCGACTCGTGGAAGGCCCGGAACGACTCGTAGTGCGAGCGGTCACGAGGCTTGCCGGCACGCAGCAGGGTCACGACGAGTCCGGGGACGTGTGATCTGCCCACCCGGCTGGTGGCCTGGATGTATTCGGCGGTGGTCTTGGGTTGTCCGTTCATCAACATGAGGCCGAGTCGGCTGATGTCGATGCCGACGGACAGCATGTTGGTCGTCGCGACGAGGTCGACGGCGTCGGCCTCCCCGGCGCGTCGTTCGAGGCGGGCGAAGCGTTTGATGAGTGCGCTGGGCGAGACGTTGCTGGTGAGCTCGATGATGCCCTCGCCGCGGATGCGGCGGGCGCGGCCTCCGCGGCGCGACGCCCGGTTGGTCAGCAGCGACTCGATGTCGTCACGCACGATCGTGACGGTGCGGCCGAGCTCGCGTAGCGAGTTGTGGTACGCGACGACGGTCCAGTAGGCGTCCAAGTCTGCGGGGACGTCGGACAGCAGCATCGGAATCTCGAGCAAGGCCAGGCATGACAGGCCGGTGGCCCTGGATTGGGTGAAAGCCTGGGGCATCAGGCCGACGTACATGCGGCCGGGTGACTGGAGGTCGGTCTCTGCGAAGTGGCTGTGGTCTGCGTCCAGTCCGCTGGGCGGGAACAGGGCGACGGGGGCGCCGTAGAGGCTTTGGACCTGCTCGGGCGCCGATCGGATGGTGGCGGTCGAGGCGACGATCTTCGGTCGTGCGCCGTCCCAGCTCATGAGTCCGAGCACCGCGGACTCGTAGAGTGCGACGGTGGTGCCGAGCGGACCGGACAGCAGGTGCAGTTCGTCCTGGATGACCAGGCTCGGCGGTTCATACGGCGAGTCGTCCCGACCGAGCACCACGGCGGCGTCCTTGTGTCGGGGCAGCCCGGCGAACTTGTCGACGGTCGCGACGAGCAGCGTCGGCGGGTCGGCGTAGATCTGCTCGTCGACGACCTTGACCGGAAGCTCGCTGTGGAACGAGCATTCATCGTGCGGGCAGAACAGCTCGAAGGTTCTACTGGTGGTACGTACGCCGTAGGCGCCGTCGTCGGTGCTGCGTCGGCGAGGGATGAGCGGCGTTCCGCACCACGGACAGTCGATGATCTGGAAGGGATTCTCGGGCTCGGATGCTCGGCGGAGCGCGCGGGCCCGTTCGTGGGCGACCTTGTAGGTGTTCGGAGTGGTGTCGCCTCCGAGCCACAGGCCAATGGTGAACGAGGGACTGTCATGCAGTCGCGGGTCCTGCTCTCGCAGCTGTTCGAGAGCGCAGATCAGGGTGGCGGCGCGTTGAAACTGCTGCGAGGTGAGCATGCGCAGGGTGTAGCGGGTCAGGACCGCCGTTCCACCGCCGCGCCGGCCGCGCACGAGCCGCCGGTGGATCATCTCGAACGCGGCGAGGGCGAGATAGGCCTCGGTCTTGCCGCCGCCGGTGGGGAACCAGATGAGATCTACCACGTCACGGTCGGTGTGCCTGTGATCGGCCGTCGAGGCGATCGTGAGCAGTTGGAAGGCCAGCTGGAACGGGTACCAAGACGGCGGGGCGAGACCGGGCGACCGTTTGGGGAGCCCCTGCCCCCGCCTACCGGGCGATGCCTTCGCGTGACGAGACTGCAGGATCTGCTCGCACATCGCAGCGTTCGCCAAGTGGAACGCCGTCCGGACGTCGTCGTCATCGGTGAGGACACGAACGCCTTCGCGCATCCGGTCCCGGGCCGTTTCCATGCGCACGAGGAGTCGATCGGCCGCGCCGGCATGGTGTGCCGGCAGCTTGGACGCCTCGTCGTGCCGTCGGGAGATCCATTCGGCGTAGTCGTCGACGAACGCGTTGAGAGCGGCCGACAGATCGGGGGCGGGCAGTGTCTCGTCGGACAGGAAGTCGAGGCTGAGCACAGGGGCGTCACGGGAACCGGGCGACACCCCTGGGACGACGCTGTAGGGCAGCATGTCGGTGGCGACGCGGGTCACGACGCCGTCGTCGCCGTCCCATAACACCGAGCAGCCGTGGCCGACCCCGTACACACGGCGGTGGCGGTAGAGCAGTTGCAGCTCTTGGTCTTCGGGGTCGTCGCTGAGCAGTGATACCGACGGGTAGGGCCGAACCTGGCCACCGTCGACGGAGCAGGTCAACTCGACTTGGAACAGGCAGTCCTCGGTGGGTGGCGGGGAGCCCGCCTCGTCGTGCTGGGCGCCGTTCTCGACGGCGACGGTGACCAGCCAGGCGTCGCCGAGGCATCGCCAGACGGCTTTGAGGAGCGCGGCGCCGTCGAACACCGTCACGGCAGCGGTGTCCGGGTCGAGCGTGACCGTGGGTTCGGATAGCTGGGTGCGCTGCCAGTCACTGCCACCCGGGACTCGTCGGTAGCGACCAGCCGAGATGGTGCAGTGCAGATGGCTGCCGTCGTGCAGGAAGGAGACCGCGGCGGACGCCGGGTTCCACGCGTTGGCGAGTTCGATCGGAGCGTCGAGCCCTTCCTCGTGCTCGTCGTCGCCGAGGACGTCGCCGTCGAGGCGGGGTGCGGCCGGCCCTCGCGGGTAGAGGGTGCCGACCAGGTAGACCCGGTCCGGGCGGTTCGCGATGACCTCGTTCGCGCCGTCTTGCGGGCCGAGGTATTGGCGTCGCAGATGGTCGACGGTGTCGTCGCGGCGCTGGACGACGGTGCGGGGTTGGGTCATGTCCGGTTCCCTACAGGAGTCTCGGTGAGTTGCCGCCAGGCTTTCGGGCGGACCGCGAGCCAGAGAGAGATCCGCGGCCGGGTCATGGCGACGTACAACTTCGACCGGTCGGTGGGTGCGGCGACGTCGTCGACGTCGACGATCAGCACGTATGGGGCTTCGAGGCCTTTGAAGTCACGGACCGTCACCAGTCTGGTGAGCCCGCGGCCCGTCGGCTTCGCTCCCTCCCTGGCCGTGGTGAGTCGGCCTTGGGTGAACGCCTTGCTGTGGACGGCCGAACTCTGCTCGACGGTGTCGCGGAGGGTCACGACCACGACATCGCCCGGGTCGACGTCCTCGTGGCGGAGCCTTTTGAGGCGGGCGTCGAGCAGGGTGGCGGTGTCCTGGTCGGTGTCTGGTCGGTCGTACTCGACTGCGGGTCCCTGTCCGGCCTTGGCCACTCCCAGGTCGGCCTTGGTCATCAACTGGGTCTGTTTGACGATCGCCGCCGTGTTACGGCAGTTGTACGGAAGCTGGTAGCGGCTCGCGCCGGCGGCGACCTCCGCGTAGACCTGTGGGTCGAACTCGCCGTGGACGTCGGTCTGATTGTTGGGGTCGCTGAACATGCGCCAGCGGCCGTCCCGGAGTCCGCCCACGACCAGCTGGTCCAGGGTGAACCAGTCGTCGACGTTGAGCAGATCCTGCGCCTCGTCGACGACAAGCACGTCCGCCGGTGCCGACGTTCTCGCCTCGGACCACGGTAGGCAGGTCACGGCCGTCTCGCCTAGGGACCGACGCATGACGTCGACGACACCGGGTGAACGGCAGGTCAGCAGGACTGAGGCGCCTGATTGGGCCGCGCGTCGAGCCGTCTCCACAGCAAGCAACGTCTTGCCGGATCCGGCGCCGCCCGTGCAGAAGATCCGATCGTTGACCTCGCTGCCACGCAGCATGTCGTACTGCTCGCGCGCCAATTCGACGTAGTCGGTCTCGAAGGAGGCCGCCAACAGCGACAGCCGAGGCACGCGGTCGAAGTCGGGACGGAGGAGCGCGACGACATCGCGGTAGTCGGAATCGCGGACCCGGTGGTGGGCTTTCCGCCGCCAGTGCGTTGCCGTGCTCGTCAAAGCCCTCTCGATTCCGGCGACGGTCATCGCCGCCGGGCCGATGTACTCCGCCGGGTCCCATTCGAGGTCACGGTCGAGCAACTGGTCCGGTGTCACCACTATGGCCCCGAACGACGTCGTCAGGCCGGGGATCCGCTGCTCGAGGTCGTGCTGTAGCGCGAACATCGCACTGCGCGCCTGCTCGAAGGGTCCTTCGCGCTTCTCGTGGACGATTCCGTAACGGTCGGTGAACGTCCATACGCCGTCGATCCGCGACAGTCGGCCGCCCTTGATCTCGAGGACGAGAATCAGGTCCTTGAGGACGATCAGGAAGTCGATCTCGGCCATGCGCTTGTACTCGTGTTGCGGTAGGTGAACCGAGTAGAAGCAGGTGGCGGGCTCACCCAGGTCGGCTTGGGAGAGGAGTTTGGCCACCTTGGTCTCGGCGGCCGACTGGACGCGGCCGAAGCGTTCCGGTCCGGGGATCATCTTCACCGGGCGCCTCCCTGGTAGCGCCACAGGTGATCGAACTCCTTGTAGGCGAGCTGGTCGCCGAAGGTCTCGAACGTGTCGGCCACGTTGACGATGAGGCACTCCGGTTTGCCGCCGTTCTTGGGCCCGCGCAGACCGCGCCCGACCATCTGGATGTAGAGGTTCGGGCTGAACGTCGGCCGGGCGATGTATAGCGCCCGGACACCGGGGGCGTCGAAACCCTGAGTCAGCACGTTGCAGTTCGTCAGGACTCGGATGTCGCCATTCCGGAACGCCTCGACGGTTCGTCGTCGTTCCGGGGCAGGGGTTGCACCGCTGACCGCGGCGGAGGTGATCTTGTTGACGCGCAGAAGCGCCGCCAAGGTCTGCGCGGCCAGAACCGACGAGGTGAAGACCAGGATCGGCCAGTCGCCGGGCTGTTCGGCGATGTCTTCCGCCAGTCGCAGCGTGCGTTCGCGGTCGCGGCCCACACGAGCCAGCATGTCGTTGGAGACGTCCTTGAACTTGCTGAAGTGGGCCTTGTCGGCTTCCTCCGTCGCGAACAGCGACCCCTTGATGATCCGATGTTCCGTGCGGGCCAACACTCCGCGCCGTTGGAGTTCACCGTAAGGGTCGTCGCCGAGCACGTTGAACTGGTTGTTGAAGAACCGTCCGGCCAGGCGATGATTGGCCTCGTCGCCCGTGCCGGCGAAAGGGGTCGCCGTGAGTCCCAGCAACGGTCGGGCGGTCTCGCGTTGGTCGATGCCGAGCCAGCGGAGTGTCGCTGTGATGCCCTGAGCGATCGCTCCGTGGGCTTCGTCGATGACCACGATCGCGGCGTCACGCAGCCATTCATAACCGTCGCTCTTGCGGACGACGTCGAGTTTGGCATCGGTCGCCACGACCACGTTGGCGTCCAGATCGCTGGCGGCGACCTCATTGCGGCTCCAGAGCCGACTCAGGCGTAGCGGCCGTTCACCGAACTGCCTCCAGACCGTCATCCAAGTCTGAACCGCCTGCTCGCAGAGTTCCTCGCTCTGGGCGATCCAGAGAACCGGGCGGTCGACCTCGCGGGCGTTGATGGATCGGACCAGGGCCTCTACGGTCACTCGGGTCTTACCCGCGCCGGTGGGCAGGAACAGCAAGGCCCGGGCGGGGTCCGGGTCGGGGCGCAGCATGCCGCGGATCTGACCGGCCAACTCCTCTTGATAATCGTGCAGCGGTTTGAGGTCGGGTGGGCCCAGGACCGTGATATCCGCGTCGAGCCTGCGATTACGTTCGCCGGCGAATTCGGCAGGGAACCCGAACTTGCGCACGGCCTCCATCGCCAACGGTGAACCGGCCCAGGTGTCGGGTACCTCGTACCCTGCCGCCCGCAGGTCGTGTCGCAGGACGTGCAGGACTGTGTCGCCGAAGAAGTGCATCAGCAACTGCGCGATCTGCAGATCGCCCCCGTCCGGCGACACTTCGCGCACGGTCTCCAAGAGTCCTTCCGGCAGATGGACTCTGAGAGTGGCGGCGGGAAGGAGGGCGAGCAGGCGTCGTGCCGGATCCCGCGTGGTCCGTGCCAGCGCCATGGCTTCCTGGATGCGAGCGCTCTCCGCCTCGCCGAGGATCCGATCGATCGCCCGCACGTCGAGGTCGAGACCGAACCGGTCTGAGATTCGGCTGAGCAATTCCTCGTCGTCGAGGGTCTCCTCGAAGTAGATCGTGTGGCCGGTGACGGCGAACTCTTCGGGACTGCTGTCGGTGCCCGTCGGCAGCGTGACCACCCGGTGCAGGGCGTTGCAGCCTACGAGTTCGAGTCCATCGAGGGCACCGTCGGCGTAGTCGCGCAGCCTGCGGAACCGGTCGAGGAGAACGACCGGCTCGCCTGGTGTGTCGGGACTGATCTCCACACGCAACATCGACGAGGCTGGCCGGCAGCCCCAAGCGTTGATCAGCGCCTGAGCATCCTGTTCGTCGCCGACCATGATGAAGGCCAGCCCCTGATCGGACAGGGTGTGGACCTCGTCGTCCTGGACAGCGATGAGCAGCTCATCGGGCGCGACGGTCGTGTAGGCGTGGCCGGTTACCGCCGGCAGTCGCTCCGGTATCTCGGTCTGCGGCAGGCGGCTGAGAGCCTTCACGACGAGTGAGCCGATGCGGCGCGGGTCTCCGCCGGCCGGCACCCGGGTGAGGAACTCACGCCAGATGTTGACCGGGATGTCGGTCTCTTTGTCGACCGTGGTGAGTCTGAAGGCCGACGGCCACGTCGCCACGGGCATCAGTGGAGACAAGTCGTGAAGGTCGGGGTGCAGGGACCGTGCCGGTTCCCGCGGCCCCCAGGCCGTGTCCAGCAGGCCATAGCGTTGGGCGGCCCACAAGTGTGGCGCCGTGACCGACTTCGCGGGGAAACGATTGGGATCGGGTGGTTGCAGCACCCAGGTGTCAGGCCCGTCGACCTCCAGGAGGAACTTCGTCCATCGAGCCCTTGATTCGTCGTCTCGCGAGTCGGCGAAGGAACGCAGGACGTGTAGCGGTGTCGGCCCGGTTTTCTCCCGAAAATCGATCGAGGCCGGGTCTGGTCTGCCTCTCGGTGGCAGTGGTTCGAGGTAGGCCGCACGGACCAGCCGGCGATACTCGGACAGAGTCATGTCCTGTTTCGCCGTCTCGGTGACCACCGGGCGGTCCGCGACGCCGATGGAACGCAGCAGGCCTAGATGCAATTGGTGGAAGTCGACGTCAACGGCGAGCGACGGCTTCGCCGGTTCCACACGGCCGGGCACGACTACCGTTCCCACGTGCTGCCAGGAGCCGTCGCGACACCGGACCTTCAGCGCCGCGTCCTTCAGCACGTGTTGCAGCAGAATCTCTTCGGCGTCGTGGCTGCTGACCTCGAGTACGAGGTTCCAGAACTCCTGCCATTGCGGACCGGTCCACCGGGAGGCGGCCGTGGTCGCCAGACGCCGCAACTCGCTGGCCGGATCCACGTCGTGGAAGTCGATCGCCCGGAGGCTGTCCTCCACGCCCGGCAGATCGAGAAGGGTAGGCCGTACCAGTCGGATTCCGGCCGATGCGCTCAGCGGGTTCCCGCGCAGGAAGACGCGGTCGGTGTGCTCGATGCGGTGCAACGCGCCGGAGGTGTCCGGCACGACGGCGGCCTGCCTCAGGGCCCGACGCGTCGACTCCTCGCCGACCGACATGTACACCTGCAAGGCGACGTCACACTGGTCGTCGCGGCCACCTGCCACGATGCGCTCCAGCCACGCCGAGCCCATGAGTTCGTTCGGCGCGGCCCGATTGCCATCGCCGCGGACGAGCCGACGCAACCGGGCTTTACGGGTCTGCGTCCGGTAGCACGATTGATGCGGGCTTCGCACAGGTCTGCCGGGCGCCGAGTTCCAGAGTTCGATCGACTCGACGTCGATGGCGAGGTCCGCAGTCAGGTACTCGAGATCTGACGGGATCCGGAGCACCCCGTCCACGTCGGGCACTGACCTCGTCCTTCTCGCCAGCTCGGGGACGAGCTCGATCAACCGTCGGTCTGCGAAGTTGTCGGCCTCCCGTTCACGGGCGGGCAGGTAGTCGAAGCTCCGGGCCGGATCGTCGACCGTGCTGAGGCGGGGAAGCGCGCTGACGATCAAATCGGCGGTGACCTTCAACAGTCCCTGGTTGAACGCTCCGTCGAGAAGGTTGGTGCGATCGTCGCTGACATGCCACGGAGCGTTGTGAATCCCACGCGCCGACGTCGAGTCCTGCAAGGGGAAGTAGGCCCAGAACCGACCTAGCGTCTGAACGTCGTCCAACGGGGCCGCATAGGTCACCGTCACCTCGGGTCGACGGATTGTCTGGCCGACCGCGGCAAGCTCCACTTCGGTGGGTCGATACGTCTGATGCAGAACCAACCAGTCAGTCGAATCGACGATGGGCTTCCGCGTGCCCTCGATGTCGCCCCGGTCGACGGTCGCATCCCGGTCGTCGGTATTCGAGCTGCTGACCAGGAGCCGATAGCGGTCCTCGCCGAGAGGCTCACAACGGAAGAGATTCCCGCACCCCTCGTCCCAGCTCAATTCAAGCTCAGACACGTACGACGCGAACAGCGGAAACTCTTTAGGGAACGACTTCATCTGCGACAGGAGTTCCCCGCTGTCACGTGCCAACGGAAGACAGATGACGGTGTCGGACCACTCGGCGAGTTCTCCGAGAACAGGGTTCTGGGCGATCTCGGCCAGGTCGTCGGCGACGGTCGGTAACCGCAGGACCGGGTACACGGCGGAGTCGGGCGCAAGATCGGAAAGAGCCTCCCGCGACGCCTGCGCACTGAACTTGAAACTCACGGCCTTGTTGAGCACCAGCGGGGCGTCCGACAGCGCCAGGACGGACTTGAATCCGAGGCCGAAGCGCCCCATCTCGTCCCCATCCTTGTCGCTGATGTAAGCGTGGGTGATCGCCTCCAGTCCCTTCGTGTCGAACGGAGCGCCTTGGTTGGCGCAGTACAGGACTCCCTCGCGGACCATGACCTTGACGCGGCCACGCCTACCGCTACGGCGCAATGCGTCGGCGGCGTTCTGAACGAGCTCGAGAACCGGCCGCTTCGCGTAACCACCCGTGCGGAAGTTGTCTTCGTGACCGGCTTGCTCCAAGATCAATAAGGGACTCGACCGATACGCGCCCAGAGCCTCGCTGAACAACTCCTGCACGCGACGCCCCAGCGCCTCATCCGGTTGTCCCCATCCCCTTGAGTCCGCCACGGACACCATTATGGCGGCGCCGGGGCTGCGGGGGTGACACCTTCTTCGGTCTTTCCCGGATGAGCGTTCGAACGGTTGAATTCACCCACGATGGGCAGCCGCGACATCCCGACGAACGGATCAGAAGCGAGCGACTTTCGTCGACACCATGGACCGAACGGTTGTCGAGTGTCGACAGTCGAAGACCGCCTGGTGGAAACTGAGTCGATCAACACGCGCTCGACTTCGCGTCCGTTGTGGATCCTGACGCACCGTCCCGCGTGCTCGGGTTCTCGGTTGGGCTTCAGCGAAGTTCCGATGAACCGCATCCGAGGGAGTACCTCGCCGTTACCAGGACGTCTCTCGGTTCGCGCCGTGATCGCATCCTCTACAGCTGCGTGGAGAACTACTCGAAACCCTGCTCTATGGCGGGACCGCCTGATGGATCACGAGTGGCGGAGCTACCAGGATGCGCAGACAGAACAGCCTGACATCAGTCAGAAGAAGAGCCTGCCGTAACCGTCGCCGATGATGGTTTCGGCGGACGCCGCCATGAAGGCTCCCAACGGGCATTGAGCGACCTCGACCAGCAAGTACCGGACACCTTTCAAGGTCTCCGTCAGGTCGGCGGCGAGCACGTCGGGGGCATTCGCGAGTTGCTCGACGGACACCAGCCGACGCTCGAGTTCTCTCATGTCCGCGGCGTCGAGACCCATGAGGTCGATCGATTCGTGCACGGCTTGGCACAGCTGGAGGACCTCACGTCTGAGTTCATCGCTCGCCGGTTGCCCGTTCACCAGGCCATCATGGCAGGACGCCGGACGGACACCGCGGAATGGACCCAGCCGGGACACGCCCGGTGAGGCCTGGACCGATCCAGACCATCGACTTGACCGGCGGGGCCAGTCCCGGATGACTGATGACATGCAACGTCATCACTTTGCGATTCGGCCAGCTGTGGAGTCCTTCTATGCAAAAGGCCGATCAGGTACGCCGGCCGTCAAGGCGTCCGGGGGCGGCGGCAATAGCCTCTTTCACGCGGAGGGCCGCCTCGGCGGGGTCGTCGTGCTCCCAGACGCGTACCACGGTCCAGCCAGCCTCGCGGAGCGCCGCATTGGTCTGCCGATCTCGACGACGGTTGGTCTCGACCTTCGACGCCCAGAACTCGGCGTTCGTCTTGGCAACCGTGTGATGCACCGGGCACCCGTGCCAGAAGCACCCGTCGAGGAAAACCGCCACCCGTGCGCGGGGGAACACCAGGTCCGCCGTTCGACGTACCGCCCTGATCGGACGACGACTGACGAAATAGCGCAAACCCAACGCGTGGACGGCCCGACGCAGCGCGAGCTCCGGCTTGGTGTCACGCCCCGTGTTGGATTGCATCGATCTGCGTACGCCGGGCGACGAGGCCCACGACTTGTCGGACATGTGTTCTACTCCACCGGCGCGCCGGCGTGGTTTGAGATCGCGAGGCGTCTACCATGTGGCTGGTGAGTGATCGGTTGAGCATGATCGACCTGTTCGCGGGCTGCGGCGGTATGACGGTCGGGTTCCATCGTGAAGGATTCCAACCGGTGCTCTCCGTCGAGTGGGACCGCGCCGCCGCCTCGACCTATGCGGCGAACTTCGGCGAGTCGCACACCCGATGGGGTGACATCGCGCTGGTCCGCGAGGACGAGATCCCCGATGCCCAGGTCGTGATCGGCGGCCCACCTTGCCAGGGGTTCTCCAACCTGGGTAGCAAGGACGTCAACGATCCTCGTAACAAGCTGTGGAAGGAATACCTGCGGTTCGTCGTCACCGCGCGACCGCAGGTGTTCATCATCGAGAACGTCCAACGCTTCTCCAAGAGCAGCGAGTTCCAGCTCCTGCTCGAGGAGGCGGACCACGGCATCGTCAAGGACTACGAACTCTCCCACGGCGTGCTACTCGCCGCCGACTACGGGGTGGCGCAGCGTCGACCGCGCACCATCGTCATCGGTTCGCGTATCGGCAAGATCCCGCTGCCGGCACCGACGCATGCCAAGGACGGCGCCGGTGGTCTGAAGCCTTGGGAGACCGTGCGGAGCCGGATCGCCGGAATCGACGAACGGCCGGTGACCACCGAACTCCCGGAGACAATGACCGAGCACTTCGGCCAGCGCATCCGGGGTGAGTTCAAGGGCAGAGACATCCACTTCGGTCGTCAGCCCACCCGGCTGTCGCTGGAGCGCTACGATCACGTCCCACCCGGCGGCGGCCGGTTCGACGTCCCCGATCATCTGCTGTCGCGGTGCTGGCGGGAGAAGAAGACCGGCACGACCGATGTCATGGGCCGAATGCGGTGGGACGCCCCGTCGTTGACGATCCGCACCGAGTTCTTCAAGCCGGAGAAGGGTCAGTACCTGCACCCGCAGTGGGACCCCTATAACCCCAGCCGGCGGGTGAACAGGGTGATCACCCATTACGAAGCGTCGCTGCTGCAGGACTTCCCCAAGGACTTCCTATGGTGCGGGTCCAAGACCGAGATCGCCAAGCAGATCGGCAACGCCGTGCCCGCAGGCCTCGCCCAGGCCATCGCCGCGCACGTGAAGCAGTACCTCAACTGACCCTGCACCGAGGCGGACGCTTTCGCGTTTGACGGCGGATGTCGGTGGGCGGCACTCTGCCCGGGTGTCCTTCGACCAGACCTCACTGTTCGGCGACGACGACTCGACCGTACTGCCGCGTGGCCTGCGAGTACACCGCGGACGGGTGCTGCCACCTCGGCCGAAGACGGCCGGACGACCGCGGCCGGCCACAGGGCCGTCGCCGTACCGGACCGACGCGCAACCGCCGACCCGAGAGCACCACCCGCAGTTGTGGGCCGTACGCGACGCGATCAAGGCGATGGACCCCGACGGTGTACGCACCGGATACGCGATCCGCGAGGCGCTCGACCAGATCTACGACGGACAACGCACCGGTCGCTGGGACTACACCCAGCTTCTGAAGACCGAGAAGACCCACGTCGGCACCCTGGTCGAGATCTGGCTGCAGCGCGAGTTCGGCTTCGCCGACGGCCGGGACCTCGACTACCAGATCGCCGGTGTCGACGTCGACTGCAAGTGGTCGCTGAACCTCTACGACTGGGAGATCCCGCAGGAGATGTACTCCCGCGGCGACAAGATTGCCCTCGTCGTGTGGGCCAACGAGTACACCGCCCGATGGGCCTCCGGCCTCGTCGTGATCAGCGAATCGGTGCTCCGGCCACCCGGCAGACAGCGTGACGGGAAGCGGAGACTCAACGATCGGGGTCGCGACAGCATCCTTTGGATCGAAGCCGGCGCGGACCTGGTCAAGAACACCCTGCTGCACGTCAAGGACCCCGCCAAACTCGAGCTCATCGCCTACGCGGCCAAAGGCCAGACCGCAGTCACCAACCTGTTCCATGAACTGACCGGACAGCTGGTTAACCGCGCCACCGTGTTGACCGCCGCTCAACAGGTCGACGGCGCCAAACGAGTCCGTGACGCACGCAAGCACCTGCGGCCCCACGGCATCGTGATCTTCGGCCACTACGCACCGCATCCACAGATGGCGGCAGAGCTGGGCCTGCCCGTGCCGACGCTCGGTCGGTTCGTCAGCGCCCGCCTGACTCCATGGTCGGCCGGTGACCCCGAGCCCCGCACCGAGATCGACGGACGACTGTGGCGGCTGTCGCGCCCCAGCGACCCACCCACCATCGCCCCTGAGCTGCCCAAACAAGGCGGCTGACGCATCCGGCGTGTACCGAGGCGGCCGCCCCGCCCGAGAAAGGCAACCCTCGGGGACCGCCTCGCCCACCGGAACCGGCGACACCCCGCCGAGGATCCGCTCCGCTGCCACGACACCGTGGTGGTCGATCCGAGCCCACTCACGAACCGCCACCCGCATGACTCGCGGGCGGATGTCTGAAGACCGGCCGCCCCGACCGGCCGCTCGAGTCCCGCTCAGCGGCCAAGCTCCGAAATGTCGTACGTGAGGCCGACACTTAGACGGTCAACGATGCGATCGTCGGAGGTCGGACGTGCAGACTGTCGTCACAGCGCATGATGTGATCGCACGCTTCGTCTCGTCGCCGAGGGCCACGGACCGGCTGAACTGGTGGCGCGGGGACGGCCGGCGTGCCCAGGTCGTCCCCGCCGTCATGGGCCACGAGAGCCGCGTCGTCCTGTCGGCGAGCCTGGACGAGGTGAGACAGGTGTGCAGCTCGACCGAACACGCCTTGAGCGACGTCTAGAAAGCGCACGTCTCCGCGCCCCTACGATCAGGGACTGGACTGCCCCCTTCGCCGTCACTCACGTCCTGCACTTCATCACCGAACACGACCAGGGCATCCCCACCTGGCAGAGGTTCCGGGAGGCGTGCCAGTCAGACGTCTTGCGCAGCATGCTGTGGGATCCTGCACGGCGCGCCGTCGAGGCCTGCACACGGCGGGACGGGGTCGACGCCGAGCTGGCGCATCAAGCCCTGCGCTGGCGTATCGGCAACTTCTAATACTCGTTCCTGCGAGTGGTCCTGCACACCCGGGTCACAGCGCCTCGCGGCAGGCCGGCATCCGAAAGGGCGGTTCAGGTGGCGTTCGACGCATCGCGGTACGTCGTCGGCGACGAATGGGTCTACCGGCTTCGAGACACGGAACCGTCGGAACGCGTACGCATCAAGGCCGTCACCCCGAAGAAGACCACCGCGAGTATCGAGGTGGAGTTCCTCGACGGCGGCCACCGCGTGCAGACCGTGCCGTCATCCCGGCTGAAGACCCGGTGGGCGAATGTCGAAGCCTACGACGCCCAGCAAGCAGCCTGGCAGCGCATCGCCGACTTCGATGAGCCGGAGTCCGCGGTGCCGGCCGGCCTCGCCGAATTGCCGGGTCCTCAGCAGGCATTCGCGGAGTTCCTGAGGTTGGATCGGGACCTGCTCGCGGTGGCCGCAGCGGCGAGTGCACCGCTGGTGGTGAAGGCGCCGTCGGATGCCGCTCTGAAACGCTGGGTCAAGGCGCAGTCGGCGGTCGACAAGGATGAATGGCTGCTACGGATCTTGCGGGGTGACGGCGCTCACCTGCGAGTGGAGATGCTGCGAGTTCCATGGGACCTCGGTCGATCCGGAAGCTGATGGCGGTCGTACCGCCGGTGATCTGCCGGCCGCCGCCGAGCAGTTGTTCGCTCGGCGGCAGGAGGCGGCCCGCCGTCGTGAGGCTCAGGCTCAGCGCCGGCGGGAGAAGGCAGCGGCCGAAGCTCGTGCGCTGCGCCTGGCCGAGCTGAGGAAGGACACGGCAGCGGCGTGGCGTCACGTGGAGACGTTGATCGAGTCCAAGAAGCCGAAGGAGTACGACGTCGCTGTCACGCTTCTGGTGGATCTCCGGGATCTGGCATTCCTGGACGGTGACATCGACGGGTTCGAGGAGCGGATGCGGCTGTTGCGAACGGCGCACGCACGCAAGCCGACCCTGCTTGACCGGCTGGCCCGCGTCCGGCTTGATTGATCGTGGGAGGTGTCGGCGATGACCGCCTCGATCGGGATCTGGGCCCGAGGCGACGCTACCGGTGAGCAGGTGCTGTACCGGTGGGAGGCCGACCAGGTCAGCGGCTTCGTGACGTTTGAGGTGGCGGCGCGGAGGTTCCGGCCGGCTGACGGGAACGGCCGGCCGATCGGGGATCTTCTGTTCGACGCCGGCACCGGAGATGCGAACGGGACGGCGGCGGGAGTGGACCGGCGGTTGTTCAGCCAGGTGGTCGGCGCGATCCTTCGCGGGTACGCGCGGGCCGGCCAAGCCACGGCCACGGCACACGCACACTATTACTGAGACCTAGATCAACGGTCCGGAAGGGCGAAGAGCAGTAGGTTGGCGACGTGTCGTTGAAAGCTGAACTCACCAGTGCCGACCTCGATGAGGTGCGGCAGTCTGCGCTCGGCGCCGCTGACCCGCTGGGGGTTGCGGCCGAGCTGGCTGATGCTGTCGATGCGGGATTGCTCGCCGACAAAGATGATGCGGGGTACGCCCTGGGGCTGGCCGCTGAGATCGCCGAGAGTCGATCCAAGCATGATGCCGCGTTGCGGTATGTGGATCGCGGGCTCGACGCCTACGGCGGGCAGGACGGCAGCCGGGTTGCCGCGGCCAGGGCTCTGCGGGCGCGGATTCTGTTCCGGGTGGGGCGGGCGGATGACGCGATGGCCGAGCTTGACGGGCTGCGGCCGCTGCTCACTCGGTACAACGACGCGCCGGCTTACGTCAGTGCGGCACTGGCGGTGGGCGGGCGCAACCGGGTGGCCGAGGAGTGGCTGACCGAGGCCACGCAGAGTGTGCTGGCCGAGCGGGACGGGCCCGAGCCGGCCAGCGCCGACGACGCGGGGCTTCTCTTCTTCCTGCTGCAGCAGCGGCACCGGGTTCGCCACGCGTTGGGGCGGTCGCACGACGCGCACGACAACCTGGCCGATCGGCTCGAGACGCGGCTGGCCAATGCCAACGCCCGGGCCGCGGCCGAGCTGGTCGACGATCTGCTGTTCTGGCCGCAGGGGGAGTTCGAGCAGCTGCTCGGTCAGTGGCCGGCGTTGTCTGAGGCGTACGGGGAAGATTGGGATGCACACCGCGCCCGGCTCGAGCGTGAGCTGAACCGCCTGGCGCGCGCCGGGCGAAGCGATTTGAGCCTGCTGATCGGGTCGGTCGGTGGGCTGACCCGGTTCGCGGGGACCGACGGCGATCCGGCCGATCCGCAGACGCGGGCCGGCTACGCGGGTCAGCTCCGGGGCCAGATCACCTGGCCGCCGGAGCGTAACGCCGCGTGCTGGTGTGGGTCGGGCAGCAAGTACAAGAAGTGCTGCCTGCCCAGAGGCCGTTAAGAAATCGTGAATTGACTGACGGGTAGGGGGCGTCCGACGGTGCGGACGTCCCCGATCGAGCCGTGGAAGACGTTGTCGATACGCGACGGCCGTTCGAGGGGGCTCGGGTTTAGGCGCGGCGTCAGCGGTCAAGTGCAGTGCTGTCGCCGGGCGGTCCGGCGGCAACGCGTACCCGGAAGGAACGGTCTAATGGCGATCTCCGTGAACCTCGACGCTGTGCTGGACAAGGCCTACGAGTCGAAGTCGTTGGCTGAGCTGGCCGACGCTCCGGTCTCCGCGCTCGCCGGCGTCAGCGACGCGGACGGCGAGGCGCTGCAGAAGGCCTTCAACATCAAGACCATCGGAGACCTGGCCGGCCACAAGTACGTCAAGGCGGCCCAGGCGATCGCCGAGCTCAGCCGCCTCGCCAAATAGCATCAATCAGCAAAGCAGGAGTGCGATCCGATGAAACGGGGCATCCAGCGGACATGAGCTGGGTGCAGACCGTCCGCGAGCGGGCGCGGGATCGTTTCACCGCGGCGGCGGCCCGCACGCCGCCGCCCTACCTCGGCCCGGAAGAAGGGCCGATGCGCCCGGAACCCGTCCGGGTCGTCGAACAGCCGCCCACCACGGACGACGTGCTGCCCAGCGGGATCCGGACCGCCGGCGCCTGGGCATTGCGATTCATTCTCTTCGTGGTCGCGGCCTACCTCGCGCTGCGGCTGATCTCCGTGTTGCGCGTGGTGATCATCCCGGTGGTGGTCGCGATACTGCTCGCCGCCCTGTTCCAGCCGGTCGCCGCGTTGCTGGTGAAGCGGGGGATGAAACGCTCCCTGGCCGCGGGCCTGGTGCTGATCACCGCCCTGATAGTGGTGTTCGGCGGTCTGAGCTTGATCATCCGGACCTTCATCAACCAACTCGACGACCTGTCGGCGAAGGTCAGCGACGGCGTCAACGAGGTGCAGAAGTGGCTCTCGCAGGGGCCGCTGCACCTCTCCGACGCCCAGCTCAGCCAGTACGTCGACCGGGCCCGTGACGCCGTCACCTCGCATCAGGGCGCTCTGACCAGCGGCGCGCTGAGCACCGCGGGCACGCTCGGCGAGGTCGTCACCGGATTCTTCCTGGTGCTGTTCACCCTGTTCTTCTTCTTGCGGGACGGCCGGCAGATCTGGACGTTCCTGACCCGGCTGCTGCCCCGTGACGCCCGGCTGCCCACGGCCCGGGCCGGCCACTACTCGTGGCACACGCTCGTCTCGTACGTGCACGCCACGGTGCTGGTGGCGTTCGTCGACGCGGTCGGTATCGGCATCGGGTTGCTGATCCTGCGCGTACCCCTGGCTATCCCGCTGGCCGCGCTGGTGTTCCTCGGCGCGTTCATCCCGGTCGTCGGTGCGACCCTGTCCGGTGTCGTCGCGATCCTGGTCGCGCTGGTCACCCGGGGGCCGGTCACCGCGCTGATCGTGCTGATCATCGTGATCGCGGTGCAGCAGCTCGAGGGTCACATCCTGCAGCCGCTGATCATGGGGCGGGCGGTGGCGCTGCATCCGCTGGCGGTCATTCTGGCCATCGCCTCGGGCATCGTGGTCGCCGGGATCGTCGGCGGGCTGATCGCCGTACCCCTGCTCGCGGTCCTGAACACCGCCATCCGCTATCTGGTGCGGCATCCCGACGGCCGGCCGACGCCCGACAGCCAGCCGCCGGGCACCCAGGATCCCGAGGTCGGAGCGGACAAGGAGACCGTGCCCTGAGTCACGGCGGCCGCCGGTGTCGTCGTGTGATCACGGTTACCGGGGCGCCCGACGGGTATGCGATGGTCATGCCCGCACGTGAGAACATGCCGAGCACCCTGAAGCGGTCGCCGAAGAAGGCGCAGGACACCTACGCCGAGACCCTCGATTCCGCGGTCGACCAGTACGGCGACGGAGAGCGCGCCCATCGGACGGCGTTCTCCGCGGTCAAGCACTCGTTCGAGAAGGTCGGCGACCACTGGGAGCCCAAGGCCGAGAAGGGCCCGAGCGACGCCAAGGCCGCCGGCGGCCGGGACAGCAAGGCCAAGACCGCCTCCGGCGTCGACGCCAACGCCAGCAAGAAGCACCTGCTGGACGTGGCCAGGCGGCTCGACATCACCGGCCGTTCCCGGATGACCAAGTCCGAGCTGGTCGAGGCCATCCAGAAGGCGAACGCCCGCAGCACCCGCAAGGCCAGCGCGAAGTAGAAAGGCCCGGACGGCGGCTGCCGTCCGGGCCTCTACTACCTGAAGGTCAGCCGGTGAAGCCGGCGAAGATCTTGCTGAACTCGAACGGGGACTGCGCCACGTTGGTGCACTGGAACAGGGCGCCCGAGCAGGCGTTCTTGTCGCGGTTGAGCTCCCAGAAGGAGACGAACCCGATGTGGTTCTTGCCGGCCGCGGCGACCAGGTCACGGGCGTCGTCCTGGGTGAACTTCCCGTTGTCGTCGTTCTGACCGAGCATCGGGGTCACGCCGACCATCTTGAAGGCGGCCGCGTCGCTGTTCCCGTACACCTGCTTGATCTGGTTCTTGGTCGACTCGACGGCCTGGATGGCCAGGTTGCCGTAGTCCTGACCGGCCCGCCCGTAGTCCATCGCCATGATGTTGACCAGGTCGATGTCGACGCCCGCGTTCTTGGCCGAGCGCACCACGTTCAGCCCGTCGTTGGTCAGGCCCTCCGGGAGTACGGGCAGCGTCAGCGAGATCTTCAGGCCCGGGTTGGCCTTCTGCAGCGCCGCCAGGGCGGTCGAGCGGCGGCCGATCGAGGCGGCGTCGGCCGACGCGGCACCCTCGATGTCCAGGTCGATGTACTTCAGGTTGTACGCCGACACGACGGCCTGGTACTCGGCCTGCAGTGCCTTGACGTCGGTGCAGGCCTGGGCGAGCTCGATGCCCGTGGCGCCGCCGAAGGAGACCTTGACGTCACCGCCGCCGCTGCGCAGCGCGTCGATCTGGTCGGCGAACTGCTTCTGCCGCGGGTCGAAGGCACCGAACCAGCTGGCCTTGCAGCCCGCCCCGGTGACGAAGGCCAGCGAGAACGACTTGACGTTGCCGCTCTTGGCCAGCTGGGCCAGGGTCGTGGCACCGTTCGAAAGCAGACCCATGTCGACGTACGGGGCCGCCAGCACGCCTCCGGCCGCCGGTTTGGTCGGCTGCGTCGGGGGCTTGGTCGGCTGGGTCGGCGGCGTCGTCGGATCCTGGGCCGGCGGCTTGGTCGGCTGGGTCGGCGGGGTGGTCGGCTTCGTGGGCGGGGTGGTCGGCTGCGTACCGCCTCCGCCGCTCTTGCAGTCGGCGCCGTTGATCGTGCAACTGGTCGGGTCTCCGCTGCCGGCCACCACGAACCCGAACTCGACCTTGCCGCCGGCCGGGATGCTCGCGTTGTAGCCCTTGTTGGTAGCGGTGGCCGTGCCGCCCGCGACCGCGACCGAGGCGTCCCAGAAGGTGCCCACCTTGGCCGACCCCGGCAGCCCGAACGCCAGCTTCCACCCGTCCACGGCCGTACTGCCGGTGTTCTTGATCGTGTACTTGGCCTGGTAGCCGCTACCCCAGTCGGAGTCCTTGCTGAAGCTGGCGGTCAACGTCCCGCCGGCCTTGGTGCTGGTGCTGGTCCCGGCCACGGCCGCGATCGCACCGCCGCCGGCCGCGACAGCGGCCGCTCCAAGATAGATAGCCAGCCGTAGCCGCTTGCGTCCCATGAGACAACTCCGATCAGGGGGCTTTCCGAACGGCCCCGATCGTGTCCTCTCACCCCTTAAGGAGCCTAGCCAGTTTCCTTAAGTCCGCCTAAAGGACGGCGTCAGAGCGGCATCGGGTCGACGTCGCAGTTGGCGCGCTGGTCGTCCTCGGCGGCCGCGATCGCCGGATGTTCCGGACCCAGAACCCGCCGGTACGCCTCGATAACGGCGTCGAATCGCTGATCGCCCTCGACGCCGCGGCCGAGTGCCCGCAGATCGAAGGCCAGGTTGAGCGAGCACGCCAAGGTCGACGGATGCTCGATGCCCAGCCGGCCCTCCGACCGCTGCAACGTGTCCAGATCCATGCGGTAGGCCGCGTTGTGGTCGCCCATCGCGGACAGATCACTCCCCAGGTTGGTCGCGCAGGTCAGGGTGAGGACGTGATCGTCGCCGAGACCGTTGCGCAGACCCTCGAAGGCGGCGGAGTCGTGTTCGAAGGCCATGGCGACGTCACCCAGCAGGCGAAGCACGATGCCGAGGTTCGTCCGGGCGTACAACGTGTAGGGGTGGTTCTCACCCAGCGTCTCGGCATACTCGTGCCAGGTGCGCTCGGCGAGTTCGCGTGACTCCACGACCTGGTCGTTCTCGCGCAGGTCGACCGCATAGTTGAGGGCGCAGGCGATCGCCTCGGGGTTGAGCTCGCCGTACCGCGAGCGAAGCGAATCCATGGTGTTCATCGCCAGCTTGCGCGCGTCCTCGTGTTTGCCGGCCCGGCGGCGGGAGACGGCCAGGTTGCGGGCGGCCATCAGGGTGTATTGATGGCCGGCCCCGAGCGCCCGGTGCGTCCGCTCGTACAACGACTCCTGCTGCTCGTTCGCGGCCACGTATTCGCCGCGTTCGCGCAGGTCGAGAGTGAGACCGTTCTGCGTGAGCAGGGTCAGCGGATGGTCGGCTCCGAGCACCTCGACCCGGCGGCGGACGGTGTCCATGTCGCGTTCCAGGGCGGCCGAGAAATCCCCGGTGGCACGCAGGCTCACGCCGAGCGCGTGAGCCATGGACAGCGTGTGTGGATAGTCGGGGCCGAAGACGCGTTCCGAGATTTCGTACGCCTCGCGGTCGAGGTCCACGGCGCCGGCGAAGTCACCGGCGGCTCGGCGGTCGGCGGCGACCAGGCTCATGGCGTCGAGCGTGTCCTCGTCGTCCGGATCGGTCGTCGACCGCAGTTTTTCCAGGCAGTCGGCGTCGATGCGAGCGGCCGCGGCGAAGTTGCCCAGCACGCGCTCGACGTGACCGAGCCATCGCGCCGCCTTCAGGATCTGAGGGTCTTCGGGCGCCAGCATCGTGTTCCAGCGATCCACGACCTCGGCCGCGTACTCCCGGCAGCCGGTCTGGTCACCCCAGAAGAACAGGAAGGCGATGATGTCGTTGGCCAGCTGCCGCGCCCATTCGTCTTCACATCCGCTGATGTCGGAGGCACGCACGTGCGGCAGCAAGGCGTGGAACCTGGCCCGGTGCTCCAGCGCGTCGGGGTTGCCCGGGTTGCCGCCGGCCAGGAAGAGGTGGGCGGCATGCCGCATGTCCTCCTGGCCCTCCGGCGTCAGCCGGCCGATCACGACGTTGCGCACCAGCCGGTGCAGCTGAATGGTCTTCTCGCGGTAGTCGGTGCGGGCCAGGCCGTATCGCTCGATCTGGCGGAAGGCGCGGTTGAGCCGGCTCGGCTTCTGCAGGGTCGCGTCCATCTCCGGCGAGATGTTGACGTTCCGCGGCCCCTGGAAGAGTTCGAGCGAGATGGGCTCGGGCGCCATGAAGGAACAGGCCTGCAGCAATTGCACGGCCACCGGGTTCTCGGCGTCGAGTCGCTCCAGGGCGACCGTCCAGGCGGCGGCGACCGCGACCTCGTACTCCTCCGGGTGGTCCTCGGGTTCGAGCCGGGCACGGGTTTCGCGCAACATGAGGAGGTAATCCTCGACCGGCGTGTCCGTCGTGGCCCGCCAGGCCGCGGCCTGACCGATCGCCAGCGGCAGGTCGTCGAGCAACTCGGCCAGCGCGTCGGCCTGTTCCGGGCTCATCGTGGGGTTTCGCTTACGCAGAAGCGCGATGCTCTCGCCGCGGCTGAACGCCCCGATCTCCAGCGCGTCCGCGAGGCTGGTCCACTCCTCGTTGCGGGAGGTGACCAGTACCTTGCCCGTGCCGCCCTGCGGAAGATATTCGCGGACGGTCTCGATGGTCTCGGCGTTGTCAAAGATCAAAAGCCAGTTGGCGTACGGCGTTCCGGCCTGAAGCGCCCGTTTGACCTCGCGCACCGCGGTGTTGGCGTCCTGGCTCACATCGACGTTCAGCCGCTTGCCGAGTTCGCTCAGTGCCCGCAGGATCTGGCTCGGCTGTTCGGCCGGCACGAACCAGACGACGTCGAAGTCGGCCCGGTGGCGGTAGGCGTACTCGGTGGCGATCTGCGACTTTCCGACGCCGCCCATGCCGTGCAGCGCCTGCGGCAGCACCGCCGTCACCTGGCGCCGCCGTAGCCGGCGGTCGAGCGCGGCCAGCAGATCTTCGCGTCCGGTGAAGTCACCGTTTCGCGGCGGCAGGTTGCCCCACACCGCGGCATCCGCTTCCGGCTGCAGCAAGGAATGGATGGACGTGGGTATGGGCACCGGTCCGGGGCCGTGAACGGGGTGCGTCGTGCGTTCGACCGGTCGGATCCGAATCGGCTCGGCCGGAGGCTCGGGGGACATACGGGCAATCGCCTCCTGAAGTCGGCCCGCGCGTGCTGCGTAGGGTCCGGACAGGGCACGGAGAACGGCCAGTTCGAGCTGCGCGAACGGCAACGTTGCCGGAGCGACCGCGGTGTCCGGATGACGGTCCGGACTGGCCAGGACGGTCGAGAGGTCGCGGACGGCCGGCAGCCGATCCCCATGGAGGTCGGAGACAATCTGGACGACCCGTACCGTGTCGTCCCGGGCCGCGCAGGCGAGCAACGCCTCGCGCACGCCCGGGCGGAAGGTCAGGTCGTCACCGGCCCGGATGAGCAGCGGGCTGGTCACGACCTCGGCCAGATGAAGAGGACGCGATTCGGGGAGGAGCACGCCCTGGATCGCCCGGAGCGCATCCAGGTCGAGAGGTACGGAAGCGACGTAGGTGGCGAGCCGGAAGGCCTGTGCCGACGCCTCCGCCCGGAACTGGAAGACCAGATCCTGCGGATCCACATCGGTCGGTGCCGGCACCGGTACGGCTCGTTGCGCCGGGCCGGGCGAGCGGTCCGGATCCGCGATGTACGCGACCAGGTCGAGCCAGCCGCGCGACGTGCCGTCGACCAGCGAGGCCCACCGGTCGAGCCAGCGCGCACTGAGTTCGAGCAGCGGGATGGCCACGGCGGACTCGTGCCGCGGCTCGTCGAACGGGTTGATCCAGCGGGCCGGCTCGCGGATCTGCAACTCGGCGTTGGTGGCCATGGCATGACTGGCCGAGAGCTGGAGCTTTCGCGGGGCCAGGTTCGATCGGTGCCAGCGCTCTTCCGGGTACGGATTGACGATGGCTACCGGAACGGCGGATCCCCAGGCGCGGAGCAGGGCACCGGCGTCCCTCTGGGCCCAGAACGGATCGAGGCCGTCGGTCAGCACGATGATCAGTTGTCCGTCGGGTTGACTTCGGCCTCGGTCGTCGCGGAACGACTTCAGGGTGTGTGCGCGTACCCCGGTGAACACCGCCTCGGCGAGGTGCCGGAAGGCGGTCACCGTCGGCTCCCACACTCGCATCGAGGGGCTCGAGTCGACCACGAGCGCCAGCGTCGGCGCGTACGGCGCGAACCGGCGAAGCTCGGCCTCGAGCGCGAGGCTGTCCGGTAGTGCGGTCACGACGCGTCCGTCCGGAACCTGCTCGTGGGTCATGCTTCTACGCCCCCGGTCTTGACGACGCGATGAGGGTCGTCCCACAGCAGGGCGACCGATCGGCCGTAGTGGTCAGGGTTCTGCGCGGCCGCCTGTTCGGCCTGGACGCGGAGGTTTCGGGTTTCGGCCGGCAGCCGGGCCGGTTCGGTGATCAGCCGGTGGAGTCCGTCGGTGTCACCGATGGCCGACTGCTGATCGCGCTGATCCCACAGGATCACCGGCACGCCCGCGGCCAGGGCGGCGAACAACTCGCGGCGGCCGAGCTCGGTGTTCGGTGGCCGGCTCAGCACAACCACCACATAGGAGCCGTCGCCGCTCAGACCGGCTTCCCAGGCCTCCACCGTGATGTCGTCGGTTCGGTGGCGCAGGCCCCACATCACGCCGCCGGTGAACGGCTGCCGGTCGAGCAACTCCCACCGGCTGATCCATTCCCGGCGCAGGCTCTGCTCGCGCATGCGTTCCGCGCTTCGTACCGCTACGGGGTATCGGACGCAGATCGGTTGCACGAGCCCAAGGCGAGACGCCGGGTACCACTGCACCGGCAGGTTGAGGAGACCGGCGGGGAGCAGGAACTCGATGCCGGCCTGGCCGGCCGCGTTGCCCGTACCCCAGACCTCCTCGGCCTTGGCGACCATCCGGCTCACCGCCTGTCCGACCTCGGTGAGCGCCACCAGCTCCGGTTTGACCGGGTGCGGGCGCCAGGGCCCGCTCACCCCCTGCAGGTAGGGGGTGATGCGGCACTGTTCCCGGTTCAATCCGTGCACCGCGATCTCGATCAGAAGAAGCGGTCCGGTGCCGATCGGTCGCGGATCCGATCGCAGCCGTGCCAGCAGTGCGTCGGCCGTCCGAGCCGCGTCAGCCTGCTGGAACGCCCAGGCCGTGAGCCGATCCGCGAGCTCGTCGTCCCGGGCTCGAAGGTGTTCGCCGAGGATGGCGATGAACAGGACCGCCGGATGCAGCCCCGACGCGCCGGCGTTCTGGCGGGCCAACAAGTGATAGGCGGTCGCCGGCGAGCTGAGCACCTCGGTGGGCGTGTCCCAGCGGTCCGGTACCGATTCGCGCCACGCCGGGAGTACGTCGAAGGACGCCGGCACCTGACTCAGCAGTTGATCGAGCTTGGCCTGATCGTCGTCGTTCACCAGCGCACGGGCCTGGACCGCGGGCCGGCGTTCGTCACGGTCGAACGGTTGCGCCACCTCGAGGAGAGCACGGACGTACGCTGCCGCCGTGTATGACGCGTAGGAGTGCCAGACGTCGTTCTTGCCGGCGGTCTCGCAATAGTCGGCCACCCCCCGCACCATGAACCAGGTGCGGTCGAAGGCGGCCGTGCTGGCGGCGACGCCGGTGCCCTCCATCTCGATCGCCCGCATCTCCGGGTGATCGTCGGCGAGCTGGTCCCGGGTCACCTCGTCGACCATGAGCATGTCGGACGAACCGATCATGCCGTGGTGAATGCGAGGCATGTCGTCCGGCGGGCCGGCCACCGGACGGGGCGGGTGCTGAGTGGGGCGCCGCCGGACGTAGAGCACATCGGTGTCAGCCGGTGGCCGTACGAAGGACGCGGCGCCGGGCCACCGCTGCGGATCGAGGTACCGTTCCCAGAGCCGGTCACCGTCCTCCTCCAGCACCTGCAGCTCACGTGAGGCCTGGAGCAGCCAATTGGCGATCAGGCCGGAGCCCTGCGGCTGGCGCAGCCTCGTCGCCGGCCCTTCCTGCCGCACGCTGGCGTAGTTCACGATGCCGTCGACGGCCACCACCACGTCGCCCAGCCGGACATGCTTGCCGGGTGACTCCGGGCGGGGAAGACCGCCCGCGATCCCGGTCATGATCACCGTCCGGATGCGCGGGAAGGTCCGAAGCATGTTGGCGCAGTAGGTGGCGGCGAGCTGCGTGCCGTCCCGGGTCATCATCAGGAGCGCGACGAAGTGGGGTTGCTCCTTCTCGATGCTGGGCACGGTCCCGAGCCAGTACGCGCTGTGGTCCTCCGGGTCGCGGTATCGCTGCCGGTTGTCGATGAGCTCTTCCATCGCGTGCCGCTCGATGGCCAGGGCGGTCACAATGCCGACAGTCACGTCGTCGCGACCGATCGGCTCGCTATCGGCAAATCTCCGGCTGGCTTGTGGATTCGTCATCTGACGCACCCACGATCAATGCCGGCGTGCCGTTCGTGATCATTGTCGGCGCCCGCAAGATCGGGACAGGCGTTCGTGCAATTTGCAGAAGGAAGACGGCTGGAATCAACGTTTCCCCACCTCAACACGCCCGCCCCGTTCGCCGTGATCGCCAATCGCGATCGACTTCACGCAGTGCGACGAATACGCCTGGAGGATAAGTATCACCGACGCGGTGGTGACCGCCTAGAGGTGCGGTTGGGGAGAAATTTGCGGCAATCGGTCTTGACGTCCAGCTATGAGGAATGCAGGGCCGCTGTGCGAAACGGACCTGCATTCACTCACTGCTTCAACGGGCCGGGGCGCCTAGTTGGCCGCCGATCCAGGTGGCCAGATCGATCGGTGACCGAGCCGCCGGGCTTCGTCGATGAACTGCGAGAACCACTTCCGGCCGGGTCGTCAAGGCCGTGCCGGCCGGGCTGTGCGCCGGCGAGTCCTCGCGGAGGGCGAGGCCGAGCCCGGTCCAGGCGTCGAACGAGTCCGGATCGGCCGCGATCTCCTCGGCGAACGCCGCGGCCGCCTTGGCCGGCTCGCCGGCGAACAACAGCAGGTCGGCGTCGGAAAGGGTTGCTCCCCAATCCGCGTGCCGGGCCTCGGCGTAGTGCTCCGGTGAACGGAGCCGCCGGCGGGCCAGTCCGAGCCGCCCAGCCGACCAGTGCTTCATCTCCGGGTCCGGTTGAACGTCCGACGGCTTGAGAGCGACCCGCTCGCCGGTGTCGCCGTTCCACGCCGCGACCAGAGCGTCGACGTCTTCCGCCCGCGGATGGCAGTGCCGGATCCGCCACCCGGCCCGATGGCCGTCAGCGACGATGAGGGCCAGTCGAGCGGCCGGCCCGTCGACGTCATCGTCGGGCCATTCGCGCATCGCCTCGCCCAGCGCCTCGGCGAATCGCCGCCCGCGATCGGAGAGATCGCCGTCGCGCAGCGCGATGGTCAGTGCCTCTTCGGTCATCGCCTTCGAGTACGCGTATTCGAAGTCGTCCAGCACGTCTCGTTGCACCAGCCGCTGGCGCCGCCAGAAATCGGTGATCGCGAAAAATGCGTAGATACCTTGCAGGAGCCCGCCGGCCGGCCGCGGGTCGTCCCGCCACGGTGCATAGAGAGACGGCCGGCCGACGCCGTCGGTCATGGTGAAGAGGTGCATCAATCCACCCAGTTTGATGTGGGTGAATTCGTGGGCCAGGGACACCGCGAGCGTCTTCGGGTCCGGTGGTGGCGAGCACATGATCGCCCCGAACGCGTCGCCGGTGGATGCGCTGCGTGTGTCCCAGCCGTCGCCGACGGGCAGAGGCACCAGGGAGGTCACGCCGGCGGCCAGCCCTTCGGCCAGCTCGCGGTGGCCCTCGAGAAGAATTCGCCAGGCCCCGTCCAGCAGATCGGCCCAGCGTGCGAAGGCATCCGCCGACAGCCGCGCCGGCCGCACCGGATCGGCGAGATCACGCCATGGGTCCAGGTCATCCAGCCAGACAGTCAGCCGGAGGCTGTCGCCGACGGTCAGCCGGCGCAGCGCCCACCAGCCTGGAGCGTCGCTGCCGTCGGCCGGCACGGTCACCAGTTGATCGCCGTGGCGCAACCAGATCCGGCCGTCCTCGGTGCCCGCCTCGGCGCTGTCCCAGTCGGCGCAAGCGTCGAACCGGGCCATGCCGAAGAGAGGAACCATGACCTGACCGGCACGTAGCGGCACCGAGGTTCGGAAGGTTTGGCCGGCGAGCGCCGCGGCGGCGATGGCGACGGTGTTCAGGTGCGCGAACTCGTGACGGCTCGGCGCCGAACTGGTCGCACCCCCGCGATGGCGCCGGAGGCCATAGGCCAGCCAAGATCCGATCTGCGGATGCATGATGAGCTCGCGGACCGCGCCGGGGGCCACCCGCTCGGCGGTCTCCAGGACGGACCAGGCTTCGGATATGTCGTCGCCGTCGGCTTCGAGGAATGCGCGAAGCATGACGAGGCGGCGGCTGTGCTCGCTGTCCCAGAGGCGTTTCACCACGTCGGGGGAACCGCCGCCGATGGCGAGCTGATGGAAGTCGCTCTCGGGGAGCTCGATTCGGGAGATGGACACGCGACTAGTGCCCGCCGTCAGTCTGCGCGTCCGGGCGGGCCCGCGCCGCCGAGATTCGATCTAGGTCGCTGTACTTGCCGCAGAACCAGGCGCACGGCTTCGGCGAGCTCCGGGCTGCGATCCGTTCGTATGTCGCCGAGGCTGTATCCGGCAAGGGAGATCATCTCCGTCTCCGTACCGGCGGGTCTTAGGGGTTCGGTCATGACGAACTCACTCACTCACTCAATTCACTTCAACGAGCGGACTAGTCGTGCGTGCAGATGTCGTGTGTACAGATGCGGAAGCGCGACAGGGAGGAGTTCTGACGCTTTTCACCGGAAAGAAGTCGTCTCTCAGCGTCTCAAGCGCCCGATCCCCTTGCAGTAAAAGCTCGGTTTTCCCCCTGCGCACAGGCTGGTTCAACCTAATGCACGTCGTTACGGATACGTAGCGCCGTGGGCGTGTCGTTGTATTGGCGCTGCACTTCTGGACCGTCGCCAGGGTGCGTGTCCTGCCCGGCCGAAGTCGGACTGCCAGTCCGCAAGCTGCGGAAATCCGGCCGAGGGAGTCGGGATCGCATGGCTATTGGGACGAGTTCAGGCGATCCGAGTTCAACGCGCTGCTCCGGCGTGCGAAAAACGTTGCGTAACGGGGGAGCCAGGGGTGTAACTCTGAGTAACGCCTGGGCCGCGTCAGCCGAGCAGATCGTCGAGCCACTCGTTGCGGAACTTGCCGGTCGGGTCGTAATGCCTGACCAACTCGGTGAAGTCGGCGAAACGGTCGTAGCGGCTGCGGATGGTGGCCGCCGGCATGGTGAAGACCTTGCCCCAATGGGGGCGCGGAGAAAGGCCGGCCAAAGCCCCCTCCAAGGCCCGGACGGCCGGCAGCACCGCCGCCGTGTCGGCGACCCAGGTGAAGTGCAGGCCCAGGCTGTCCTGCTGGTAGTTCATGCTCAGCCACAGGTCGTCGGCGGCCACCGTGCGGATCTCGTTGACCTGCAGAACCGGGGCGATCTTGTCGCGTACGGAAGCGACCGCGTCGATCGCCTCCAAGGCGCGGGACCTCGGGACCATGTACTCGGACTGCAGCTCGGCGCCCGAGCTGGGAGTGAACTCCAGCTTGAAGTGGGGCAGGCGAGCATGCCACGGGCCGGGTACGCCGCCCTGGTCAGTCGCGTTCGCAGGATCCATGCCGGGGATCGGGCCGCGCTTGCCGTCCGCCGGCACCGCGCCGAAGAACGGGCCGGCCGGCATCTCGTCCAGACGCTTCAGCCAGGCCAGATTGATCGTCGTGCTCCGCCAATTGGTGAACAGGCTGACGCTGTAACCGGCCGACAACACGGCATCCAGGTTGGCACCGAGGGAATCGCGGGTCAGGTCGTCGTACACGTACTGCCGGATCTCGAAGGCCGGGACGAGATCGAGAGTGAGCGCGGTGATCACCCCGAGCGCGCCCAGGCCGACGACCGAGCCGGCGAAGCCAGGCTCGCCGCGCCGCAGCACCACCCGCTCGCCGTCGGCGCGGACCAGCTCGATCGACGACACCTTGGCGGCCAGATTCTGATGGGACTCGCCCGAACCGTGAGTGGCCGTCATGATCGCGCCGGCCACCGAGATGTGCGGCAGCGACGCCGTGTTGTGCAGCGCCACCCCGGCCGCGTTGAGCTCGGCCAGCAGATCGCCGTAGCGGATGCCGCCGTCGACCCGGACCTGCGTCCGGTCCGGTGAGATCTCGATGACACGCGGCATGCCGGCCAGCGAGACCAGGTCGCCGGTGGTGTCGGCGATGCGGTTGAACGAGTGGCCGCTGCCCAGCACCCGGACCCGCCCGGCCCCGGCCACCAGCTCCTGCAGCTCGGCCACGGACGACGGCCGGCGTACGCGCTCGGCCGCGAAGACGATGTTGCCGGCCCAGTTGGTGACCTGCTCGCTCATGCTGCCACGTTAGCTTTTCCCGGTACGGCGGCGCCGGTCCCGGACGTAGATCACCGCGTGCTTCCCCGAGCCGGCCTCGCGACGGTCGACGTCCAGCACCGTGATCGCGGTGATCAGATCGCTGAGCTTGCCGAAACCGTAGGTACGGGGGTCGAAGTCAGGGGCCTGCTTGGTCAGGATCTGCCCGACATGGGAGAGCATGGCCCAGCCGTCCTCGTCCGAAGCCGCCTCGACCACGCTGCGCAGCTGCTTCACCAGCGCCGGGCTGACCCGGGCCGGCTCCGGCTCCTCCGGGGCGGCCAGCGGCTCCTGCAGGTTCTCGGTGTAGACGAACTTGTCGCAGGCCGAGACGAAGGCCTTGGGGGTCTTGCGCTCGCCGAACCCGTACACGATCAGGCCGGACTCCCGGATGCGGGAGGCGAGGCGAGTGAAGTCGCTGTCGCTGGAGATGATGCAGAATCCGTCGAACCGCTCGGAATACAGCAGATCCATCGCGTCGATGATCATCGCCGAGTCGGTCGAGTTCTTCCGATGCGTGTACGCGAACTGCTGCATCGGCTGGATCGACTGGGCCAGCAACTGGTCCTTCCAGCCCTTGAGACTGGGACCGGTCCAGTCCCCGTACGCTCGTTTGACGTGTGCCGTGCCGTACTTGGCGATCTCTGCGAGCAACGCTTCGACGATCCCCGGCTGGGCATTGTCGGCGTCGATGAGTACCGCCAGTTTCACGGCGTTCTCGTTGGTCAATCGCGCTCCCTGGGAGAAATTGATGTCCTCGCTCGCCGAACTCACCGACCGCGTCCGCGCCTTCGCGCAGGAGCGTGACTGGGAACAGTTCCACACGCCCAAGAACCTGGCCATGGCGCTGGCCGGAGAGGTGGGTGAACTCCTCGCGGAACTGCAGTGGCTCACGCCGGAGCAGTCCGCGGCCGTGATGGCCGACGAAGACCTTGGCCCGAGGGTACGCGCGGAGATCGGCGACGTCACGATCTATCTCGTCCGCCTGGCCGACGTCCTCGGCATCGACCTGGTCGAAGGCGCACTGGAGAAGCTGGCCGACTCGGCCCGCCGCTACCCGGCCCGCTGATCCTCGGCGTCCGCGTTTACGCGTCGCTGGAGCGGGACCACAGGTTGACGTATCAGACGAAGGCTCGGCGCAGAATGGCCCGTTGGGTCTCCAGCGGCTTGTCACCGCCGAAGTTGTGGCACAGGCCGAGCGACACCGCGGGCAGCTTGAGCCCGCTCCGGCCGGTCCGGCGGTGCTCCGGCGTCATAGCGGGCAGGGCTCATGGCCACACTGTATTTCGGTCGCCGTTCTCGGGCGGCGATGTTAGGACTGTCGCCATGCGCGAACGCGTCGAACAAGCGATGAAGGCCACTGTCGAGGACGGCGGCGCCGCCGTCTGCGTGACGGTCGACGGCGAACCGGTCGTCGACTCGTGGGCCGGCGACTGGGACCGGGACACGATCGTCAACGTCTACTCGACCACCAAAACCATGGCCGCGGTGACCGCCCTGCTCGTCGCCGACCGAGGTGAGCTCGATTTCGCCGCGCCGGTCGCGAAATACTGGCCGGAGTTCGCCGCCGCCGGCAAGCAGGACGTGACAGTGGCCCAGGTGCTGAGCCACTCGTCCGGGCTGTCCGGCTGGCGCGAGCCGCTGACCGTCACCGATCTGTACGACTGGGAGAAGGCCACCTCGCTGCTGGCGGCCCAGGAGCCGTGGTGGGCGCCCGGCACGGCGTCCGGCTACCACGTCGTCACGCACGGCTTCCTGATCGGCGAGATCATCCGCCGGATCACCGGCCGCACCCTGGGTACGGTGTTCCGAGAGGAGATCGCCGAGCCGCTCGGCGCCGACTTCCACATCGGCCTGCCCGCCACCGAGGACCATCGGGTCGCCGACCTGATCGCCCCGGACCGGCCGATCGACGGCTTCACCGAGACCGAGATCCAGGTGAACGCGGCCACCAACCCGGCCATCGACGTGGCTGTGACACGTACCCGGGCCTGGCGTGCCGCCGAGATCCCGGCCGGCAACGGCCACGGCAACGCCCGCTCGGTCGCCGTCGCGCACACCGCCATGACCACCGACCGGGTCATCTCCGAGGCCGGGCGCCGCCGGGCCCTGGAGGTTCAGATCGAGGGCCGCGACCTGGTGCTCGGCTGGCCGATCCGCTGGGGGCTGGGCTTCGCGGTGGGCAACGACTTCCTGCCGCACGGCGAGATGCTGTTCTGGGGCGGCAACGGCGGTTCGCTCGCGCTCATCGACCTGCGGGCGCGGACCACGTTCGCGTACGTCACCAGCCGCATGACCGCCGCCGTGCCCGACACCCGCGCGCTGGGCGTGGCCATGGCCATGTGGGATTAGGCGCGGCTCGGGTCGCGGCTGCGGCGTGGCCCCGGGCGGCTCAGAGTTTCTCGGCGCAGCGCGGACACCGAGTCGGGCACGGTGTCCGCGGCGCCTGCCCACCCAGCCCGCTCACCCGCATGATCGTCGCCACGTTCGCGGGCAGACTGCTGCGTTCGTCAAGGACAAGCTCATCGGGTACGCCCAACAGGTCGCGTTCCACATACCAGCTCCGCATGTCCGCGGTGGTGAACCCGGAGTCGCCGCGCATGCCGTGCCGGCGCATGGTCTCCTCGAACGAGATGTCGAAGTAGCAGACCAGCCGCGGCCCCGGATGCGCGGCCAGCAGTTCGCCGAGCGCAGCCTCGTAACGGGCCCGATGCAGAATGCCTTCCAGTACGACGTGGTAGCCGAGATCCAGCGCCGTCCGCACGGTCGCGACAATGAAGGCAGGCGCCACACCGCCGGGCTCGTCATGCTCGCGCAGCAGAATCCGGCGCAACTGATCCTGCTCGACCAGCGCACACCCGCGTCCATAGCGCGAACGCACCTCACGGGCGGTCGTCGTCTTGCCGCTGCCTGAGTTGCCGCGAATCACAACCAGCGTCGGTGCACTCACGCCGCCATTCTGCCCGCCCGGCCCTGACGCACCTCGTCCCGTCTCGTCCAGCCGGCGGCGTGGCGGTCGCCCGGTTGCTGGCGTCACAGTCGCGCGGAGCTCGCAGTCTTTGGAGCTTCAACTGCACCTCGTGCGGTGGACCCGCGGCACCCCGCGGGTCGCATGCGGCGATCGCAGGCCGGGAAGCGCCCACCTCGGGTCGAGGTTGGCGGTCTGCCGTTCGGTCCTCAGCGGCGCGGATTGCGAGCACGGCGAAGGCGACCGCGCCGGGGGACGAAGCCGGCGGCTCCGTGCTAGAAGGCGTACGGCCCGAAGCGGCCCCAGGCCACCACAGCCGCCAGAATCAGCAGGACCAGGTTGCCGATGACCATCGGGGTCTCGCCGCGTCGCCCGTGGGTCACGATCGCGCCGATCATCAGGATGACCAGGCCGACCGCGGCGATCGGGACCAGGATGGGCGCGATACCGACCAGGGCGGGGAGCACGAGCCCGAGGCCGCCGAGGACGTCGACCAGGCCGATGAGCTTTACCGTGCCGTCGGAGTAGCCGTCGACCCAGCCCATGCCGGTGGCTTTGAGCTGCTCCTTGGGCCGGACGATCTTCATCAGGCCGGAGCCGGCGAACGCCACCGCGAGCACTGCCGCGATGACCCACAGAACGACGTTCATGACTCCCCCAGGGGCCGGTATGACTTAACGCGTGAAGTGAATCTAGCGCCCATCGAGTTAACGGTGCAAGTAAAAAGGTGAGCTAGATTGGACGGCGTGGAACCGCGTTGGCTGGATGACGAGGAGCGGCAGACCTGGATCACGGTGGCCTCGGTGCTGACCCGGCTGCCGCAGGCGCTGGAGGCTCAGCTGCAGGCCGACGCCGGCCTCACGCTGTTCGAATATCTGGTGCTCTCGGTCCTGTCGATGCAGCCGGAGCGGACCCTGCGGATGAGCGAGCTGGCCATGATCGCCGACGGGTCGTTGCCCCGGCTGTCGCAGGTGATCTCGCGGATGGAGAAGCGCGGGTGCGTGCGCCGCGAACCGGATCCGTCGGATGGGCGCTACACGCTCGCGATCCTGACCGATGACGGGTTCGAGAGGGTCGAGGCGGCCGCGCCGGGGCACGTCGAGACCGTTCGCAACCTGATCTTCGACCCGCTGACCAGGCCGCAACGGCGCCATCTGGGCGAGGTCAGCCGCCGCATCATGCAGGCGGTCGACCCGTCGGCGCACTGCCTCCGCAGCGACTGGAAAATAACTTAACAATCACCCTTGTGATGGCAGACATCGACGTTCAATGATGAATGCCATGTCCCCCAAACTGCTTCTCCGAGCCCTCGCCGTGGCGTTGCTGCTCGTGGCCGGCACCGCGGTCCCCGCCGCAGCCGCCGCCGACCCGTTCAAAGTGCTGGCGTTCTACAACGGAACCTGGGACGCCGCCCACATCGACTTCGACAAGGAGGCCCGGGAGCAGTTCCCCCGCCTCGGTGCGGCCAACGGCTTCACCTGGGAGGCCACCACCGACTGGAGCCGGCTGAGCACGTCCGGCCTGGCCGGTTACAAGGTGATCATGTTTCTGGACGACGGTCCGCCGGCCGACCGGCGGGCCGCGTTCCAGCAGTACATGCAGAACGGCGGCGCCTGGATGGGCTTCCACGTGAGCGCGTGGACCGACGACGCCAACGGCTGGAGCTGGTACTACAACACGTTCCTGGGCTCGGGGAACTTCGCCACCAACACGTGGGGCCCGACGGCCGAGACGCTGCGCGTGGAGGACCCGTCGCACCCGAGCATGGCCGGGCTGCCCGCCACCTTCCCGAGCTCGGTCAGCGAGTGGTACTCGTGGAGCCGTGACCTGCGCCAGAACCCGGACATCGACATCCTGGCGTCGATCGACAGCTCCAGTTTCCCGGTCGGCACCGACCCCAACCAGCAGTGGCGCAGCGGCTTCTATCCGTTGCTGTGGACCAACCGCAACTACAAGATGCTGTACGCCAACTTCGGCCACAACGCGATGAACTACGACACCAACACCCGGCTGTCGTCCACATTCGCCAGCGCGCAGCAGAACCAGTGGCTGGTCAACGGCATCAAGTGGCTGGCCGGCGCCACGAACGACAACCCCGACCCCAACCCGTGGACGTCGCTCACCAACGTGAACAGCGGCAAGTGCGTCGACGCGCGCGCCGCCGGCACGGTCAACGGCACCGCGATCCAGCAATACACCTGCAACGGCACCGCCGCTCAGCAATACCAACTGGTCCCGACGACCAACGGCTACGTGCGCATCAACAACCGCGGCAACAGCGCCCAGGTCCTGGACGTGAAGGACGTCTCCACCGCCGACAACGCCCCGATCCAGACCTGGTCCTACAGCGGCGGCGCCAACCAGCAGTGGCAGCCGGTCGCCGAGCCCGCCGGCACCTACCATTTCGTCAACCGCAACAGCGGCAAATGCCTCGACGTCCCCGGTGCCTCCGCCAACGACAGCGTCCAATTGGTGCAATACCCCTGCAACGGTTCGGCGGCCCAAAGCTTCCGAAAACAGTAAACCGATGTCGCACCCACCCAGCTACGACCGGCCCTGGAACTTGGTTTTGAGTTTGAATCGGCGCCGTCGACGTTCGATGGAACGGTGCCGTATCATTCATGCTCGTGAAAATACGGGGATTCGCCACCATCGTTGTCACGGCCGGCCTGATCGTCGCCGGCGCCGCCGCACCGGCCGCTGCCGCCGACGTGCCGGTGATCAGCTCGACCGGTCTCACCGACGGCGAGACCGTCGGCCTGGTCAAGGACTTCACTCCGGTGATCAGCGATGACGCCGTCAAGGTGCAGGTCGTGGTGCCGGCCTGGTACTCGGCGATGCTGCCGTGGCCCAACGGCGCCCTCCGCGCCGAGTTCCCGGCCCACCTCGACGGCCAGGACGTGAACGTCGAGCTGCGCGCCATCAACGAGGCCGGCCAGAGCAGCGAGATCAAGTCCACCCGGGTGCACGTCGACGGCAAGGCACCGAAGCTGACCTTCCGGGACCCGATCGACGGCAGCCCGGTCCACGGCCAGACCGACATCTGGATCACCCCGGACGCCGACACGGCCGAGATCGTGATGACCGATCCGGACGACGGCACCCAGCTGGGCCGCCTGACCGCGAAGCCGTGGGTGTTCCACTTCGACTTCACCGGCCACGACGGCCGGGTCAACTTCCGGGCCACCGACAAGGTCGGCAACGTCTCCCCGGTGTACGAGGCCAGCTACCTGGTCGACACCGAGGGTCCCGTCATCCGGCTCAAGCGGCCGCCGTTCGTCCAGCCCGGTGTGCAGACGCTCGGGGTGAGCGTCGAGGACCCCTCCAGCGTCAACCGGATGGAGTGGTACATCGACGGTGCGCTGCGGAGCAACGGCGTCTCCGTCCAGTACGACTTCGGCACCCAGATCCGCTCCGTCCCGATGGAGATCCGCGCCTGGGACCCGTGGGGCAACGAGACGATCGAGAGGTTCTCGGTCCAGATCGACGCCAACGGCCCGACGATCACCCAGGTCACCCCGGCCGAGCTCGCCGTGGTCCGCGGCACCAGCCTGACCAGCACGGTCACCGCGACCGACCCGGCCGGGCTGGACGGCGCCTACCTCGGCGTGCCGCGGAGCGGCGAGGGCGTGCGCAACGGTGACACGTTCTCGGTCCCGGTGTCGCTGGGCCGCGACGGCCTCGCCTACTGGGACTGGATGGTCCGCGACAGCGCCGGCAACCTGTCCTCGTACCGTCGCCAGGTCATCGTCGACAACACGCTGGCCACGATCACCTCGGTGACCGCCCCGGGCAACAACGCCAAGGTGCCGGCCACGGTCAACACGTCGATGACGGCCACCGACAAGAACGGCATCCAGCGCGTCGAGCTCCGGGTCAACGGCACGACCGTGCTCACCGACTCGAAGGCGCCCTACAACCTCAACCTCGACGCCACCAAGTACGGCCAGTCGTTCCAGGTGGCGTTCTACGCGGTCGACAAGGCCGGCAACGTGGTCAGCACGTCCCGGCGTACCTGGACGCGCTGACCCGCACCGGCGTTTACTCGCCGACCACCGCCAGGCGGCGGCTGTTCACCACGGACATGGTGTGTACCTCGTCCTCGGTGAAGCCGTTGGCCAGGAGGCGGTCGGCGAGCAGGGCCAGCCCGTCCTCGACCGGCGGGTTGAACGGCTGACCGAGATCGCTCGACAGCACCGAGTGCTCGGGGCCGACCGCCCGGATGTGGGCGTACCACTCCTCCCAGGAGATCTTGCCGCTGTGCGGGGTGGTGAAGCAGCGTTCCATCAGCGCGCCGTGCTCGGCCAGTTCGCGCT
Organism: Actinoplanes sp. NPDC049265; assembly: GCF_043197135.1. Classification (NCBI taxonomy): domain Bacteria; kingdom Bacillati; phylum Actinomycetota; class Actinomycetes; order Micromonosporales; family Micromonosporaceae; genus Actinoplanes; species Actinoplanes sp. NPDC049265. The sequence continues at coordinate 325,028 of NZ_JBICSP010000006.1, read as the reverse complement.
GGGCGTCCACGGGTACGCGCTGCGAGGTGAATTCGGGGTGGGTGACCACGATCCGGCGTACGCCCGCCTCCGCCGCCGCCTCCACGGTCGCCTTGATCTCGGCGCCGGAGAGGTGCCCGGTGGCCAGGACCATGTCGTGCTTGGCGATCAGGGTCAGCACCTGCCGTAGCGCGGGCACCACCCGGCCCGACTCGTCGACCACGTCGATCGCCGGCGCCATGATGCCCTGTTCGGCCAGGTCGTCCTGGAGCTGCGCCCACATCGGCGGTACCGCGCCCTCGGGGGCCCGCGCCCGGCTCTCCCGCTGGTTGCGGCAGTCCACCGTGGGCAGCCACACCACTCGGGCGCCCTGCCGGCCGGCGATCTCCACCGCCACCGGGTTGAGGCCGCCGACCGACGCGTTCAGGGTGATCGCCCCGAGCACGTCGACGCCGGGAACCGTGCCCCGGACCACCTCGGCGCGCTCGGCCGTCGGCACGTAATGCGACTTGAGCACGAAGCCGGCCAGCCCGGTCTCGGCGCAGCGCCGGGCCAGCGTGACGTCGTCCACCAGGCGTTTCATCACGTCCGGGGCGACGTGCACATGGGTGTCGTAGGCGCCGGCGACGATCTGGCGCGCTGCTTCGGACGGCACGGCTCTCCCTACTGCTGGGCGTGGGACTCGCGCAGCGTGGTGGTCACATGGGACAGATGGGTGCGCATGGCCGCCTCGGCGGCGTCGGCGTCACCGGCGTCGATCGCGTCGACGATAGCGGTGTGTTCGGCGTACGAATGCCGCGGCCGCCCCGGCACCAGCACCGTGCGGTACTGGAAGCGGACCGTCTGAGCCTTGAGGCTGGAGATCAGCCGGGCGGCGGTGGCGTGCCGGGAGGCGCGCAGGATCACCGCGTGCAGCCGGGCGTTGCCGTCGGAGTAGAGCAGCAGTTCGCCGGCGTTCAGCCGCTGCTCCATCTCGGCCAGGATCGCGCGCATCTCGGCGACCTCGTCGCGGGTGGCCCGGGTCGCGGCCTCCCGGGCGACGAGCGCCTCCAGCATCATCCGGGTCTGGGTGATCTCGATCGCCTCGGCCTCGGTCACCATCCGGACCCGCGCGCCGCGGTTGGGCTCGCGGACCACCAGCCCTTCCTGTTCCAGGCGGGTGAGAAAGGTGCGGATCGCCGCCCGGCCGACGCCCAGCCGGTCGGCCAGGTCGATCTCGACCAGGCGTTCGTTCGGCATCAGGGTGCCGGTGACGATCTGCGAGCGCAGCCGCTCGTAGGCGTCCTCGGGCGCTGCGGCGTTGGTGCGCGCCATTCCGGGATTGTTTACAAGACTGTTGACAAAAGTCAAGCCGTTGAGCGTCGTTCAGGCTCGTCGCCGAGTCTTAGTTGCGCCGGAAGGTGGACCAGGCGATGACGTCACCGACGCGTCGTGCCGGCTCCAGGTGTCCTCACGGCCGTGGCGGGCGGGCGATGCCGTCGGCGAGCAACTGCCAGAGCGTGTCACGGTGACTGGTGTCGAGCCCGGGGAACAGGCGGCCCAGGCCGTCGGCCGACAGTTGATCCGCTTTGCGTAAGGCCTTGCGTCCGGCCGGCGTGGCCTCGACCCGGCTCCGGCGGCGGTCGGCCGGATCACGGCGCCGTTCCACCAGACCGGCGGCCTCGAGGCGGTCGACCGCGATGACGGCGATGCCGGGGGCTTTTCCGAGCAGGCGAGCGAGTTCGTGCTGGGTGTCGGGGGCGTCGGTGGTGAGGATGGCGAGCACCGCGTAGTCACGGCCGCTGAGTCCGCTCGGGGCCAGCCAGTCGTCGGCGGCGGCTTCGAGGGCGCTGCCCACGTGGGCCAGGAGTAGCGCGGGCCGGGCGGCGACCCCCTCGGCGATGGTCGGGCCGCCGGCAGCGTCCTGTGATCCGACTGCGTTGGCATCGTTCATGCGTTGCACGATATCCGGTCCGGGTATACGTTAGCCGTGACATCATTCAACCATTGAACGTTTTTGGAGCGGAGGGTCGACCATGACCGCGTTGGTGCACGGTTTCGTACGCGTCCAGCCGGGAAGTCTGACGACGGTCCTGACCGCGGCGGCCCGGATGAGCGAGGCCAGCCGGGCCGAGCCGGGCTGCCTGAGCTATCACTGCGCGCAGGATGTCGGCGACCCCAACACTCTGGTGCTGGTCGAGGAGTGGGCTTCGGACGAGGCGCTGCAGGCCCATCTGGGCTCCCCCGCGTTCGCCGCCTTCGTCGAAACCATCCGCCCCGCCGTCGCCGAAAGCCCCACGATCACCCGCTTCGGTGACGTGACGGGGCGCCCGCTGCTGCCCCGGAGCGACTCGTGACCGACATCCGCTGGCCGGCCGGGCACGATCCTCGGGGCGCGGCCATTCACGAGGTCAACCTCGCTCGCAGCACCGCCCCGGCCTCGGCCGTCTGGTCCTGGCTGGCGAATCCCACAAGGTGGGAGTCGTATTACGGCAACGTCCACGATGTACGCCACCTCGCCGGAAGCTGGCCGGAGGTGGAACTCGGCACCCGCTTCTCCTGGGTGACCTTCGGAACACGGGTGACCACCGAGATCACCGAGTACGAGCCGTTCGAACGCCTGGCCTGGACGGGCCGGGGTATGGGCGCGCGAGGCCACCACGCCTGGATTCTCACGCCCCGGCCCGACGGCGGAACCGACATTCGAACGGAGGAGACCCAGCGCGGCCTTGTACCGGCTGTGGTGCGGCCGGTGCACGCCCGCAGGATGCGCCGTGCACACCAGAGCTGGGTCGACAGCCTGGCTCGAATCGCCGCGTCGACGATCCGTCCCTGACCGCGATCAGCCGTCAACGGAACTCCTGCTGGATTGCTAAGCAGCCTTCTTCTTGGCTGTCGTCTTCTTCGCGGATGCCTTCTTGGCCGGCGCCGCTTTCTTGGCCGAGGAGGCCTTTTTCGCCGGCGTCTTCGTGGCGGTGGCCGAGTTGGATGAGCCGCGGCGGCGGGACTTGGCCCGGTCGACGCTGGCCCGCAACGCCTCCATCAGGTCGGTGACGTCAGTGGCTTCGGGCGCCGGCTCGGACACCGTGACCTCTTTGCCCTTCTTCTTCTCGTCGATCAGGGCGTTGACCCGGTCGGTGTAGCTGTCGCGGTAGTCGGCCGGCTTCCACTTCGCGGCCATCGACTCGATGAGTTGCACGGCCATTTTCATCTCGGCCGGCTTCGCCGTCGCTCTGGGCAGGCCGCCCAACTCGTCCTCGGCATCGCGTACCTCGTCGGCGAAGTACATCGTCTCCAGCACGAGCAGCTTGCCGTCGGGGCGGATCGCGGCCAGATACTCCTTGCCGCGCATCACCAGCGTCCCGATCGCGGCCCGGCCGACCTTGGCCATGGCGTCGCGGAGCAGCGCGTACGTCTTGGCCGTCTCCTCGCTGCCGGGGGCCAGGAAGTAGCTCTTCTGGTAGAAGATCGGGTCGATCTCGGCCAGGTCGACGAAGGCGTGCAGGTCGAGGCTCTTGGACCGGCCGGGCGCCACCGAGTCGAGTTCCTCCTGCTCGAGCAGAACCAGCTTGCCGCCGCCGACGTCGGTGCCCTTGGCGATGTCGCCGAAGTCGACCTCCTTGCCGGTGCGCTCGTTGACCCGCTGGTAGCGGATGCGGTCGCTGGTGCCCTTCTCGTACTGGTGGAAGGACACCTCGTGCTCGTGGGTGGCCGAATACATCGCCACCGGCACGGAAACCAGCCCAAAGGTGATTGCTCCGGTCCAGATCGGTCGCGCCATGACCTGGTGGTACCCGCCACCGGCGCGTTGAATACCTCAGCGCCGGAAGGTAATTTCCGTCCGGATGGAGGCGGCCATGCACGACGAGCCGCAGGCCACGCTGGATTCGACAGACCATTCCACGGGTACGCCGTGAGCAGGCTGACCCGCACCATGGTCGCCGGGATCGCCCTGGTCATCGCCGGTGTCGTGCCGGTCGAATGGGGCAGTCACGCCGGCTGACGGTCAAGGACAGATTTTGTCGTACGCCTGTGCAATGCTCCTCCGCGGCAAGATTCACGGGGAGGCATGGCATGCGTGTGCACACACGTGTTCTGACGGTGATGGCCGCGTCGGCGTTGGGGGGCGGCGTGGTCGCGAGCCCGGCGCGGCGTCCGAGAACCTCGGCTCACCGGCCGATGACACCACCATCGGGCAACCGGCCACGGCTGAGGCGCTGGTCCTGACCTGACCGCGCCCCGGCCGCCGCCGCGCGCCCCGGGGAGCCCGGGACGCGCGGCTGGTCCGGCGCCTCAGCCAAACGCGCGCGGCTGATGCGCTGGTGGGGTCGGGCCGTGCGATGGGTCCGGCGCCTCAGCCAAACACGCGCGGCTGATGCGCTGGTGGGGTCGGGCCGTGCGATGGGTCCGGCGGTGAGGCCGGGTCGCGCGGCTGGTCTGGTGGTGGGTCGGGCCGTGCGGTGGGTCCGGCGGCGGTGCCGGGTCGTGCGGTCAGGCCGGGGTGGTGAAGGTGTAGGTGCCGGAGGGCAGGGCGTAGGACGAGCCGCCCAGTGACACGGCCTCGGCCGGCGGGGTCACGTTGGTGGCGGGGACGCGTACCGTGGCCGTGGTGTTGGGTGGGATTGTCACGCTCAGCGTGAGCGTGCTACCCGACCTGGACCACGAGCTCGCCGTGCGGCCGTAGGCCGTGGTCAGGTCCGACGTCGCCGTCGTGAGGCTGCCGCCGGGGCGCGGCGCGACCAGGATGCGCTGGTACCCGGGCGATTGCGGCGCCACCCCGCCGACCGTGCGATAGAGCCAGTCGCCGACCGAGCCCAGTCCATAGTGGTTGAACGAGTTCATGCCGGGGTCCTGCAGCGTCCCGTCGGTGCGGATGCCGTCCCAGCGCTCCCAGATCGTGGTCGCTCCGCGGCTGTTCATGTAGCCCCAGCCGGGGTAGTCGGGCTGCTGCAGCACCTGGTAGGCGGTGTCCAGGTGACCGTGTTCGGCCAGGACCGGCAGCAGGTTCTCGACGCCCATGAAGCCGACCGACAGGTGGCCGCCGCGGGACGCCACCTTGGCCGCCAGCCGGTCGGACACGGCCTGGACGCGGTCGGCGGGCACCAGGCCGAAGGCCAGCGCCAGCACGTACCCGGTCTGGCTGTTGCTCCCGACGGTGCCGTCGGCGCGGACGAAGCGGGTGGTGAACGCGGCCGCGATCTGGTCGGCCAGCTGCGCGTACCGGGTGGCGTCGGCGGTGCGGCCGGTCGCCGCCGCCATCCGTGCCACCAGCCGGGTCGACCAGCCGAAGTAGGCGGTGCTGGTCAGGTCGTTGGCGGTGCCGTCGTCGACGTTGAGCCAGTCGCCGAACGTCTCGTGGTCGCGGATCAGGTCGGCGCCGGCCGTGGAGCGCAGATATTCGACCCAGCGCACCATCGCCGGATAGTGCTCGTCGACCACGCGCAGGTCGCCGTAACGCTGCCAGGTCTGGTAGGGCACGATCACGCCGGCGTCGCCCCAGCCGGCCTTGCCCGCCCCGTCGATGACGGCCGGTGCGACGTCGGTGAACGCCCCGTCCGCGCGCTGGGCGTCGGTCAGGTCGTCGGCGAATTTGTCCAGGAGCCCGTACGCATCGAAATTGAATGTCGAGGTGGCCGCGAACGCCGCGATGTCGCCGGTCCAGCCGAGCCGCTCGTCGCGTTGCGGGCAGTCGGTCGGGATCGACAGCATGTTCGAGCGGGCGCCCCACAGAATGTTGTGCTGGAGCTGGTTGACCAGCGGATCCGAGGTGGTGAAGGTGCCGGTGGCGGTGCCCGCGGTCCACGCCGCCAGCCCGGTCAGGGTGGCGGTGGTCGGCGCGGTGGGCAGGCCGGTCAGTTCCACGTAGCGGTAGCCGTGCACGGTGAAGCGGGGCTCGAACACCTCGTCGGCGCCGGTGCCGGCCAGCGTGAACGTGTCGGTGGCCTGGGCCGCACGCAGGTTGGCGGTGTAGAGGGTGCCGTCGGCGTTCAGGATCTCGGCGTGCCGCACTGTCACGCGGGTGCCGGCTGGTCCGCGTACCCGCAGCCGGTCCCAGCCTGTGAAGTTCTGCCCGAGGTCGAGGACGTAGACGCCGGGCTTGGGCTGGGTGATGGCGCGCGGCGTCAATTCCTGCTGTACGGCCACACCGGGATCGACCGCCGCGACCAGCCGGGGCCTGGCCGCCGTGGACACGGTGACCGGCGCCCAGGAGGCGTCGTCGAAGCCGGGCGTGTTCCAGCCGGCGTTGGCCAGCCGTGCGTCCTGGTCCTCGCCCGCGTACAGGTCGTCGGCCCGGATGTCGGCGGTCGCGGTCCGCCACGACGCGTCGCTGCTGACCGTGGCCGACGTGCCGTCGGCGTACTCGATGATCAGCTGGGCCGAGTACCAGGGCGACGTGCCGTACCGCTGGCTGCCCGCGAACCCGATGTTGCCGCTGTACCAGCCGTTCCCGAGGACGGCGCCGAGCGCGTTCCGTCCCTGGCGGAGGGCGCTCGTCACGTCGTAGCCGCGATATTGCAGCCGCTTCGTGTAGTCGGTCCAGCCCGGGTCGAGCCGCTCGACGCCGACACGGGCACCGTTGAGGTAGGTGTCGTGCAGTCCGAGCGCCGTGGTGAAGAGCCGTGCCCGGGCCACCGGTTTGGCCACGTCAAAACCTTTGCGCAGGTACGGGGACGCGTTCGGCACCGCCACCTGCGTACCCCACGGACCTCCGCCGTTGGCCGCGGTCACCTTCGCCGCCGGCCATGCGCTGTCGTTGAAGCCCGGCTGCTCCCAGCCGGACGGCCCGGTGGTGGACGCCTTCCACGAGCCGTCGCTGACGACGTCGCCGAACTTGAGGAGCAGCCCGGCCGGCCCGGCGGAGGTGTTGGTGGCGCTGACCGCGACGGTGTTCGTCCCGGCGACCAGCGGCACCTCGGCCGTCTGAGCCCGCTTCCACGAGTCGGTGACCCGGGGTGAGCTGGTCACGGCCCGGCCGTTGACCCACACGTCGGCGGTGTCGTCGCCGGTCACGGCCAGGGTCGCGCGCGTGGCGGCGGGCACGGTGAACGTACGCCGGAAGTAGCGCGTCCCGGCCGGCACTTCGACCGCCGGATCGCCCTCGGGATACCAGATCCACGAGGCGCCGGTGACGTTGGCGGTGCCCGGCCGGCCGATGAAGCTCGCCGTCCAGCCGCCGGTCAGCCCGGTGTCGAAGCGGGCGCTCGCGCTCCACGGGGTCGGCCGGCCCTGGCCGTCCCAGATCCGCACCCGCCAGTGGTAGCCGGTGTTGGCGGCCAGCGCCGGACCCCGATAGGCCACGTCGGACGACTGGCTGCCGGGCACGATGCCGCTGTCCCAGACGTCGTCGTCCTTGGCCCGGCCGACCTGCACCTGGTAGCGGGCCTGGGTCTGGCCTTTGTCGCCGCTGGCCAGCCGCCAGCCGAGGCGGGGCTGTGGCACGTCGACGCCGATCGGGTCGGTACGGCGTTCGGTGGTCAGCCCGGTAACGGTGACGGGTGAGGCGGTGGTGGGGTTGGGGCGTACGACGGTGCGCCAGGGCCCGATGCCGTACGTTCCGAGGTCGCGCGCCCCGACGAAGGTGCCGGCCAGCTTCTCGTCGACGGCCTGACCGGCCTGCCACTGCCCGTCGGTGACGAACTCCTGGTCGTTGATCCGGACCTTGCCGACCACGCCGGCCGGGCCGCCGTTGTTGCGCGCGGCGATCACCAGGGTGTTCGCGCCGGCCATCAGGGAGCCGGCGAGATCGGTGTAGATCGCGGTGTGCCAGGCGTCGGTGCCGCGGGGCGAGCCGGTGAGCCAGGTGCCGTTGAGCCAGACGTCGACCGTGTCGTCGCCGGTGACGACCAGCTGGGCGTCGGTGTAGGGGCCGGCCGGCGCGGTGAAGGTGCGCCGCAGGTAGCGGGTGGCGACCGGCGCGTCGACGGTGGGGTCGCCTTCCGGGTACCAGATCCAGTGGGCGTTGGTGAGGTCGACCGGGGTGGTGATGGTCGCCTGGGCGGGCGCGGCGACCAGCACGGAGGACAGGGCGGCGGTGGCTAGAAGGGACAATCTGCGCAGGGTTGAGCGACCCGTCATGGGGTTCCCCTCTCGGTGGCGAGAGCGTCGAATTGAAACGTTCAAAGTGACGTTCTTCGATCCTATGAGGAAGCTGTGATCGAGGCAACACCCGCATCCGTACAGAGCCGCCACGCAGAACTTGCACGTTTCAGCACTGATCCAGTGGTGGCCAGTGCGGCATCCGGGCCGCCTTCACACGAGCCGGGGATAAACGCGGCGCGCATTCGACGAGTAGACCTTCTCCAGCGCGCCGGGAGGCAGGTCCAGCGACGACACATAGCGCCGGGTGTCGTCGAAGTGGTGGCCGGTGGTCGGGTCGATTCCGCGTACCGCACCGACCATTTCCGAGCCGAACAGGATGTTGTCCACGTCGATGACCGAGAACAGCAGGTCGATGCCGGGCTGGTGGTAGACGCAGGTGTCGAAGAAGACGTTGCCGAGCAGCGAGGTCAGCGGCGGCCGGTCGAGCATGTCGGCCAGCCCGCGGAACCGCCCCCAGTGGTAGGGCACCGCTCCGCCGCCGTGCGGAATGACGAACCGGAGCCCGGGGAAGCGCTCGAACAGGTCGGACTGCAGGAACTGCATGAAGGCCGTCGTGTCGGCGTTCAGGTAATGCGACCCGGTGGCGTGGAAATTGTCGTTGGTCACCGCCGACACATGCACCATCGCCGGCACGTCGAGCTCGACCATGGCCTCGTAGAGCGGGAACCAGCTCTCGTCGGTCAGCGGCGCCGCCGTCCAGTGGCCACCGCTCGGGTCGGGGTTCAGATTGCACCCGACGAAGCCCAGTTCCTCGACGCAGCGGCGCAGTTCCGGGACCGACCGGGCGATGGGTACGCCCGGGGACTGCGGCAACTGGCACACGCCCGCGAACCGGGTCGGGAACAGCTTGATCACCCGCGCGATCAGGTCGTTGCTGGCCTCGGTCCAGGCCCGGCTGACCGATTCGTCGCCGAAGTGATGCCCCATGGCTGAGGCGCGCGGCGAGAAGATCGTCAGGTCGATGCCGCGCTCGTCCATCAGGCGCAGCTGGCTGCCCTCGATCGAGGCGCGGATCTCGTCGTCCGGGATGTCCGGGTAGGCCGGCGGCGTGACCCCGTCGCGGAAGGCGTTCTGCTGGGCCGTACGCCAGGCGGTGTGTGCCTCCGGGGCGGTCGTGTAGTGCCCGTGGCAGTCGATGATCATTGCCCGTCCTTGAGCTCGTCCAGCAGGTCACGCGCCGCGCTCGCGATACGTGGTTCGACACCGAGTGACCGCAGCTGTTCGGTGGCCGCGGCCATCTCGTCGGCCCGGCGCCGGGCGTGCCGATGCGTGCCGTCGACCAGCCGCTCGATCGTGTGCTGGTCGAATCCGGCCAGCTCGTCGGCGATGTTCCCGCGCAACCAGTCGGCGCATCCGGCCGCCTCGGCCGCGGCCAGCGCCTCGACCACCGCGGCGGCGAGTCCCTTGTAGAACACACTGCGCAGCAGCTTGCGCCCGATCGCGGCTCCGGCCGGCCCGTCCTGGATGCTCACCCGCGCTCCAAGCGGCGTCAGGAGCTCGGAGAACTCCCGGGCCGCGGCCCCCGAGATCAACATCGGGGTGCGCAAACCCTTCCCGGGTACGGGCGACATCAGCGCGACGTCGACGACGGTGACCGTTCGGGGCGCGGCCATGGCCTCCAGCGCGGCCTTCACATCGGGGGCGGCGGTGTTGAGATCGGCCCAGATCGTGCCCGGCCGCAACGCGTCGAGTGACGCCTCCAACGCCGGGATCGCGTCGTGGGAACTGTTCACACTCAGCACTAGTTCGGCGTCCCGGACCGCGTCGGCGTCGCTCGCTCGCGCCTCGACCCCGGGCGGCGGGGCCACCGCCGGGTCGAACCCGCGCACGGAGGCGCCGGCGCCGGCCAGGTCCCGGGCGATCTCCGAGCCGGCTTCACCGAGCCCGAGGACCGCGATCCGCGCTGTCACGGGACGACCGGGGTGCCGTGGGTGTGGAAGGTCTCGATCGTCTTCAAGCCCCACGCCTGGCCCTTGGCGCGTTCGGCGGCGGTCCAGCTGATGGTCTTCCAGTCCGGCGCCAGGATCAGGCGGGCGCCAGCGTTGCACAGTTCTATGCGGTTTCCGCCGGGCTCCCAGACGTACAGGAAGAAGGTCTGTTGAATCGCGTGCTTGTGCGGGCCGGTCTCGATGTGTACGCCCGCGTCGAGACAGACGTCGGCGGCGCGCAGGATCTCCTCGCGGGTGTCGGTGGCGAACGCGATGTGATGCAGGCGGCCCCGGCTGCCGGTCCAGTCCTCGGTGTAGACCAGGTCGTAGGTCTTCTGGCCGACCGAATACCAGACGGCCTGCGGGCTGCCGTCGTCCTTGACGATCTGCTCGGTGCAGCGGGCGCCCAGCACGTCGCTCAGGAACGCCACGGTCGCGGGGACGTCGGCGGTGAGGTAGTTGACGTGGTCGAGGCGGCGGACGTTGGCGCCGCGGCCGGGATAGGCGGCGGCCTGGTTCTTCAGGGCCGGGCGGTCGGCGTCGTCCGCGGCGTACCAGTCGACGTCGTAGTAGAGACCGAGCTCGTGACCGTCGGGGTCGGCGAACAGATGCACCGGGCCGAGGCCGCGCACGTCGTCGGCCACGCGGGTGGTGCCGATCAGGGCGGCCGCCCGGTCCAGGGCTTCGGGGCTCGCGGCGCGCAGATAGGTACGCCCGACGCCGGCCCGGTCGCGCTGGATCAGGCGCAGCGTCCACGACTGGTAGTCGTCCCAGGTGTGCAGGTAGACGGACTCCGCGTCGCGGTGCACCTCGCGCAGGGCCAACTGGTCGACGAAGAAGTCGCGGGACTTCTCGAGCGCCGGGGTGTAGAGCTCGACCGGTCCGACGTGGGCGATGTCCCGGCGCCGATCGGGATCGTGGGTCAGGGTCATGCGGCTTCCCCCACGGGTCGGGGCCAGACCAGGCCGTCGGACAGCTTCCGCGCGGTACGGACGACCGAGCTCTCCCGCAGCCGGTGGCCGTCGAGCTCGACCGCCACCTCGAAGGTCCCGGTGGGGTGCTCGATCCGCACCGGGCCGGCGCCGTCGGCGGAAGCGATGGTTCCGGGCGTACGGACGGCGGCCGCGACCGAGACCGCCCCAAGCACCCCGATCGCGGTGTGCACCCGGTGCGGAATGAACGTGCGCGTGGCGATCGTGCCACCGTTCCGGGGCGCCGAGACGATGCTGATCTTGGGTACGGTCGCCTCGGCCACGTCACCCAGGCCCATCGCGAACCCGGCCGCCAGGCGCAGCGCCTCGACCCGTTCCCGCAGGCCGGCGTCGTCCTCCAGGGCGGATGGCGGCTCGTCACCGGCCAGGCCGAGGTCGGTCGCACGGGCCAGCACCACCGGCATCCCGCCGTCCACACAGGTCACGTCGAACCCGGCCAGCCGATCGGTCAGCCGCCCGGTCGGGAAGAGCGTGTCACCGCCGGGAAAGGTCAGGTCGATCGGCGCGGCCGGGAACGGCGTGCCGGCCATGACCGTGTCGCCGTCGTAGCGGACCCGGCCACCGGTCGTCCGGACGCGGGCCCGGGCGAAGGCGACCGACGGGTTCATCATCCGGATCCGGACCTCGGTGCTGTCGCCGGCCGGCCGGACCAGGCCGCGCTCGATGGCGAACGGACCGACCCCGGCCAGCAGGTTGCCGCAGGTCTGGGCGTCGGTGACGATCGGCCGGTCGGGTACGACCTGGAGAAAGAGGTAGTCGACGTCGGCGTCCGGGTCGTCCGACGGCGCGACCACGGCGACTTTGCTGGTCAGTGGGTGCCCGCCGCCGAGGCCGTCGATCTGCCGCTCGTCCGGTGCGCCCATGATCCGCAGCAGCAGGTCGTCGCGGGCGGCGGGATCGCGCGGCAGGTCGCGGGCGAGGAAATAGGCGCCCTTGGAGGTCCCGCCGCGCATCTGCATGCAGGGTATGCCGTCGGCGGGTGCGGTCACTGCCGGTCGTCCGGGAGGCGGTCGACGTACTCGACGCCCAGGTCGGCCAGGAGCGGCCGGAGGTTGTACATGTCGACGCCGAGGGTGCCGGCGGCCAGCTTCTCGCGCTTGGCCGCCTCGTTGGCGATGCGGTCGGCGGCCGCGGTGGCCACGGTGGCGCCGCGCGCGGCGGGCAGCACGCACACGCCGTCGTCGTCGGCGATCACGATGTCGCCCGGCCGGACCAGCTGACCGGCGGCCACCACGGGCACGTTGACCGAGCCCGGGCTGGCCTTCACCGTGCCCTGGGCGTGCACCGCCCGGGACCAGACCGGGAACTCCATGCCGCGCAGCGACGCGATGTCGCGTACCCCGGCGTCGATGACCAGGCCGACGACGCCGCGCGCGACGAGCGAGGTGGCCAGCAGGTCGCCGAACATGCCGTCGGTGGACGGGGAGGTCGTGGTCACCACGAGCAGGTCGCCGGGGCGGCACACCTCGACCGCGGCGTGGATCATCAGGTTGTCGCCGGGATGGCAGGAGACGGTGATCGCCGAGCCGGCGATCGCACTGCCCGGCACCCGGGCCTCGATCGACGGGCCCAGCAGGCCGATCCGGCCGGCCGCCTCGTGCGCGGCGGCGACCCCGCACGATCGCAGCGCGGCGATCACCGCGGGGTCGGCCCGATCCACATCCCGTACGACGTAGTGAGCGGCCATGGCCGCCACGCTAGGCAGTGTCAACAAATGTGTCAACAATCCACGCTCATATTGGCTTCAATTGTGTCAACAATGTGTGTAAGGTGCGCCACATCGGTTCTCCGTACGCCACCGTCCAAGGAGGATCCATGGTCCGCGCGAAACTCGCTGTTGTCGCGGCGTTCGCCCTGCTCACCGCGGCGTGCGGTGGCGGCGGAAGCGCCTCGACCACATCGGATGGCACCACCAAGGTCACTCTCGGGCTGATCCCGATCGTCGATGTCGCACCCGTCTACCTCGGCATCAAGCAGGGCTTCTTCGCCGCCGAGAAGCTCGAGCTCACCATTCAGACCGCCCAGGGTGGCGCCGCGATCATCCCCGGCGTCGTCAGCCAGCAGTACCAATTCGGCTTCAGCAACACCGTCTCCCTGCTGCTGGCCGGATCCCAGGGGCTGCCGCTCAAGGTCGTCTCGGCCGGCAACGCGTCGACCGGCGTGGAGGACAAGGACTTCGGCGCCGTCCTGGTCAAGAAGGACAGCCCGATCAAGTCCGCGAAAGACCTGGTGGGCAAGCGGGTCGGGGTGAACACGCTGAAGAACATCAACACGCTGACGGTCAGCAACGCCGTCCGGGAGGCGGGCGGCGACCCCAAGACGATCACCTTTGTCGAGCTGCCGTTCCCGCAGATCCCGCCGGCCATCGCCAAGGGCGACATCGAGGCCGGCCAGGTCGTCGAGCCGTTCCTGACCATCGGCAAGGAACAGGGCCTGGTGCCGATCGGCAACCCGCTGAACGGGCTGATGGTCGGCCTCTACTTCACCTCCGAGCCGTTCGCCGCCCAGAACCCCAAGGTGGTGACCGGCTTCCAGAGCGCCATGAAGAAGTCCCTGGCCTACGCGGACAGCCATCCCGAGGAAGCCCGGGCCGTCCTCACCGACTACCTCAAGCTCGAACCGGCCGTACAACAGAAACTGACCCTGCCCAAGTGGCCGGCCGAGGTGGACCGCCCGGCCGTGCGGAAGCTCCTCGACATGGCCAAGACCGACGGCCTGATCACCAAGGACCCCGACCTGACCAAGCTCATCCCCTGAGCCGGATCGATCCCTGACATGGAGCTCTGGAAGCCCCTCGCCGGTGTGGCTGTGGTGGTCGCCGCGGCCGAGCTGCTGCCCCGCACGGGCCTGGTCAACGACCAGTACCTGCCGCCGTTCACCGCGATGGCCCGTGCGCTCGGCCGGCAGACCGGCGAGGAGGACTTCTGGACCGCGCTCGGCCAGACCCTGGGCGGCTGGGCCCTCGGGCTGGCCATCGCCATGGTCGCCGGGGTGGTGGCCGGCGTGGTGATCGGCAGCATGCCGATCCTGCGGGCGCTCACCGCCTCGACCATCGAGTTCCTCCGGCCCATCCCGTCGGTCGCGTTGATCCCACTGGTCGTGCTGGTCTACGGCAGCCGGATCCAGTCGGCGCTGGTGCTGGTCGTGTACGCGGCCTTCTGGCAGGTGCTGGTGCAGGTGCTCTACGGCGTGGCTGACGTCGACCCGGTGGTCCGGGACACCGCGCGTTCGTTCCGCTTCTCCCGCTGGGGGATCGTGCGCAACGTGGTCTGGCCGACCGCCCTGCCGTACGTGCTGACCGGCTTCCGCCTCGCCGCCGCGGTCGCGCTGATCCTTCAGATCACGGCCGAACTGATCGTCGGGGTGCCGGGACTGGGCCGCTCGATCGGCGTGGCCCAGTCGTCCGGGGCTGTCTCCGACACGTACGCGCTGGTCCTGGTCGTCGGTCTGATCGGGGTCCTCGTGAACGTGGGCGCGCGGGCGGTCGAACGCCGCACCCTGCGCTGGCACACGAGCGTGCGGAGCTTCGGATGAGGCGTGTCGTCTACACGGTCGGGTTGCCGGTCATCCTCGTCGTCATCTGGTGGTTCGTCTCGGCGTACCAGAACAGTTTCTTCTGGCCGCCCCTGCCGACCATCCTGAAGGCGTTCCCGGCCACCTGGACCACCGACCGCCTGATCCACGACGTGCTCCCGAGCCTGGCCCGGCTGGCCATCGGCTACCTGATCGCGCTGGTCGCCGGGGTGGCGCTGGGCGTGGCGATCGGCTCGTCGCGGACCCTTCGGGCGATGGCCGAGCCGGTGCTGGAGTTCTTCCGGGCCATCCCGCCGCCGGTGCTGATCCCGCTGATCGCGCTGTTCGCGGGCTACACCGGCTGGACCAACAAGATCATCACGATCGCGCTGGGCTGCCTGTGGCCGATCCTGCTGAACACCGTGGACGGTGTGCGGTCGGTCGACGAGGTGCTGCGGGACACCGCACGCTCGTACCGGCTCGGCCCGCTGGCCCGACTGCGGCATGTGGTGCTGCGCGGGGCCAGCCCGCGGATCGTCACCGGCGCGCGGCAGGCCCTGTCCATCGGGGTCATCCTGATGGTGATCAGCGAGCTGTTCGGGGCCAACCGGGGGCTCGGCGCGTCGATCGTGCAGTTCCAGCGCGGTTTCCAGGTGCCCGAGATGTGGACGGGGATCATCCTGCTGGGACTGATCGGCGTCGCCCTGGCCGCGCTGTTCCGGCTGGTCGAGAACCGGATGCTGGCCTGGTACCGCGGCCAGAACCACAGTGGTAGCTGAGGGCGGTATCCGTGGCAGCGAAAGCGCTCTGGGCTACCACTGCTGGTGGCCCCAATTCGTATTTGTGCTCAGAGCGCTCTGAGCACAAATACGCATCGGGCGCCGAGGAACGGGAGGGATGAGGGGTGGCCGTCAGCCTGGACGTGGACGGGCTCGCCAAGACGTACACCGGTCACGGCCGGGACGTCGAGGCGATCCGCGACCTGACCTTCAAGGTGCGGCACGGCGAGCTGGTCTGCGTGGTCGGCCCGTCCGGCGCCGGCAAGACCACCCTGCTGCGGTGCGTCGCCGGCCTGCTCGACGCGACCGGCGGGCAGGTGCGCCTGGGCGGTGTGCCGGTCACCGGGCCGCCGGCCGGCATGGCGGTGGTGTTCCAGGAGTACGGCCGCAGCCTCTTCCCGTGGCTGACCGTACGCAAGAACGTGGAACTGCCCATCAAGTCCCGCCCCGGTTTCCGGCAGTCGGCGGAGGCGGCGCTGGACGCGGTCGGGCTGAGCGACAGCGCCGACGCCCACCCGTGGCAACTCTCCGGAGGCATGCAGCAGCGGGTGGCGATCGCCCGGGCCATCGCCTACGAGCCGAGTGTCCTCCTGATGGATGAACCTTTCGCCGCCGTCGACGCGCAGACCCGAGCCGATCTAGAGGACCTGGTCCGGGCCCTGTGGCAGCGCCTCGGCATCACGATCCTGTTCGTCACGCACGACATCGACGAGTCGGTCTACCTGGGCCAACGGGTGCTGGTGCTGTCTCGTCGGCCGACCACGGTGCTGGCCGACATACCCGTCGATCTGCCGGCCGAACGCACCCAGCTGGAGACCCGCTCCTCGCCCGCCTTCGCCGAGATCCGCACCCAGGTCTGGACCCTGGTGCAGCGGGCCAAGCAAGGCACCTGAATAACATCTCACCATGAGTGACGTGTTGTCCGAATTGCGCGCGGCGATCCTCCGCGGGGATTACGCGCCCCGCCAGCGGTTGATCGAGACCGAGCTGGCCGAGCGTTTCGCGACCAGCCGGTTCGTGCTGCGCAACGCGTTCACCAAGCTCGCCAACGAGGGCCTGGTCGAGCTGCAGCCCAACCGGGGCGCGCGGGTCCGGGAGATCTCGCTGGACGAGGCGATCGAGATCACCGAGCTCCGCCGCGCGGTCGAGGGCCTGGTCGCCGGGCGTGCGGCCGAGCGGATCTCCGACCCGGAGATCCGCGAGCTGCGGGCGCTGGGCGAGGAGATGCGGTCGGTGGTCGAGGCGGCCGACATGTTGCGCTATTCGGACCTCAACGCCCAACTGCATGCGAGGGTACGCGCGATCGCCCGGCACACCTCGGCCACCCGGATCATCGAGCAGTTGCACGGCCAGATGGTCCGCCACCAGTTCCGGCTGTCGCTGATGCCCGGCCGCCCGTTCACGTCCCTGCCGGAACACCTGGCCATCATCGACGCCGTCGCCGCCCGTGACCCGGCCGCCGCTGAGGAGGCGATGCGCACCCACCTGACCAGCGTGCTCGCCGCCCTGACGACGTTCGCCGCCCTGCGGGTGTGACAAGTGCGCCTCTTCACACCATCGACGCCGAAGGGAACCAGACCCATGCTCGACCCCGAGGTACGCCGCGTCCTCGACGGCACCCCGATCGCCCACCTGGCCACCGTCACGCCCGACGGCGCCCCGCACACCGTTCCGCTGTGGATCGGCACCCACGGCGAGAACATCGTCTTCCTGACCGGCCCGCGGTCGCAGAAGGCCCGGAACCTCGGCCATGACCCGCGGGTGGCACTGTCCATCGCACCGCCGGACAACCCGTTCACCCCGGTCGTCATCCGCGGTCGCGTGATCGAGTGGCTGGACGGCGACCCCGCCTGGGCGATCATCGACCGGATCGCGGCCAAGTACATCGGGGCGCCGTACTCGCGTGACCTGGAGCGGGTGGTCGCCGTGATCGAGCCGGTCCGGCAGACCGTCGGCGTGCGCTGAGCCCGTGCCGGAGGCGAGGATCCGGTTCGAGTGGGGCCTGACCGGCGGGCGGGCGGTCAGCGCGGGCGCGGACATCGTCGTCGTGGTCGACGTGCTCTCGTTCACCACGTCGGTGAGCGTGGCCCTGGACGCGGGCATGGTCGTGCTCCCGTACCGCTGGAACGACGGCACGGCCGCGCGCTTCGCGCAGGAGCGAAAGGCCGCGCTGGCTGTGGGGAGGCGTGCGGCCGGTCCACGCGATTTCAGCCTGTCGCCGGTCACTCTGCGCCGGTGGGGTACGCCCGGAGCCCGCGTCGTCCTGCCGTCCCCCAACGGCTCCACCATCGCCCTGGCTCTGGGCTGCGGCCGGGCCCGGGTGGTGGCGGCCGCCCTGCGTAACGCGCCCGCGGTCGCCCGCTGGATCAGCGCCCAGGGCGACGTCACGGTGGCCGTCGTGGCCGGCGGCGAGCACTGGCCGGACGGCACGCTCCGCCCCGCCGTGGAGGACCTGTGGGGCGCGGCGGCCGTCCTGCGTGAGCTCGACCTGACCGACGCGAGTCCGGAGGCCCGGACGGCGGCCGCGGCCCAGCCGGGCGACCTGGCGGCGACGGTGAGCGGCCGGGAGCTGATCAATGGCGGTTTCCCGCACGATGTCGCGATCGCGGCCGAGGCCGGGTCGAGCGCCGCGGTGCCGGTGCTGGTCGACGGCGAGTTCCGGCTTCCCGAAGTGCGAGACACAGTGACGGATGTCTATTAAAGCAGTACAACACGGTCAGTGAAGGTCGCGGCGGCGACCCCGGTCGGTGACGACACGCGTACGTTCCAACGAAAGCGCCGTGATCTTGGAAGATCAGAATCGGACTCGACCGCGGGTACCGATGCGGGATCCGGCTTGACACACAGGGGTTCGACGGGGTGACCGTCTGGTCTCATCGGCGAACTCTTCGTAAGGATGGGCGGATGATCGACGCCCTACCAGCCTGGCTGCTCGCCGAACTGACCACGGTCCCCGCCTTCGAGGCGTTCGCCGGGGTGGACGATTTGCACGCGGGCCTGCGCCGGATTGCCGAGCGGTATCCCGAGCTGGCGTCGATCCGGCGCTGCGGCAGCTCGCGGCAGGGTGACCCGCTCTGGTGCCTGACCGTCGAGCGTCGGCCGGGCGAGGCGCCCGGCTCGGTGCCGGAGGCGCTGGCCTTCGGGCTCCCGCACCCCAACGAGCCGATCGGCGGGCTCACCGCACTGCACCTGGCCGAACGGTTATGCGCCGACCCGGGCCTGCGGGAACGGCTCGGGTTCCGCTGGCGGATCGTCGACTGCGCCGACCCCGACGGGCTGCGGCTCAACGAGGGCTGGCTGCGCGGCCCGTTCACCCGGTCGCACTACGCCCGGCACTTCTATCGCCCGGCCGGCCGGGACCAGGTCGAGTGGACGTTCCCGATCAACCACGAGGACGCGTACTTCGACAATCCGATCGCCGAGACGCAGGCGCTGATGCGGCTGATCGACGAGTACCGGCCGGCCCTGGTCGCGTCGCTGCACAACAGCGAGCTGGGCGGCGCCTACTACTGGCTCAGCCGTCCCGAGCCGGCGCTGCACCCGGTGCTCAAGAGCGTCCCCGAGCACCTGGGCATCCCGCTCGACCGGGGCGAGCCGGAGGCGCCCGACCTGGTCGTGCTGGACGACGCCATCTACGAGGCGACCGCGCTGGCCACGGTGTACGAGCAGACCCGGGCGCGCGGCGAGCAGTGGTCGATGCGCGGCGGCAGCACCACCTGGTACGCCAACCGCTGGGGCGCCCTGATGCTGGTCAGCGAACTTCCCTACTGGCACGACCCGCGGGCCGGGGACACGTCACCGGCCGGGATCAGTTACCGCGACGCGCTGGCCGGCAACGCCGCCGAGCTGATCGACGTGGGCGACCTGCTCAACCGCATCGTCGCCGCCGTGGAGCACAACCTGCTCGCCCCCGATTCGCCGTTCTGGCGGGCCGCCCGATTCTTCTCCCGCTTCCTGAGCGAGGCCGGCCCCGCCCGTAAGGAGCGCAGCCTGCGCCCCACCGCGGACCGTCCCGCCACGGTCGCCGAGGCCACGTCGCTCGCGCTCAACGTGCACGAGTACCG
This sequence comes from Actinoplanes sp. NPDC049265, assembly GCF_043197135.1. Lineage (NCBI taxonomy): Bacteria > Bacillati > Actinomycetota > Actinomycetes > Micromonosporales > Micromonosporaceae > Actinoplanes > Actinoplanes sp. NPDC049265. The sequence goes on along the minus strand of NZ_JBICSP010000006.1, from coordinate 305,694 downwards.
GTTGCGCTACGGCGGGATCCTGCTGCGGGCGCTGCGCGGCGAGGCGGCGGTGGGCAACGTACGGGCCGCGGTGCGGGCCGGGCTGGCCGAGATGGAGCAGCGGTACGCCGGTTGGCTGGCCGAGGACGCCCAGGCCGCCGAGCTGCGCCCGATCGAGATCCGCCGCCTGGTCGGCGTCCAGTACGCCGCCACCATCGCCGCCGCCGCCCACCTGGCTGGCACCCTGACCGCCGGACCCGGCCGTCCACGTTGATCCTCGACGTCTCAGTGGTAGTCCTGGGGGTATCCGGGACCCGGATACCGTCCCGGGCTACCACCACCGGAAGGGAGCGCGATCCGTCCACGGGGGCGGGTCTGGTTGCACGTTGGGGCAGCTGTCCGGAGGTCATCGGACCAGGAGTTCCGGTCGCCGGGGCAGGGTGCCGGAAAGCTGACTGATCGGCTGGCTCGTCGACTGTGGACGCTGTCGTATGGTCGGCGGAGGAACCGACTGCGACGGGGCGGGGGCGCAACGTGAAGGCACGGCGATGGACCGCGGTGACGGCTCTGGGCCTGGCGATGGTGGCGGGCTCGGCCTCGCCCGCCGCCGCGGCGGCCGGGGGACCGCTGGTGATCACCACCGGGCTGACGTCCGGTCAGCTGATCGGTGCGAAGCAATTCATCTCGCCCACCTTCGACCCCCGCGCGGCCACGGTCGAGCTGCTGGTCAACGGCGTACTGCTGGTGCGGCAGGCGCGGACGGCGGGCGCGGTGCTGCTGCAGCCCCCCGTCGAGCTCAACAACGCCGAGGCGGATGTCACAATCCGGGCGTACGACCTGCTGGGCGCCGTCACCGAACTGTCCACCCGGGTCCGGGTCGACACCGAGCCGCCGCAGGCCACCTTCACGCCCGGGTGGGCCGACCGGGTCCACGGCAACACCACGATCACCGCGACCGAGCCCTCGGCCGACCTGGCCGACTTCGTGGTCACCGAGTCCGAGGGTGGCCGTCTGGTCGGCCGGGCGACCGCCGCACCGTGGTCGGTGACGTGGATCGCCACCGGCCAGAACGGGCGGCTGACGCTCGCGCTCACCGACCTGGCCGGCAACAGCTCGACGGCGCGGACCGCCTTCAAGGTGGACGACCAGGGCCCGCTGATCCTTCAGATCCTGCCGGCCGAGCGGGCGTTCGTCCACGGCACGACGCTGACCACGTCGGTCCTGGCGCTCGACCTGTCCGGCATAAAGTCGGCAACGCTCGTCGGCGCGCCGGCCATCACCACGCCGCCGTACACCGTGACGGTGCCGATCGGCGGCGACGGTGCACGGGTGCTGACCTGGCGGCTCGCCGACCGCTGGGACAACCTTTCCACCGAGCGACGTACGGTGATCGTCGACAACACCCTGCCGACCATCTCGATCACCGCGCCGAAGTCCGGCACCCGCCTCTCCGGCACCTTGACGGTCCCGGTGAAGGTAGCCGACCTGAACGGCATCGACCGCGTCGAGATGCGTGTCAACGGCCGCACCAAGGCCACCGACATCACTCCGCCCTATTCGCTGCAACTGCACACCGGGGAGTACGGCAGCTCATACTCGGTGGCCTTCTACGTCTTCGACAAGGCGGGCAACGCCTCCAGCACCAAGCCCCGCACCTACCTCCACTAAACCCACCCCACCGCGCCCGGCCTCCCCGGCGCAGCTCGGGCCCGGGCAAAGGCGGGCTGCCAGCCGGCCGGACCGCCCGCTCAAGGCAGTGGTAGCCCAGCGCGGTATCCGCGGGGTCGAGTCGTTCCAGCCGCCCCGCCATCGCTTCGGTGACGATTTCTTCATAGAGCCCGGCCGACAACTCGGCCGCCACGGCGACATCTTGCCTTACCAGGGCCAGCCCAGGGCTCGGTTGGACCGACGCGTTGGGGTCGCCCGGACGGCCGTAGAGTTTGGGGCGTTGGTTGGCGCTGGAGGGGTAGGACCACGTGGAGCTGTTGCACTCGGGGAAAGTTCGGGACGTCTACGCGGACGGGGACGATCTTCTGCTGGTGGCCAGCGATCGGGTGTCGATTTTTGATGTGGTGCTGCCTACGCCGATTCCTGACAAAGGGAAAATTCTCACCCAGCTCAGTCTCTGGTGGTTCGACCAGCTGAACGACATCGCGCCCAATCACGTGCGGTCGGCGACTGAGGTGCCGGCCGAGTGGGCGGGGCGGGCCGTGCGCTGTGAGCGGCTTCGGATGGTCATGGTCGAGTGCATCGCGCGGGGGTATCTGGCCGGGTCGGGGGTCAAGGATTACGACAAGGAGCGGGCCGTCGGGGGCAACGCGCTGCCGGACGGGCTGGTCGAAGGGTCGCGGCTGCCGGAACCGATTTTCACGCCGTCGACCAAGGTCGCTCCGGGGGAGGGGCACGACGAGACCGTCACCTATGACGCCGTGGTGGCTCAGGAAGGGCCGGAGGTGGCCGCCGAGCTGCGGCGGATCACCATGGATGTGTACCGGCGGGGGTCGGAGATCGCGCGTACCCGGGGGATCCTGATTTTGGATACCAAGATCGAGGTCGGTTTCGGGGTCAACGGGATCACGATCGGGGATGAGCTGCTCACGCCCGACTCGAGCCGGTTCATGCTGGCCGAGGAGTGGGAGCCGGGCACGACGCTGCGCTACCTCGACAAGCAGTTCCTGCGGGACTGGGCGACGACCGAGCGGGCCGACTGGGATCGGACCGCTCCGGGGCCGGAGATCCCGGAGGCCGTCGTCGAGGCCACCCGCAACCGGTACGTCGAGGCCTACGAGCGCATCACCGGGGATCGGTGGACCTGAATCTTTCGGTGCGGCCGGTCAGGGGGGCACGTTTCTTGATCAGGTGTACGCCGTAAGCGACGCCGACCACGGCCATGAAGAACCCGGTCCACCCGCCGAGCCAGACGCACATCGGCGCGGCGGTCCAGAGCAGGATCGCCACGATCGTCCGCAGCCCCTGCCGCGGCGGCCGGGTCAGGCGACCGACCCGTCGGGCGAACCGTGGATCGCCGGCGCGTAGTCCGGCCACCATGCCGTCGAAGACGTGCTTCTCATGGGGTTCCAGCACGATGACACCTCCACAGGCAGCGTGCCGACGACATGGCCTACCCCTCGTCCGTCGACGTGAAACCTGACGACGACCATCGAAGGGTCACCTTGAAGTTGGCCTCGCCGCTGGACTCGGCGATGACGAAGCCGGTGCGGGCGGTCAGTTTGAGGCCCAGCTCGACGTCGATGCCGTCGGGGGGCGTGGCCGCTTCGCGCGCTTTGCGTACCGCATCCTGACCGATCTTGACGACCTGGGCGATGGCCTGGTCGAAGCGCTGGGTGGCCCGCTCGATCACGTCGCCGGCGGAGGCGCGGGTCAGGCCGACCTCGCGAACCTCGACCCGGATCGTCTCGTCGCCGGTCTCGTCGATCGGCAGTTCCACATAGGCGGCCATGGGGAGAACCGTAGCGAGTGCGAGCTACGGCGCCGGTACCTGCGCGGCCGAGGCTTCGGGGCGGGGCCAGGCGGCTCGCTTGCCGCAGCCTTCACAGCTGAGCTGGTCTCCGCAGTGGGTGCACCAGTCGTTGGTACGCCGCAGGTACCAGCCCACGGCGATGCCGGCCAGCAGGCAGGCGGCGCCGATGAGGGCGGTGAGGGCCACCGCCCCGGTCACGCGGCGTTCCGCACTTCGGCGGGTACGCGCTTCACCAGCAGAGAACGGTTGTCGAGCGCCGGGTCCTCGTCGGCGCGCTTCGCCACGTAGTCGGCGGTGAACGTGTCGACGCCGGTGCCGAGGTGGGCGCCGGGCCGATAGGTGACCGTGACGGCGAGCGCCGACGCGGCCTCGATGACACCGGCCCGCCAGCCGTTGCGGTAAACCCAGACCGGGTCGGCCTTGTGGTAGTTGTCGGCCGGCAGAACGTCCTTGGGGTCGCGCTCCGGCGGGGCGATGGTCGGAGTGGACATCGGGGAAGCCTCCAAGATCAAGTGCCTCGGTCGCGGCGGGGGAACACCTCGGCCGGTAAGCCGAACTTTTCAGCACGCTGTGTCAGCAGGTAGATACGCGCCTGTCAGCTATCATGCTCGCGAACCAGTGCAACCGCAAGGTCAGATGCACGTGCATTTGACTCGTGCGAGTTATACAAGATGGATGCATCGGACGGTTTCGTGCCGGACGATCACACCCCTAAGATGCGAAGGGACTGCGTGCCGGCAGCCCTCATGAACGAAGATCAGAGCGGGGAGTAAGCGTGACTGCGGAGGAGGCGCCGGGCAGCGGGCCAACCGTGCTGCGCATCCTCCTGGGTGCTCAGTTGCGGCGGCTACGCGAAGGCAAAGGGATCACCCGCGAGGACGCCGGGTGGGAAATCCGTGCGCCCGGGTCCAAGATCAGCCGCATGGAGCTCGGCCGGGTCAGCTTCAAGGAGCGCGACGTCGCCGACCTTCTCTCCCTCTACGGGGTCACCGATCCCAAGGAGCGCGAGGCCCTGCTCGGTCTGGCCCGGCAGGCGAACAACCCCGGCTGGTGGCACCACTTCGGCGACATCCTGCCCGGCTGGTTCCAGTCCTACCTGGGGCTGGAGGCCGCGGCGACGCTGATCCGCACGTACGAGATCCAGTTCGTGCCCGGCCTGCTGCAGACCCCGGAATACGCCCGCGCGGTGATCATGCTCGGTCACGCGGGGGCGAACGCCGACGAGATCGATCGTCGCGTCGAGCTCCGCCGGCAGCGCCAGATGGTGCTCAACCGGCCCGACCCGCCGCAGATCTGGGCGGTCGTCGACGAGGCCGTGCTCCGTCGCCCGATCGGCGGCGTCGAGGTGATGAAGGCGCAGATCGAGGCCCTCATTGAGGCGTCCAAGCAGCCCAACGTGCGGCTGCAGATCATTCCGTTCCAGGCCGGCGGTCACGCCGCGGCCGGCGGGCCGTTCTCGATCCTGCGCTTCCCGGAGCCCGAGCTGCCCGACGTCGTCTACGTCGAGCAGCTCACCAGTGCCATCTACCTCGACAAGCGCGAGGACGTCGATCAGTACGCCATCGCGATGGAACGCGTCTGCATCGACGCCGACCCGCCGAACCACACGCCGGAGATTCTGGAGAAGCTCCTGCACGAGGTCGGCCGGCCGGGCTAGTTCCTGACCCCCTCCGAGTTGGCCCACCCCGGGCGGCGGGGTGGGCCCTCGACGTCTTTATCGGGGGAGCAGGTTGTCGAAGTCGCCGTCGCGAACTCCACCGATGAAAGCCTCGATCTCGGCGGGCGTGTAGATCAGCGCCGGGCCCTCAGGGTCCCGGGAGTTCCGCACGGCGACGCTGCCGTCCGGCAGGGCGGCGCACTCGACGCAGTTGCCGCTGGGGTTGCTTCGGCCGCTCTTCTGCCAGGTCACTCCGTGCAACTGGCTGGCCGACATGCCGTTGACCATGCGCGACATTTGTACTCCCTACGTTGCCCAGTCCGGTCGGGTCTCGACCGGTGGTGGTACTACCTTCCGGCCCGATCAGGCGACAGGCTGTGCAGATGCACGTGCATTTGGCCTTGCGCTATCACGGGATTGTGAGCATGATAACGCACGTACCATTAGAAAAAAGGTCACCGAGGGTGACATCTTTAAGTGACCATACGGTCGCAGAACGGCCTCAAGCGAGGCTCCCTGGCGGGGGCGTCCGAGCGGGAGGTAACAGAGCATGTGGGTACCGAACATCGGTCCGGAGCATCCCGAGCCGTCCGATCCGCGTGCTCCGGACTACGCGCGGAAGGGCAACCCGGCACTCTTGTATCGCGACGACCTGCAGATCGACGACGTTTCCGCGGCATCGTCCCGGGCGAGCGTCGTCACTCACCGTTTCGGCGGCGTACGCTACGCACTGGTTCGATCGGTCCGCCGGCCAGAGGATGGCGGTGAGTCCGATTCGCACGCTTGAGGCAGTGCGCTGCATCCGGCGTGGTCACCCGATCGTGTGGGTGGCCGAGGCGCCGGCGATGCGTGACGGGCGGCTCCAGCCGGCGCTGCGCCGCCGTCTCGTGCACGAGTTCGCCGAGACCGACTACTGCTACGGCATCGGCACACTGACCATCAAGCTGGACCGCATCGACTGGGAGCGGCCGGTTCCGTTCGAGGGCGACACGTGGCTCGAGGTCGAGGGCACGCTCATCGACGGCGCCGGCCGCGAGGGGGCGCGCCGTCAGGTGCTCGTCCGGGCCCGCTGCCTGCCTGGGCGCCCGGCCCGCAAACGCCCGCGGCTTCGCCCCTGAGACCCCGGTCGGGCGGTCGGGTTCCCCCGTACCAGGCCGCTCGACCGGCTTCCAACTCCGCAGGTCACAAAGATCAAACTCGGGAGCCTTTCCCGCGTCCGTTGGGGTGCGGACCGTATGCTCCCGCGGGCTACGGGCTGGGGCCCATCAGAGATGGCCCGAGCCCTTCCGGGTGCGTGATCGCAAGACCCGAGAACCCGTGCTCAGGCGGCGTCGCGGTAGGAGCGGTGGCCGCCGAACACCACCCGGTCGCGGCCGGCGTGCTTGGCGGCGTAGAGGTTGCGGTCGGCCGCGGACAGCAGCGCCGGCTGGGTCGGGGACGAGGCCTGGGCCCGGGCGGCCACGCCGATGCTGATCGTCACCGGCAGGTCGCCCACGATCGGCGGCCAGGCGAACGCGCGGACGGTCGCCCGGATATCGTCCAGCAGCCGGGCGGCCATGGCGACCTCGGTCCCGGGCAGCACCATGAGGAACTCCTCGCCGCCCATCCGCGCGGCGAAGCCGTCGGGGCAGACCGCCGCCAGCGACGCCTCCAGGATCCGGGACACCTGCACCAGCACCTGGTCACCGATGTCGTGCGACAGCCGGTCGTTGATCTGCTTGAAGTGGTCGAGGTCGACGATGGCCAGGGTGAGCAGCGGGTCGCGCTGGATGAGGCCGGGCAGCTGCTCGTCCACGTACCGGCGATTGAGCAACCCCGTCAGCGGGTCGCGGCGGGCCTGCTCGCGGAACCGCTCCGCCTCCTCGCGGGCCTCGGTCGTCTCGAACATTGCCTGCCGGGTGCGGGCCTGCGCCTCACGGTCGGCCGTGACCAGCCGGTTCTGCGCGGCGTGGAAGACCTTGTACTCGGCGAACGCCGCCTCGAAGTCGCATCGGGCGGCGTACAGCTCGGCCTGCTCCTGGTGGACCCGGACCATGGTGTGGCCGAGGTCGCGTTCGACGCAGACCGCCCGGGAGCGGTCCAGGGTGGCCTGGGCCCGGTCGGTGGCGCCCACCCCGCGCTGGGCCCGGGCCAGGGTCAGCAGGTACTCGGCCAGCGAGTCGGCGTCCTCCATCCGGCCGTCGCCGTACCGCTCGATGCAGGTCAGCAGGGTGCGCTCGGCATCGGCGTACCGGCCGCTCTCGATCTCGATGCCGCCGATCGTGTCCAGCACGTTGGGCGGCAACTCGATGCCCTGCTCGGTGGTCTGGTCCCGGAGCCGCTGGGCGATCCGCTCGGCCCGGGCCGTCTCGCCGGCCGCCGACTCGGTCCAGGCCCAGTTGTTCAGCAGCCAGAGCAGCAGGTCGGGCCGGTTCAGCCGGTGGCAGAACTCCTCGGTCTGGCGGTAGCGGGCCCGGGCGGCGTCCATCGAGCCCATCGCGCCGAGGGCGTCGGCCAGCTTGAGCCGGTGGTAGATCTCCATGTACGGCGTGGCGGTGTCGTCGAGCAGCTCCACCGCCTTGAGCGCGTGCTCCAGGCTCTGGGCCGGGTCACCCAGGAACTGGTGGATGTTGGACCAGGTCAGGTGCAGGCGGGCGAGCAGCCGGGGCTCGCGGTGTTCCTCGGCCCAGCGGTGGATGGACCAGATCTGACGGGCGGCGGCGGCCAGCTCACCCGTACGCATCAGCATGGTCACCTCGCACAGCCGGGCCCGCTGCACCAGCAGCTCGTCGCCCAGCGCCAGCGCCTCCTGTTCCAGGCGGGCGGCGGCGTCGCGGGTCTCCAGGACGTCGGAGAGCACCCCGTCCTCGATGGCCAGGATGGCGGCGGAGATCTCGTGGGCGTCCATCTCCTCAGGCCGCCGTCCGCACGTCGCGGTATGCCCGGTTGCGGGCGTCGCGCGGCATGTTGAACACGACGCGGTCGCGGCCGGCGTGCTTGGCCGCGTACAGGTTGCGGTCGGCGATGGACAGCAGCACGGGCTGGGTCGCCGCCGGGCTCTCGGCCCGTGTCGCCACGCCGATGCTGACCGTGACCGGCAGTTCCCCGGTGATCGGCGGCCAGGCGTGCGCCCGGACCGCGGTCCGGATCTGGTCCAGCGCCTGCGCCCCGTCCCGCACCTCGACCCCGGGCAGCACCAGCAGGAACTCCTCGCCGCCCATCCGGGCCACGAAGCCTTCCGGGCAGGCGTCGGAGAGCTCGGACTCCAGCAGCCGGGCCACCTTGATCAGCACCTGGTCGCCGACGTCGTGCGACAGCCGGTCGTTGATCTGCTTGAAGTGGTCGAGGTCGACGATGGCCAGGGTGAGCTCGGCGTCGCGCTGGATGAGGCCGGGCAGTTGCTCGTCCACGTACCGGCGGTTGCGAAGTCCGGTCAGCGGGTCGCGGCGGGCCTGCTCGCGGAACCGCTCCGCCTCCTCGCGGGCCTCGGCCGTCTCGTACATGGCCTGCCGGGTGCGCGCCTGTGCCTCGCGCTCGGCCGAACCGAGCGCGAGGTGGGCGGCGAAGAACTTCTTGTGCTCGGCGAACGCGGCGGCGAAGTCGCCGCGGGCGGCGTACAACTCGGCCTGGTCCTGATGAACGCGGACCATGACGTGGCCGAGCTCGCGCTCCTCGCAGATCGCCCGGCACTCGTCCAGGGTCTGCTGCGCGCGGTCCAGGGCGCCCATGCCGCCCTGGGCCCGGGCCAGGGTCAGCAGGTACTGAGCCATCGAGTCGGCGTCCTCGTCGCGGCCCTCGGCGTCCAGGCGGACACATTCCAGCATCGTCCGCTCGGCCTGCTCGAACTGGCCGTTCTCGATCTCGATGGAGCCGATCGTGTCCAGGATCGTCGGGTGCAGATCGAAGCCGTGCTCCGCGGCGAACGGGCGCAGCCGCTCGATGATCCGCTCGGCCCGGACCGGCTCGTCCATCAGGCACTCGGACCACGCGTAGTTGTTCAGCACCCAGAGCGTGAGGACGTGGTGGCCGACCTCGCGGGCGATGCGTTCGGCCTGCTCGTAGCGTTCCCGCGCGGCCAGCCGGGAGTCGACCAGGCCGAGCGCGCCGCCGAGCCGGGCCAGGTGCCAGATCCGCATGAAGTCGGTGGAGTCCTGGTCGAGCAGCTCGACGGCGAGCACCGAGTGCTCCAGGTTGAGGGCGTAGTCGCCGAGCAGCCGATGGATGTTGCCCCAGACCAGGTGGGTGCGGGCCAGCAGCATCCGGGACTGGTTGTCCTCGGCCCAGCGGTGCACGGCCCAGATCCGGGACGCCGCGCCGGCCAGGTCGCCGGCCCGCATGAGCACGCCGATCTGACACAGCCGGGCCCGCTGGATGAGCAGCTGGTCGCCGATCTCGACGGCCTGCTGTTCGTAGCGGTCGGCGAGGTCCCGCGCCTCGACGGCGTCGAAGACCAGTTCGTCCTCGATCGCGAGGATGGCAGCGGAGAGCTCTTCCGCGTCGATCACGCGTTGCGTCACGTTGCCATCCCCTCCTCTCGCCACCTTCACTTCGACCGGAGGTGGCGAGAGGTGAGGACTTACGGGACGCGGACAGGCTCGGCGTCCACGCTGACCGGCGGCTCGATGTCGACCGTCGTCCGCAGCGAGATCGGCTTGAGGAGAAGCACCGCGATCACGCCGACGACCGAGATCGCCGCCGAGATCAGGAAGATGTGGCCGGTGGCGTCGCCGTACGCGGCCCGCACGATGTGCTGGATCGCCGGGGGCAGCTGAGCCAGGTTAAGGCTGCTGGTACCGCTGCCGGACTGGGACGCGGCGGCCGGCAGCTGGCTGGTGATGGTGTCGGTGACCCGGTTGGCCAGCACGGCCCCCAGTACCGACACCCCGATCGTGCCGCCCATCGACCGGAAGAACGCGACCGTCGAGCTGGCCGCACCGATGTCCTTGAGGGCCACGGTGTTCTGCACCGCCAGCACGAGGTTCTGCATGGTCATGCCGACTCCGATGCCGACCAGCGCCATCGCGCCGCCGACGTACCAGAGCGGCGTCTCGTGGTCGAGCCGGGAGAGCGCGGCGAAGCCGGCCACCAGCACGATCGAGCCGACGACCAGGTACGGCTTGATCCGGCCGCTCTTGCTGATCATCCGGCCGGCGATGGTCGAGGAGAACAGCACGCCGGCCATCAGCGGGATGGTCAGCAGGCCGGCCTCGGTCGGTGTGTAGCCCCGGCCGATCTGGAAGTACTGGCCGAGGAAGACCGAGCCGCCGAACATGGCCATGCCGACCGCGAGGCTGCCGAGGATGGCGAGGGCGGTGGTGCGCGTGCGCACGATGGACAGCGGGATGACCGGCTCCTTGACCCGGCTCTCCACCACCACGGCGGCGATCAGCAGCGCCAGGCCGGCGCCGACCATGCCGAACGTCTCCGGCGACACCCAGCCGAACGAGTTGCCGACGAACGAGATCCAGATGAGTAGCACGCTCACGCCCGCGGCGATCAGCGTCGCACCGGCGTAGTCGATCTTCGCGTCGTCCCGGCGCAGCACCGGCAGGTGCAGCGTCTTCTGCAGCACGAAGAGGGCGATCAACGCGATCGGGGTGCCGATGAAGAAGCACCAGCGCCAGCCCAGCGCGGAGTCGACGATCACGCCGCCGAGCAGCGGGCCACCGACCGTGGCCAGCGCCATCACGCCGCCGAGGTAGCCGTTGTACCGGCCGCGCTCGCGGGGCGGGATCATCGCCGCGATGGCCACCTGGACCAGCGCCTGCAGGCCGCCCATGCCCAGACCCTGGAAGGCGCGGGCGGCGATCAGCTGGCCGGCGCTCTGCGCGAAGCCGGCCACGATCGAGCCGACCACGTAGATCACGATGGAGAGCTGGATCAGGGTCTTCTTGCTGTACAGGTCGGCCAGCTTGCCCCAGATCGGGGTGGACGCGGTCGCGGTCAGCAGGGTCGCGGTGACCACCCAGGTGTACTGGGTCTGACTGCCGTTCAGCCCGCCGATGATCTTCGGGAGGGCCGTTGACACGATTGTCGCGCTGGACATGGCGACGAACAGGGCGAGCAGGAGGCCGCTGAGCGCCTCCAGGATCTCGCGGTGGGTCATCGGTTTCACAGGGTCTCCAGGTCTTCTGAGAAGCGCTTCAGCAGCGCGGTGAGGGTGCGCAGGTCGTCGGCGGACCAGTCGCGGAGGGCGTGGGCGAGGCGGGCGTCGTAGGTCCGGATGGTCGCCTCGAGCACCTCGCGGCCGTGCGGGCTGATCGACAGCACGCCGGCGCGGCCGTCGGCGGGGTCGGCGGTGCGCTCGACCAGACCGTCCTTGACCAGGGCGGTGACCGCGCGGCTGACCGTCGACGGGTCGAGGGCGCACTGGGTCGCCAGCTGGGTGACGGAGGTCGCCCGGGTGCGGTCGAGGGCGGCCAGGGTGCCCATCGCGTGCTGCCCCGGGCTCGACTTGAAGAGGCGGATCGCCTTGAGGACGTCGCCCATCCGGTTCATCAGCTCGCGCCGGATCTGTTCCACGGCGGCCCCTCCTCGAACTGCTTGGTCCATGCAACTATCGGCCCAACGTTGCTCAGTGCGCAATATTTCTCAATGGGAACTGGATCACATGCTGGCTACGCTGGGCGGCGTGACGGCAGGACTCCGGGAGCGCAAGAAGGCCGCGACGAGGCTCGCGCTGCATCGGTCGGCCCTCCGGCTGGCCCTCGAACTCGGCGCCGAACGCGTCACCGTCGAGGCCATCGCCGACGACGCCGGCGTGTCCCGGCGTACCTTCTCGAACTACTTCGCCAACAAGGAGCAGGCCCTCCTGCACGGCGACTTCGAACGAATCCGCCGGCTCACCGGCAGCATCCGCGACCGGCCGCCGGGCGAGCCGGCCTGGGCGGCCCTGACCGAGGCGGCCCACCAGTTCTACGACGACCTCGGCCAGCTCGACCCGGCCGTGGTGTCCCGCTGGCGGATGGTCCGCAAACACCCGGCGCTGGCGGCCCAGCACGTCAACACGTTCGCCGTGCTCGAGTGGGAGCTGAGCACGGCCGTCGCCGAACGCCTCCCCGCGGCCGACGACCTCCGGGCCCGCCTGATGGCCGCGGCGTTCCTGGCCACATTGCGGGTCGCGCTCGACGTCTGGCTCGACACCCCCGACACCAGCCTGGCGACGCTCGTCCGCAGCACGTTGTCCCAGGTCGGCGCCGGCTTCGCCGGATAACCCGTTGACGGGTACGCCCAACCGAGGCTGACGTGGCACACCCGCCGGGCCGTCGTGGGTCGCCCTCCCTGCCCCGCCGCCGGGTTGTCCCGTCAGATCAACGGCAGTTGTACGTAGCCGAGCCGGCCCGGTCCCGTGTGGACGGTGTTGCGGGCGCCGTCGTGATAGCTCGGGTCGTAGGCGTGGTGCATTCCGTGGGCCACACCGTCGTAGGGCTGCACGTCGACCCGGATCCGCTGCCCCCGGCGGACCAGGCCGGTGGTGGGCGTCAGCTCGATCTCGACGTCGACCGGCTGTCCGGGCTCGAGCGGAGCGTAATCGGCCTGTCGATGGGTGTGTTTGACCGTGTACTCGGTGGAGCGTTCCTCGTCCACCCGGCGATGTGACGCCTTCAGCCACCCCATGCTCAGCGGGATCGGGCGTTCCGGGTAGCCGCTGGTCGAAAACCCGGTGAAGTCGACCTCGTCGCCGTTCTCGCCGATGACCCGTACGGACACGTAGATGTCCATGTCATGGTGGGTCGACGAGACCCGCAGCCCGACCTTTCCGTGACCGGCCAGCGTCACGTCGCCGGCCAGCGGCTCGCTGACGAACGACACACCGGTCACGTGCGGGCCGGACTCCGGTGCGGTCGGGTCGACCTGCGCCGACCAGGTGAGCTCGGCGTCCGCGTCCGGTGGCGTGTCCCGCAGGCGCGCCTGGTGCCCGTCGAAGTGCCAGCGCCGGTAACGGGTGCCGACGATCGGCCACTCGTGCTCGTGACGCACCGTGGCCGCGCCGTTGCCGGAGCGGATCTCCAGGCGTACCGGCGGGGTGGCCATCAAGGCGGTGTCGATGCCCTTGAGCCAGTGGTCGAAGAACGCCTTGTGGTCGGCGACGGTCTCGGCCGCGTAGGACTTCTGGAACCAGTCGTCCCACAGGTCGAGCCGCTTGTTCGCGGTCCGGGTGCTCAGGTACGCGTTGCTGCTGCCGACCTGGTGCAGATGCGAGGAGTGGGTGATCGCCACGACGGCCCACAGTGGCACGCTGACCTCGGTCAGGTCGGGCGACATGAAGAGGCGGGCCCGGGGCCCGAAGATGGCGCCGGGGTCGGAGTCGCGGAACGGGCTGTCCTTCAGCGCCCGGATGAAATCGGCGACGTCGTACCGGCCGCGGACCGCCCGATCTATCCCCGCCGCCTTCCAGATCGGCCAGAACTGTTCGTTGAGGATGCCGCCGTTGTAGGCGACCTCCTCGTACAGGTCGACGTCGGTGCCGATCGTGATCATCGCCTTGAGATGCGCCGGCCGCAGACTGGCCGCCTGGTGCTGGCTGATCGCCAGGTAGGACATTCCCCAGGTGCCGACGTTGCCGTTCGACCACGGCTGGACCCCGGCCCACTCGATGCAGTCCCGTAACGCCTCGGCTCCGGCGATGCCCCACGGCGCCAGTTGCCCCGGGCTGAGGCCGGCGCCCGGCATGTCGGCGCGGACGACCGCGTACCCGTCGGGCACCCAGGACGCGGTGTTCACGGTCTCGTGGTTCTCGAACGGCTGTCCGCCGGGATTGCCGGAGAAGTAGTCGTCCTCCATGGTCTCGTGCTCCTCGAGCTCGAGGTCGGAGGCGATCGAGTGATGGTGGAAGGCCTTGCCGTACGGGCCGGCGCTGACCACCACGGGGTAGGGGCCCGGGCCGTCCGGGCGGAACACGTCGGCCAGAACGTATTCGCCGCCGGCCAGCGGGATGCGTGCGTCCCGGAAGCGGAGGATGCCCATCAGGTTGCGGCGGACCTCGTTGCGTGCGTTCGCCGGCGTGCAGAGCGTGCGCGGCCCGTCGGCGAAGACCCCGGCCGCGTTCAGGTCGTTCAGCAGCTCGACGACGGTGGGGTCGGTGCCGAACGCCTCGACCTTGTCGCCGGAATCGACACCGGCGAAGTCGGCGTCGTGGCGGAAACGGATGCGCCGGCCGCCGACGACGGCGTGGACTCTCGGGTCGATCGCGGTCCCGTGGTCCCGGACCGAGGTGCGTCCGAGGGTGAAGACGAAGCGGGCGACATTGGTCAGGCCGGGATCGCGCAGCTTGTGAAGGTCGCCGTCGACCCGGGCGACGATGTGCGCGAGCGTGAGCAGCGGCCGGGCCGACGCGTTCCCGATCGGGTTCTCGCCGACCAGGAACGCGATCCGCTCGCCGTCCTCGTAGCGGAACTCTCCGTCCGGCCCGGTCCGGCCCTGATGCGTGGGTGTCTCGTACTTCAGGCCGCTGATCGGCCCGGCCAGCCGTCCGATGTTCGTCACGACGCCTCCTGCGAATCGGGTGCGCCGCCGACAGTAGGAGCGCGCCGAGAAAATATCAACAGATGTTGAGAATCGACGTCAGCGGGTTAGGCTTTGTTCGTGCATGACGGTCCCGCTCGTCCGGAAACCCCGCCTCGCCGCGGGCGGCGTCCCGGACGCAACACCACCCGGGAAGCAGTGCTGGCCGCGGCCCGGCGCCGATTCGCCTCCGACGGCTTCAAGGGCGCCACCATCCGTGGCATCGCCGCCGACGCCGGCGTCGACGCGGCGCTGGTCATGCAGTTCTTCCGCTCGAAGGAGGAGCTCTTCGGCGCGGTCATGTCCATCTCGCCCGCGGCTCTGGCGCGGATCGCCGCCGCGTTCGGCGGCCCCGTCGACTCGGTCGGTGAGCGCGTGGCCCGCGCGCATCTGGCGCTGTGGGACAGTGATTCCGAAGACTCGGCCGCGCTGCTGGCCATGCTCCGCGGCGCGATCGCCAACGAGCAGGCGAACACCCAACTGCGGGAATTCCTCGAATCACGCCTGGCCGGCGAGGCGCGGCAGGAGCCGGCCTGGAGCGGCCCGGACGGGGCGGTTCGAGTCGCGCTCGCGGCGTCCATGCTGGTCGGGATCGCTGTCGGCCGTCATGCGGTCGGGGTCGCGGTGCTGGCCGAGGAGAGCACCGAGACGCTGGTGAGCCGGGTCGGGCCGGCCTTGCAACTGCTCCTCGTGCCCCGCTGACCACATCGGAGGGTGGCGAGGGTGGATCTTGGACACTTGGGGTGAATGTGGCACTACGTAGCGGCTTTTCAGTGAAAATTAAGTCTTGAACCGTCGCCGCGCCGGGGTCCGACAGGACAGGATTTGGTTCCCGTCGTATCCCCCCGCGAGCGGAGAAGCTATGTCGTCCGACCCTGATCCAGATCACCGGCCATGGCCCGGCGATGACGGATCCGCACACCTCGTTCCGGAAGTCTTCGCGTTCGGAAGCTTCGCCCGGCCGCGGCCGTTCCCGGTCGGTGCCCGGCGGCCCGGAATGACGGCGCCGCAACGCCGCCGGCGGCCGCAACGGACCGCGCGGGCCCGGCGCCAGCAGACCGCGCCGCCGCGTTGACCGGCCCCGGGATGCTGCCCGGCCGGGCCTCCGCGTTGACCGAGCCCGACATGTTGACCGAGTTGGACATGTTGACTGAGTCGGACATGTTGGCCGGTCGGGCTGAGTTGACCGGTCGCGCCGCGTCGGGCCACGTCGTGCGGTCCCGTCGCGTTGCCCGGACAGGCCCGGCGGCCACGCCCGGCAGTCTCGCGGTGCCGACCGGCCGGGCCACGTTGACCGGGCTGGCCACCGTCACCGGGCGTGCTGCCGCGGCCCGGGCGCCCGTCGCGGATCAGGACGGCGACTGGGCCGACGCCGGCCAGGCTGACGGAGTATTGACGTAGGCGATCGCGACACTGGGCCGCCTTGAACGCGCGGCGCCGGGACCCCCACCCCGGCGCCGCGCCCACCTTCTGCTGGCGACGGCCACAGCAAGTTCACAGCTATTCGTTACGCTTCGTGCAGCGACGAGCGTCGAAACAAGCCCGATCAGCGTGCGGCCAGACCATCCAGCAGCAGTGCCAGCTGGCGGCGCCAGGCCCGCGGGTCGGGCGAGCGCTGGATGACGCCGGCGTTGGCCATCAGTAGACGCCACAGATCTTCCAGCTCGAAGTCGGCCCGCAGCGCGCCGGCGTCCTGGGCTCGCTTGATGACGTCGCGGGCCCGGCGCTGCGAGGTCGCCCGCAACTGGGCCAGCCGCTCGTCGCCGTCGAAGTTGACCGCCACCAGGAGCTCGCCCAGACCCTTGTTCGCGGCTTGCAGCTCGCACAACGCGGTCACGTAGCCCACGAACGCCGGCCACGGATCGGGCTGGGCCAGGGCATGCTCGGCCAGCTCGACCTGGGTCGCCTTGCGGTCGGCGAAGACCGCCGCGATCAGATCGCGCCGGGTGGGGAACCGGCGGTAGAGGGTGGCGTTGCCGACGCCGGCCCGGCGGGCGATTTCATCCAGGGAGGCGTCCAGCCCGTGTTCACTGAAGACCTCGCGGGCGGCGCTGAGCAGGGCGATGCGGTTGCGCTCCGCGTCAGCGCGCAATCGTACGGCAGCCATCTACACAGCGTACCGACGCTAACGGGGAAGCATCCCCAGTTGACCGGTAGCGTGACGAGCGACGACACACACTTGGAGGCCTTGATGCAACGAAGCTCGGTGGACATCCAGACCCGGGACGGGGCGGCCGACGCCTACCTGGTGCGGCCACAGGGCAACGGACCATACCCGGCCGTTCTGCTCTTCATGGACGCGTTCGGGATCCGGCCGCGCCTGGAGGAGATGGCCGACCGCATCGCGGAGCGTGGCTACGCTGTGCTCGTACCCAATCTGCTCTATCGCTTTGGCCGCTCGCCCATCGTCGACATGGACGAGCTCAAGGACCCGGACCGCCGCGGCGCCGTGTTCGGCAAGGTCATGCCCATGATCAAGGACCTCGACCGGGACAAGCTGACCAGCGACGCGGCGTCCTATCTAGACTTCATGGCCTCGGCTCCGGGCGTCGACGGTGGGCCGGCGGTGCTGGTCGGCTACTGCATGGGCGGGCGCAACGCGCTGGTCGCGGCCGAGGAACAGCCGTCGCGGGTACGCGCTGTCGCCAGCTTCCACGCCGGCGGTGTGGTCACCGACGAGCCGGACAGCCCGCACCGGCACATCGGTTCGCTCGGCGGCGTGGAACTGTACTTCGCCCACGCCGACAACGACGGCTCCATGACCGCCGACAACATCGCGACGCTGGAGAGGGCGCTGACCGACGCCGGGGTTACCTACGCTTCGGAGCTCTACCAGGGCGCGCCGCACGGCTTCACCATGACGGACACCGCGATGTACCACGAAGAGGGCGAGAAGCGGCACTGGACGCGGCTCTTCGAGCTGCTCGATCGGGTGCACCCGGCCGGCTGAGGTTGGCGGGCGAGCGCTCTGCGAAACGAAACAGTTTCGTTCCCGCGGGGGGCAGCGCCTAAGGTGCTTGCGTGCGGGAGACGGTACGGCGGACCGAAGGTTGGCTGATTCGGCAGGGGCTGCCGCAGCTGATCGCCGGCTACAGCTTCGCCGGGCACATTCTGCCGCGCATGGTGCCGTTCCTCGGTCTGGTCGCGTTGACCGGACTGCTGTGGCCGCTGCGGGACGAGCTCAGTGCGAGTGGCCGGTTCACCGCTGTGGCGGCGGTGCTGGTCGGCGGGGTGGTCGTCGGAGTGCTGCTCAATCGCTTCCGGCGGCCGCCCACGTTTCCGCGCTGGCTGGCGAGCACCGTCGTCGTCGCGTACGGCATCATGCCGATTGTGATCCCGCTGCTCGATGTGGTGATCTGGCATCGGGCGTCGGCGCCCCGCCTGCACGCGGGCGCGATCACTGAGAGTAGCGCGGACTTCCTCGGCGCGGTGGTGGTGTTCGCGGCCATCTTCGTGGCGTTGTTTCAGCTGTCCCGGCTGGCCACCACCTATGGCGCGCTGCCGATGTTGGAGCGCGCGGTCCGTCACGCCGTGCAGGACCTGCGCAACACCGTCCGGTTGCAGAGCCGCGCGTTGCCGATGCTGCTGTTCGTCACGCTGTTCTTCTTCTTTACCGGCGAGTTGTGGCAGGCCATGGACCATCTCAACTGGTGGCGGCTGAGTGCGGTGCTCGCGCTGTTCGCGGCGGTCACGGTTTTCGCCGCGGCGGGGCGGTTGCGCGAGGAGATCGGCCGGGTCGAGCAGGATCTGAGTACGCCGAGGCTGGAAGCGGCTTGCCGGAACACTCCGCTCGAGGGCCTGCCGCTCGACGACCTGGTGCCCGAAGGGGCCGCGCATCCCCCGCCGCTGAACGGCCGCCAGGTCGGCAACCTGCTGGTCATGCTCGCCTCGCGGCAACTGGTGCAGGCGATGGTGGTCGGCGTCTGGCTGTTCGCGTTCTTCCTGATCGTCGGCCTGCTCGTGGTCAGCCCGGAGACGGCCGAGCAGTGGATCGGCCACCCGCCGCACTTCTCGCCGGTGTTCCCTCAGGTGCCGTCGGCGCTCTTTCGTAACGCGGCGCTGCTGGCCGGCTTCGGCAGCATGTATTTCGCCGTCACCTCGATGATCGACACCGAGAACCGCCGCCAGTTCTTCGCCCCGATTCTCGACGAGGTCGAGGCCACCCTGGCCGTGCGGGCGGTCTATCTGGCCGCGGTCGAGAAGGCCTAGGGATCAGCGGTACGCGAGGCGAGGTCCATAGGGTGGTTGATCGACCAGCCGGACCCTAGCTGAGGCAGAACTCGTTGCCCTCGGGGTCGGTCATCACGAACCACGAGAACGGACCCTGGGAGTGGCTGGCGTGGTAGGTCGCGCCGCGGGCGACCAACCTGTCGCGCTCGGCCTCGCGCTGCTCGGCGCCGACCCAGACGTCGACGTGCATGCGGTTCTTGACCGACTTCTTCTCGGGTACGGCTTGGAAGAGCACGCGTTGCGGTTGCCCGCTGGGCAGCGGGTCGGGGTGACGGATGCCGGCCCCGATCGCCCAGACCAGCACGCCGTTGTGGGTCTTGGTGTCGGACTCCTGGGCGTGGCCTCGGGCGACGAGATCGCGGATCATCGCCTCGTCGGACGGCTCGACCGGCCAGCCGAGAGTCTCGGCCCACCAGTCGGCCAGGGTGTGCGGGTCGGTCGAGTCGAGGACCACCTGGAAGTTGTAAGCCATGCGCCGAACCTAACGGCCGGGTACGACACAATCACCGGCGTCAGTTGAGGTACAGCCCGGGGAAGTAGCGGTCGATGGCCACCACGTCGTAGACCTGCCGGATGCGGGTGATCCGGCCCGCCTCGACGGTCAGGAACTCGGCCACCCGGGCGGTGCCGAACGGCGCGGCCAGGTCGTAGACCACGGCGGCCCCGTCGGCCCGGCCGGCCTTGGCCACCACTGTCACGCCGTCGGCGAACACGGCTATCCGGTGCAGCGTCTGCACCAGTTCCTCGTCGTCGACGGGGGCGTCCAGGTTCCACTCGACCTCGACGTCGGGGGCCAGCACGCGGCGCACGCCGTCCCGGTCGTCGCGGGTCCACGAGTCGGTGTAGAAGTCGATCACGTCCATGTCAGCCACCGAACCTCGCGGTCGCGGGCGGAACGACCACCGGCATGGGCGCGGGCCGGGGGGCCAGGCCGGCCACCGCGGCGACGGCCTGGGCGGCCCGGCGCGGGGCGAGCGTGTCGTCGCCGCTGATCATCAGGTCGCGGGCCGGAACGCCTTCGTCGAGCAGGTTCATCGCGTCGATCGGGTTGGCGACTAGGTGCACGCGGGCGAGCTGGGTGATCAGCCGGCCGCAGGCCTCGGGATCAACCGGTGGTGAGGCCGGGCCGGGTGAGGCCGGGTCTCGGGAGGCAGGGAAGGCCGGGGCCGGGGAGGACGAGGGGAGGTCCTCGTGGCGGGCGCCGGCGCCGAGGTGGGCCACCGGGATGTGGTGCCAGAAGGCGGCCAGGGCGGCGGACAGGCCGGCGGGGTCGGAGCCGGCGACCAGAACGGTCGACGGGGCGCGGTTGGCCCACATCCGGTCGAAGCGGGTCAGCAGTGCGGCCGCCGGACCGGCCGGCAGCGTGAGGTCGGCCACCAGGTCCAGGTCGGCGAACGCGGCGCCCACCGCGCCGGGGTCGGCTCCGGCCACCACCAGCACCGGCACGAGCAGGCCGGCCATGCGCAGCGCCTGGGCCACGGGGGCCAGTTCGGCGGCGGCGCCGGTCGTGCCGGCGACCACATGGATCTCGGGGAGCGCCATCGCGGTACCCGTCTCCTCCCTGGGGGCTCACAGCGACCAACGATGTCGCGTCACAGACCTCGAAAAACCTATTCAGTGACTCTCTGTAAAACAAGAGCGGTGACCGAACGGACCCCAAGACTGGCTCATAGGCCCAGGCCAGAGCGCTCAGGAAGGGAGAAACGGCGGACATCCGACCATCACCTTAAGTAGTTCGATGGCCGAAAAGATGACCAAGTGTGGTCGGGGGCGGGGCTGCGCGTGATTGACGGCTGCTGTCATCATCGGTATCACCTCAGGGCGGGTCGCCCGGGGGACATCTCGGCAGGCGGGGGCGGGTTTGTCCATGGGTGGGTTCCTCGAGGCTGCGATCAGCTTCCCCACCGTGGTGTTCACGCCGTTGCTGGTCGTGGTCATCGGCTACTGGCTGGTCGTCATCGTCGGCGGCGCCGACCCGGACGCCGACGGCGGCAGCGGCGAAGCCGGGCACGGGCCGCTTGCGTTCGTGGGCCTGTCGGGCGTACCCATGTCGGTGGTTTTCTCGCTCCTGGTGTTGTTGGCCTGGTTCGGGAGCTTGGCCGGCTCGGAATTGTCCGACGGGAAATTTCCGCTCTGGGCCGTTCTGGTCGCGGCGATCGTCGCCGCCTTCATCCTCACCCGCGTTCTGGTCGCCGTGCTGGCCCGCGTCTGGCCCCACGAGCGACCCGCCTCCCGCGCCGATTTCATCGGCCTCACCTGCGTGATCCGCACCGGCACGGTGACCCGCACGTTCGGCCAGGCCGAGGTGCACGCCCCGGACGGATCATCGGCGATCATCCAGGTCCGCCAGACCGGCACCGACACCCTGACGGCCGGCAGCCGCGCCCTGCTCTACGACGTCGACGCCGACGGCGAATTCTTCTGGGTCGTGCCGGCGGACATCGCGCTTCCCGAATAGAGAAACCCCCACGGCAACAAGCAAAGGGAATAGCCCATGGACGTGATCTCCACCGGCTTCGGCATCGTGCTCGCCGTCGTCGTCCTCGTCGCTCTCGGAGTCATCTTCTTCCTCAGCCGGATGTTCCGAAAGGTGGAGCAGGGCAAGGCACTGATCGTGTCCAAGGTGCGCCGGGTGGACGTCACGTTCACCGGCGCGGTCGTGCTGCCGGTCCTGCACAAGGCCGAGACGATGGACATCTCGGTGAAGACCATCGAGATCACCCGGACCGGCCGTGAGGGCCTGATCTGCAAGGACAACATCCGCGCGGACATCCGGATCACGTTCTTCGTACGGGTCAACAAGACCACCGAGGACGTCATCAAGGTGGCCCAGGCGATCGGCACCGAGCGGGCCAGCAGCGAGTCGACGTTGCAGGAGCTGTTCAACGCGAAGTTCTCCGAGGCGCTGAAGACCGTCGGTAAGCAGCTCGACTTCGTCGACCTCTACACCCGGCGCAACGACTTCCGGGACCAGATCATCGAGGTGATCGGCACCGACCTCAACGGCTACAGCCTGGAGGACGCGGCCATCGACTTCCTCGAGCAGACGCCGCTGACCTCGCTCGACCCGAAGAACATCCTGGACGCGCAGGGCATCCGGAAGATCACCGAGCTGACCGCGATCGAGGCGGTGAAGACCAACGACTACCGGCGCAACGAGGAGAAGGAGATCACCCGGCAGGACGTCGACGCCAAGGAGACGATCCTCGAGTTGCAGCGCCGGCAGGCCGACGCCGAGATCAAGCAGCACCGCGAGATCGAGACCATGCGGGCCCGCGAGGCGGCCGAGATCGAGCTGGTCCAGGCCCAGGAGCGGCTCAAGGCGCACGCAGCCGCCCTGCGCACCGACCAGGAGCTGGGCATCCAGCGCGAGAACCTGCAGCGCGAGGTCGCGGTGGCCGAGAAGAACCGCGAGCGGGTCATCGCGATCGAGACCGAGCGGATCGAGAAGGACCGCATGCTCGAGGTGGTCACCCGCGACCGTGAGGTCTCGCTGTCCACGATCTCGAAGGACAAGGAGCTCGAGGTCGAGAAGCGGTCCATGGCCGAGGTGGTCCGGGAACGGGTCGCGGTCGAGAAGACGGTGGCCGAGCAGGAAGAGAACATCAAGCGCCTGCGCGTGGTCGAGGAGGCCGAGCGCACCCGCCAGCAGGTCATCATCGCGGCCGAGGCGGAGGCCCAGGAGCACCTGGTCAAGGACATCAAGGCGGCCGAGGCGGCCGAGACCGCGGCGGCCCACAAGGCCCGCGAGGCGATCGTGCTGGCCGAGGCCCGGCAGCAGGCGGCCGAGTTGGACGCCCGCTCGAAGATCCGGCTGGCCGAGGGTACGCAGGCCGAGGCGGCCGCCGCGGGGCTGGCCGAGGTGCAGGTCAACGAGCGCAACGCCGAGGCCATCGAGAAGGTCGGCCGGGCCGAGGCTGTCGTCTCCCGGGAGAAGGCCCTGGCCCAGGCCGAGGGTCTGCGCGAGAAGCTCAAGGGCGAGGCCGAGGGTCTGACCGACAAGGCGGCCGCGATGGCCGCCCTGGACCAGGCGTCCCGTGAGCACGAGGAGTACCGCCTGCGGCTGGAGATGGAGAAGGAGATCCGGCTGGCCGGCATCAACGTGCAGAAGGACATCGCCGAGCAGCAGGCCCTGGTGGTCGCGGCCGGTCTGGAGAAGGCCGACATCGACATCGTCGGCGGCGACTCGGTGTTCTTCGACAAGCTGCTCGGCTCGATCACCATGGGCAAGAGCATCGACGGCTTCGTCAGCCACTCGACCGTTGCGCAGGGACTGGTCGAGAAGCTTCCGGACGACCTGAGCAAGGTGCTCAACACCGAAGGGGTCAGCAGCGCCGCCCTCACGGCGTACCTGGTGAAGCAGCTGAACGGCGACAAGTGACGCTCGACGCCGGGACCTACGAGGTCCTCCAGAAACGGCTCCGGGCACAGAGCGCTGAGCTCGCCACGAAGGCCGAGGCGCTGAACCAGCAACGGATCAGCGCCTTCGGCGGGGCCGAGCTGCGGCTGCTCGGCACCGAACGGATCCGCACCGAGAACAACTGTGTCCCGCGAGACGTGGCGCAGGTCGGCGGCGCGATGCTGTTCGGCTACAACGTGTTCATCGGGCTGCGCTCCGAGACCACAGTGGACGACGTGTTCGCCGTGCACGGGTTCTCCCGGGACGGCGACGCGTTCCGGTTCGAGCCGTCGGTCGACGTGCCCGGACTGCTCACCGACACCGGGTTCCAGCGCGACTTCGGGGAGATGTACCGCTACTACCAGCAGGCGAAGCTGCTCCAGCTGCGCCGGCTGGAAGGGTTGCTGCTGGCCGTCTTCCAGACCGGGCCGCGGGCCGACGACCTGCGGGTGCTGCGCTGGCGGGTGGACACCGGCGGTGCGGTGTCCTATCTCGACAATCGTGGCGAACGCGACCACGTCTTCCCGCCGGCCCATGACTTCGAGTGGACCGAGACCACCCGGGAACAGCATGTCCAGGGCCGGCACCCGCACGTGTCCATCGAGGACGCGGTCTTCGTGGAGACGGTCGGTGGCACGCTCACCGTCAAGGTCGAGAACAACACCTCGGACGGCGAGGGCATCTATTCCGAGCCGGTCGACGAGCCGCTGCAGAGCCTGGCCGACGCGACCATCGCGTGCGCCCGCGTCGGGCCGTTGATCTTGCTCAAGGTGTTGCCCTACAAGGAAACCACCTGGCGTTACCTGGTCTTCAACACCCGGACCCGGGAGGTGGTCCGGCTGGACGGGATCGGGCAGGCCTGCCAGCGGCTGCCCGAGGACCACGGCATCATCTTCCCGGGCGGCTACTACCTGGCCACCGGTGTGCACAAGACGTTCGACGCCGACGTGTCCGATCTGGAGTTCGAGCGGACCATCCGGTCGGTCAACGGCGAGGACGTGCTCTACGTCTTCCACGCCCGGGCTGCCGGCGCCTACCTGCTGCTGCCGTACAACATGATCCGCAAGGAAGTGGCGACGCCGATCCCGTGCCACGGGTACTCGCTGTTCGACGACGGCACACTGGTCTGCTTCCGGGAGATGTCGGACGAGCCGGCCCGGGTGCATCCGATGCAGGTGTGGCGGACGCCGTTCGTCTCCGACACGTACGCCGCCCAGCAGCCGGTCGGCACCGGCCCGCTGGAGCGCATCGGCAACGCCGAGCTGGTCCGCGGCATCTCCGAATGCCTGTCGGTGGCCCGCATGGCCGACGAGATGGCGCCGTCCGGCCCGGTCTTCGAGGCGATGGTCGCGGCCTGCACCCGGATCTTCGACCACTACCACTGGCTCGGTGAGGTCGAACTCGGCGACCTGAGGACACCGCTGTCCGAGGTCCGCGCCACCGCGGCCCAGGTCCTGGACGAGTTCGAGACCGTCCAGGAGCTGACCGCCCAAGCGGCCGATTCTCTGGGAAAACAACAAGAAGAGATCGAAACCCTCATTCGACGGGTACGCGGTGAGACCCCGACCGGCACCGACGGCTGGGTGTCGCAGCTCGCCGAGCTCCGCCAGCACCAGGGCAAGCTGGTCGGCCTGCGCGAGATGCGCTACGTCGACGTGGCCCGGATCGACGAACTGGGCGGCCAGGTCGCCGCCGAGGTCGACGCGACCGCCCAGCGCGCGGTCGACTTCTTCCAGCGCCCGGACGCGTTCACCGGGTACCAGCAGGTGGTCGACGACCTGGTCACCGAGGCCGGCGGCATCGCCACGGTGGCCTCGGCGGCCCCGGTGGCCGACAAGGTCACCGAGCAGTCCGACGGCCTGCGGGTGGTCACCGAGGTGATCGGCGGGCTGGACATCGCCGACGCCACCGTCCGGGTGGCCATCCTGGAACGCATCGGCGAGGTGCTGGGCGGCCTCAACCGGGCCCGGGCCACTCTGGACGCGCGCCGGCGGGAACTGTCCGCGGTCGAGGGCCGGGCCGAGTTCGCAGCCGAGTTCGCGCTGCTCGGGCAGTCGGTCAGCGGCGCACTGGCGGTGGCCGACACCCCGGAGAAGTGCGACGAGCAACTGGCCCGGCTGATGCTGCAGATCGAGGCGCTGGAGACCCGGTTCGGAGGCTCAGACTTCAGTGCGGATGTGGGCGGTGGTGGGGCTGCGGATGGCGATTTCCTGGAGCAACTCGGGACCAAACGCACCGAGGTGTACGAGGCGATCGCCGGCCGCCGCCAGTCCCTGCTCGACGATCGGGCGCGGCGGGCCGACCGGCTGGTCGACTCGGCCCGGCGGATCCTCGACGGCGTGCACCGGCGGGTCGCCGCCCTGGACAGCGCCGACGAGGTCAACACCTACTTCGCCAGCGACCCGATGGTGGCCAAGCTGCGGTCGTTGGCGGGCGAGCTGCGTACCCTGGGCGACTCGGTGCGGGCCGAGGAACTGGACGGCCGGATCAAGGCCGCGCGGCAAGAGGCCGGGCGGGCCCTGCGCGACCGGCTCGACCTCTACGCCGACGGCGGCAACACGATCCGGCTGGGCCGGCACGCGTTCGCGGTGAACACCCAGGCCATCGACCTGACCCTGGTGCCCGACGGTGACCGGCTGGCGTTCGCGGTGACCGGCACCGACTACCGCTCGCCGGTGATCGACGCGGCGTTCGAGCTGACCCGGCCGTTCTGGGAGCAGCCGCTGATCTCCGAGACGCCGGCCATGTACCGGGCCGCGCACCTGGCGGCGGCGGTCCTCGCGGCCGACCCGGCGGCGGCCACGGCGGCGCTGCCGGACGGGACGCTGCGTGATCTGGTGCGGCGGGCGGCCGAGGCACGCTACGACGAGGGGTACGAGCGGGGCGTGCACGACGCCGACGCGACGCTCATCCTGGGCGCCCTGATCCGGCTGCACGCGGGGGCGGGACTTCTGCGCTACCGCCCGTCGGTGCGGGCCGCGGCCCAGCTGTTCTGGGCCTTCGAGACGACCGAGGAGCAGCGACGGCTCTACACCATCCGGGCGACGTCGCTGGTCCGGGCCCGGGCGGCGTTCGGGCCGAGCGAAGCCCTGACGGCGTTGCAGGACGAGATCGGCGAATACCTGGTCGAGGAGTTGGCGTCGGAACCGGCCGGGTTCGTGTCCGGGGCCGGCGCCCGCGTGATGGCCGACCGGTTCCATCGGGCCCTCGGCGCCTCCGAACGGCAATATGCCGACGACCTGCGGGCGCTCGACTCGTGGCATGCGCGGAAGCAGCTGGTCGAGGCGTGGCTGTCCGGGTTCATCGCTACCCATCCCGATAAAGGGGATATTCGCGATCTGCCCGAGGCGGTAGCTCTGGAGCTCGCCACGCTCACCCGGTACGACTCGTCGGCGGCGACCACCGAGACCGTCAGCGGCCTGCTCGGGGTGCATCCGACGATCAACGGCGGGTCGTTTACCGTACGCCTGGAAGACCTGCTCGCCGACGCCCGGGAGTTCCGGGACGAGCGCATGCCGGCCTATCGCGCGTACCAGAAGCAGCGTTCGGCCCTCGCCACGGCCGAACGCGCCCGCCTCCGGCTGGACGAGTTCAAGCCCCGGGTGATGACCTCGTTCGTCCGCAACCGGCTGCTGGACCAGGTCTATCTGCCGCTGATCGGCGACAACCTGGCCCGGCAGCTGGGCGCGGCGGGGGATGCGAAGCGTACCGATCAATCCGGTCTGCTGCTCTTGATCTCTCCGCCCGGCTACGGCAAGACGACCCTCATGGAATACGTCGCCGACCGCCTCGGGCTGGTCTTCGTCAAGGTCAACGGTCCGGCGCTGGGGCATGGTGTCACCTCGCTGGACCCGGCCGAGGCGCCCGACGCGACCGCGCGGCAAGAGGTCGAGAAGATCTCGTTCGCGCTCGAAATGGGCAACAACGTCCTGCTCTACCTGGACGACATCCAGCACACGTCACCCGAGCTGCTGCAGAAGTTCATCTCGCTCTGTGACGCCCAGCGGCGGATGGAAGGCGTCTGGGACGGGCGGACCCGCACGTACGACCTACGGGGCAAGCGCTTCGCGGTGTGCATGGCGGGCAACCCGTACACCGAGTCGGGACAGCGGTTCCGGGTGCCGGACATGCTGGCCAACCGGGCCGACGTGTGGAACCTGGGCGACGTGCTGGCCGGCCGGGAAGACCTGTTCGAGCTGTCCTACCTGGAGAACGCGCTCACCGCCAACCCGGTGCTGGCGCCGCTCTCGGCCCGGGACCGCGACGACCTGCCGCTGCTGGTCCGGCTGGCCGAGGGCGACGACGCGGTCCGGCCCGATCAGCTGTCGCACGCCTACTCGGCCGCCGAGCTGGAGCAGATTCTCTCGGTGCTGCGGAAGATGGGCCGGGTGCGGCGGGTGGTGCTGCGCAACAACCAGGCCTACATCGCGTCGGCCGGGCAGGCGGAGGCGTCGCGTACCGAACCGCCGTTCCGCCTTCAGGGCTCCTACCGCAACATGACCAAGCTGGCCGAGCGGATCGTCCCGGTGATGAACGACGAGGAGCTGGAGGCGGTGATCGACGACCACTACCTGGGCGAGGCGCAGACGCTGACCACCGGCGCCGAGGCCAACCTGCTCAAGCTGGCCGAGCTGCGCGGCCGGCTGACCCCTGAGCAGGCCGCTCGTTGGGCCGACGTCAAAGCCGCCTACCTTCGTGAGCTGGCGCTGGGCGGGGCCGAGGACGACCCGATGACCCGGGCCGTGGGCGCGGTCGGCCTCCTCGCCGACAAGGTCGGTGGCGTGGAAGCCGCGATCAGCAAACTGCGGGCCTAAGGCCTTTCCTGGCGCAGCAGGGTCGGGTTGTCGCGGAGCAGGGCGGCCAGTCGCTTGGCCGCCTGTTCCGTCTCTTGGCTGTCGACGTCACGCAGCGGGATCGGCTCGGGCAGCGGGGTGAGACCGCCGTTGTCCGGTTCGGGTTCCGGGGCGGGCGAATACTGCGGGGGCACGGGTGGGGGTGGCGCGGCCGCGAAGGGGCTGCGGAACTCGTCCGCGTGGCTCGACGCGGCCGGCGGGTATTCCTCGTAGCCCGTACCCGGGTCGTAGCGGTCGCGGTCGTCGTAGCTGACGTGCGCGGCCCGCGGCTCGGGCGCCGGATGCGAGACCGTGTGTTCCTCGGGATCGAGGTCGAAGTCGGCGTGCCGGTGCGCGGCCGCGTCGCCGGCCCGGGACGCCACCGACGAGTCGGCGTTCACCCGCACCATGCCGTCCTCGACATAGAAGTGCAGCAGCGTCGGATCGCCGACGCCCTCGACACCGACCGTCACCTCGAGCTTCGGATTGCGCCCGACGACTCCCGCGATCGCTTCGACCAGCTCCTGTACGGCCGGTGGGGTGGCTTCCGCCTCCCCGCTCGCCCGCCGGCGCAGCTGGTCACGACGCGCGAGCTTGTCCAGCGCGTCGTCCAATCCGCCTCGCACGACTCCGCCCTCCGTCTGGGATGTTGCTCGTACAACTCTGCCCGTTCGAAGGCCGGTTTGGAAACCGTGAAGTTGAGCGATCCCGTGCACACTCAGTGTGAATTGAGCTTGATCGACTTGTGCAGTGCCTGGTCGAGGACGACGAGGAGGGCATCCCGGACCGAGCCACGGAACCGTGCGTCGAAGGACAGAACCGGCACATCTTCCCGCACTGCGAGAGCCCAGCGCACCTCGTCGAGGTTGTAGGCGAGTTGCCCGTCGAAGGTGTTGACACCGACCACGAACGGCAAACCGGCCCGCTCGAAGTAGTCGACGGCCGGGTAGCAGTCGTCGATGCGGTTGGTGTCGACCACCACCAGGGCGCCGAGCGCTCCGCGGATCAGATCGTCCCACATGAACGCGAACCGGGATTGTCCGGGCGTGCCGAACAGGTACAGCTTCAGCGTCTTGTCGATCGTCACGCAGCCGAAGTCCATCGCGATGGTCGTGGTCGTCTTGGCCGTCGCCGGCCCCGGGTCGTCCACGCCGATCGACTCCATGGTCATCTCGGCCTCGGTCGTCAGCGGCGAGATCTCCGAGATAGCGCCGACCGTCGTGGTCTTGCCCACGCCGAAGCCGCCGGCCACGATGATCTTGACGGGGACCGGTGGGGCGCCACGCGGCTGCTCGTCCGGCACCCGTGCCGTGCCGACGATGCGCTGGTCAGGCCAGAGCTGGTCAGGAGATCGCTCGAAGTCCACGAATCACTCGCATGATGGTGTCGGGGCTGGGGAATTCGTTGTTCAGAACGTGCACCTCGAGCTGGCCGGCCGCCCGCAGATCGCCGACCAGGATGCGGGTGACGCCCAGGTGCAGGCGGAGCCGGGCCGAGATCTCGGCCACCGACAGCGGCTCGACGCAAAGGGTCACGATCGCGCGCTTCTCCGGCGGCAGTCGGGCCGGAGTAGCCTCCGGATGGGTCGTGACCTGCGTCTCCATGCCGATGTCGGGGTCCGGGCCGTCCACCCGCCCGGACGTGATCACGAACGGGCGCAGGGTGGAGTTCCCGTCGGCATCGGAGTCGTTCGGCCGCGGTGCCGGCTTGCTGTGCAGGAACGGCCGAACCCCGGGCGCCGGCCGGCGTCCGGGGTGCTCGGGGCCGCCCGGGTAGGTCATTGCTGAACGGCGTTCTTCAACTCCGCGATCAGGCGCGGGCTCAGGGCACCGCCGGCCCGGGTGGCGAACAGGGTCATCTCGTAGGCAAGAGTGCCCAGGTTGGCCGTCCGGTCGGCGATCACGCCCAGCACCGAGCCCGCGCTGATCGCCGTGACCAGCAGGTAGCCGTCCTGCATGTCGATGATCACCCGGTTCAGGCTGCCCAGGTTGTACCAGCTCGCGGCGCCACCGGAGAGGCTGGTCAGGCCGGACACCACGGCGGCCAGGCGTTCGGCGTTGGGCCGGTCCTTGATCGCCGACATGGCCATCAGCAGGCCGTCGGAGGACACGGCGATGGCCTCGATCACCCCAGCGGTGCCGGACGTGAACGAGTCCAGCAACCAGTTGAAGGTCTTCGCCTCCGCGCTGAGCTGCGAGTGCGCGTAGTCGCGACCGCTGTTGGTATCGGTGCTGTAGGGGCTGGTCATCGCGATTGTCCCTCGTGTTGGTTCTTCGACTCATTCAAGGCGAGTGCGACTCCGTACTCGAACTGCTCGACCAGGGCGCGCGCGGCGTCCGGGTCCAGGGGCCGGGTCGGCGAAGCCGGCGGCGGCGTGGTGCTCTGCGGCTGAACATCCGGCAGCGAGGCGCCCGGGGTCCGGCGGGCCAGCGGCGGATGGCTGTCACGGACCTGTCCGGGCACCGGCGTGCCGGTCACATCGGCCTCGATCACGTCCCACTGCGCCCGGGTGACGCCGGCCTCGAAGGCCTCGAACGCCTCACGCGCGGCGACGGCGTCGTCAGTGGTCGGCGGCGCGATCGGTGCCTTGGGCCCGACGTCGGTCGGCAGCTGCGTGCCCGGCACCCGCCGCCGCAGCCCGGAGCCGTTGCCGTGGCCGTTGCGGCCCGCCTCCTCCGGGGCGGTCCGTGGCCGGGGGATCACGACCGGCTGGAACGGCGGCGTGACCGGCTTCATCTCGATCGGGCCGGCCGGCAGCTCGGGCATGGCCGTCGGGTGCCGGCCGGCGACCGGGGTGCCGGCGTCGTACGGCCGGGCCGGATCCTGCCGGATCTGTCCCCGCCGGGCCGGCTCGTCCTCGACGATCTCGGCCTCGACCGGCGCCGACGCCGCGGCCGGCAGTGCCGGGTGAGAGTCGAACGCGTTCCACGACTGGGCGCTCTGCAGCGTCCGGGTGGCCCGGTCGAGCATGTTCGCGTCGAACGGCTGGATGCTGCCCGGGGCCGAGCGGCGACCGGCCAGCAGCGAGCCGTACTCGCTGGTCGGGCTGGTCACGATGGCCTGGATCGGCACGCCCGGCGGCAGTGTCTCGGCCGGCGCGACGAGGTGGGCCGGACGCAGGTCGACCCATGCGGTGACGCCGCCCTCGGGCGTGTCGGTCAGGGTGACCTCGATGCCGTGCCGGCGGGCCAGACGGCCGACCACGAACAGCCCGAGCACCTCGGTCGGGGCCAGGTCGAGCCGCTCACGGCGGGTCAGCCGGGCGTTCTCCTCGGCCAGCCGCTCCGGCGACAGGCCCAGGCCGTGGTCGACGATGGCCAGCCGGGCGCCGCCGCGCAGCTCGGCCGCGGTCACCGCGACCTGGGTGTGCGGCGGGGAGAACGAGGTGGCGTTCTCCATCAGCTCGGCCAGCAGCAGGGTCAGGTCGGCCACCACGGCCGGCACGATCACGATCTCCTCGGGCACCTCGACGTCGACCCGGGTGTAGTCCTCGATCTCACCCAGGGCGAGCCGGACCACGTCGGACAGGGCCAGCGGGGCCATGTGCTCGTTCGTGCCCGCGCCGCCGGAGAGCACGACCAGGCTGGACGCGTTGCGGCGGAGCCGGGACGACATGTGGTCGAGACGGTAGAGCTCGCGCAGGCGGTCCGAGTCGGTCTCGCGGCGCTCCAGGTTGTCGATCAGCGCGAGCTGGCGGCCGACCAGGTTCTGGGTACGCCGCCCGACGTGCCCGAACATCTGCGCCACGTTGCGCCGGCCGACCACCTGGCGCTCGACCAGCCGGACGGCGGTGGTCTGCACCCGGTCGAAGGCGCGGGCCAGGTCGCCGATCTCGTCCCGGGCGGCCACGTCGACCGGGTCCAGCCGGATCGGCCGGGCCACCTCGGCCTCGTCGTCGGCGACCCGTTCGAGCTCACCCTCGGCGGCCCGGGCGATCCGGTCGGCCGAGCGGGTGAGGCGCTGCAGCGGCCGGGCGACCGCCCGGGCCATGACGATGGACAGGCCGAACACCATCAGCAGCAGGAGCAGCGAGGCGCCACCGACCCAGAGCGCGGTCTGCAGGGCGCTGTCCCGGTTGTCGGTGACGGCCGCGTTCACGTCGGCCGAGACCCGCTTCTCGACGAAGCCACCGAGCACGTTCACCGACCGCAGGGACGGGAACAGCGACTCGCGGTTGAGCAGCTGGACCGCGCTGGCCGGGTCGATCGCGGCCTTCTGCAGGAACTCCGCGCCGACCCGGGACGACCAGGCGTCCTGGGCCGAGAGGTAGAGCTTGTACTGGGACGGCGTGAAGAACACCTGGGCCGCGATGATGTCGTTCTGCAGCTGGACCAGGATCGAGTAGAAGAGCCCGATGAACGCCGCCGGCTGCGGGGACAGCGCCGCCGCGGTCAGGTAGCCGGACGACTGGTTGATCAGGTCGTTGGTGCGCAGGCCGTAGTCGAGCGCGTACAGCTGCCGCCCGACCGAGGTGGTCAGGTCGGCCTCGGTCCGCAGCCCGAGCCCGTCGATCAGCGGCTGTACCGCCGCGGTGAACGCGTTGACGACGGCGTTCGGGTCCTTGAGCCGGCCCGACAGCACCGCTGCCCGAGTCTCGCTGAGCCGCGCCGCGCCGGCCACCGCCCGGCGCATGGGCCCGTTCAGCGGCTTGTCCCGGCGGGTCAGCGCGGCCAGCTTCTCCTGCACCTTGGCACTCTGCGCGACCAACTCGGGGCCCTGCACGACCTGGAAGATGTAGCCGACCGAGAGCAGGCGCTCCTCCTGGAGGTCCTGCACGGTGGAGCCGACCGCGTTGCCCAGCTCGACCAGGTCCTTGATCTTCTGCGCGTCGCGGGCGGCGTCGATCCGGTTGATCACGATGGGGACGCTGAGCGCGACCACGCCCAGCAGCGGTACGAGGACCAGCAGGGCCAGCTTGCCCAGGATGCGGAACTTACCGAAGAGCACCGGAACGCTCCCGCCGGTCGGGCCCGACCTCGGTGCCGTACGGCGGCGAGGAATCGCGGGCGGAGGCGGCGAACGGGTCACGGCCGTTAGGCAGCGAGTCGGCCAGGCTGAGCGGCTCGCGGGCCGGTCCGGTGCGGGTCGCCCGCCGGCCGGTGGTCACCAGCAGGACGACGGCCAGGGCCAGCAGCACGGCCAGGGCGCCCATGATGATCGCCTCGATGCGGCGGCCGTCGAGCCGGTCGATCCGGCTGTCCAGCAGGCCGCGCATCTCGCGCACGAGCACACCGGAGAGGCTGGCCAGCGAGGTCTGCAGCTGGCTCTGCGCGGTGGCCATGGCGGCCGCGTTGGGTGCGCTGCTGCCGCCGGGGCTGGCGCCGCGGATGAACGCCTCGACGCCGCGGCGGAACGCGTCGACCGTGGTCACCAGGCTGCCGCTGAGCGTCGTGCTCTCGGTGTCGTCGACCGCCGCCTGCAGGTTGTCGGTCAGCGCGGCGACGCTGTCGTTGACCGAGAGCACCGAGGCGCCGAACTGCGGCAGCAGGGTGGCCCGGGCCTGGGTGGTGCGCTGGTCCGAGCCGGTCAGCTTTTGCAGCATCAGGGCGAGGTCGCCCATCCGGCTCACCATCACCGTGGTGTTGGGCAGGTCGCGGGCGAACGCCTGCTGCAGGTGCGACAGGTCGTTGTCGGGGTCGCGGCTCAGCGTCGAGCTGTCGGCGACGCTCTTGTACAGCGCCAGGGTCAGGTTGGTGACCTCGACGTTGGCCTGGTAGATCTGCAGTGGGTCGCCGGTCACCGAGCCGAGCTGGTTGATCCGGTCGCGCAGGCCGGTCCACCGCTCACGGGTGCCGAGGTCGGCGCCGATCCGCTGGTCGATCGCGGCCATCTTGCCCACCGCGGAGGTCAGCGAGGCCGGTGCGGCCGAGACGCCCTGCAGGGCCGAGGACTGCGTTTCGGTCAGGGCGCTGATCAGCGGGGCCAGGCCGCCCAGGTATTCCACGCCCTGCTGTTCACGCTCGGTGCCGTCGCGCTCGTCGGCGTTCTGCTGCCACACCCGGAAGAAGAGCATGCCGGCCGGCGCCAGAATCAAGATCGTCAGAACGGCCGCGAGAACGGGCCGTAGCCGAGACGGGCTGTTTCCGTCCGTTGCTGCCATTGCCTTCTTCCTCCGCCAAGGGCACTACCGAGCCGCGCCCCGATTTTCGATCACCCTGTGTAATCGTTCGGACGCGCGGATCCGGGCCAATCTATCCCGAGAAATCCTCAAGACCCCCCTTACCGCTGGTCAGTATTGGGTCATCTGATCGGGGGATGCACTGCGGGCGGGATCGGCGGTAACGCCAGGGCGAGGATGGACGCCGGTCAATTGTTGCCCGACGGTGACGGCGCAATCGCGGACAGTGGCGAATATTGCGCAGCGTAACAGGACGGACACAATGTCCGTACCATTCTCAGATCCGGGAAAGGGCCTTTCTCAGCGGATCAAGGCCGAGTACGCCGAGATTCAACGCATCCTGATGAAAGGCTTTCAGATCGAATTCGGGGCCTTTGCGGGCCTTGGCGTCGTCACGCGCCTGCAGCCAGATTCGTTCGCCCACCTTGTACGACGGCGCCTGCCCCGGCCACCCCAGGTACCGGCGCCATTCGAAGCGTAGAACGTCCTCGTCGACCCGGCAGTGCGCCCGCATGAACTCCCAGCCCAGCTCCGGGGTCCACCGCTCGCCCGGCTGGAAGCCGAACGGGTTGTCCCGCGGAATCTCCAGCTCCAGGTGCATGCCGATGTCCACGATCACCCGGACCGCCCGCAGCGCCTGACCATCCAGCATGCCGAGCCGGTCGCCCGGGTCACCCAGGTAACCGAGCTCGTCCATCAGGCGCTCGGCGTACAACGCCCAGCCCTCGCCGTGCCCGGAACACCAGGCCAGCTGCCGCTGCCAGCGGTTCAGCCTCTCCTTGAGCAGTTGGGTGCCACCGATCTGCAGGTGATGGCCGGGCACCCCCTCGTGATAGACGGTCGACGTCTCCCGCCAGGTGGAGAACCGGCTCTGCCCGGCCGGGACGGCCCACCACATCCGGCCCGGGCGTGAGAAGTCCTCGGTCGGCGCGGTGTAGTAGATGGCGCCGTCCGAGGTCGGCGCCAGGCACGCCTCCAGCCCGCGCATCGGCGGCGGGATCTCGAAGTGCTTGCCGGCCAGCTCGTCGATCGCCGAGTGGGCGAGCCGCTCCATCCACTCGCGGAACGCCTCCTTGCCCGCGACCCAGCGCTCCGGGTCAGCGTCCAGCGTGGTCACCGCGTCGTCGATGCTCGCACCGGGGCCGGCGATCTCGGCCGCGACCGCGCGCATCTCGGTCTCCAGCCGGTGCAGCTCCTCGAAGCCCCAGGCGTACGTCTCGTGCTGGTCGATCCGCGCCCCGAGGAAGTACTGCGAGGCCAGCGCGTACCGCTCGGGCCCGGCGGCCTCCTTGTCGCGGCCGCGTGGCGCCATCTCGGAACGCAGGAAGTCGGCGAAGTCCGCGGTCGCAGCGGTCGCGCCGGCGGCGTTGCGCTGGAGCTCCTGCCCCAGCGTCCCGCTCGCGCCGACCCGGGTGGCCAGGCCGTGGAAGAAGTCGTCGCGTTCCGGGTCGGCCCACGCCTCGCACAGGTCGGCCGCGGCCAGCAGCTGCGCGCGGGCGCTGACCTGACCCGACTCGGCCGCCTCGGTCAGCGTGCGCTGGTATTCCTGCACCGCTCGCGGGTAGGCGGCGAGCCGGGCCGAGATGTTGACGGCCGCCTCCTCGCCCGCGGTCGGCATCAGATCGAAGACCTGCCGCAGCGCGGCCACGCCGTGGGTGATGACGCTGACCTCGCTGGTCGAATACCCGGCGTCGTAGCGGGCCAGCTCCAGACCGATCCGCTCGAGCATCGCCTCCTTGGCGACCTGCTCGGACTCGGTCGCCGGCTCGATCGTGCCGAGCTCGGCGACGGTCCGCCGGGCCAGCTCGGCCTGGGCGGCGTAGCCCTCGGGGGACAGATCGTCCATCTTGTCGTCATAGCCGGGTACGCCGATGAAGGTCGCGCCGGTCGGGTTCAGCGGCGCCCACGCGGCGATGTACCGGTCAGCGAGATCGTCAACAGCTCCCACCGCCCCGACACTACCGCTCGTGCGACGCCGTCCAGTCGAGCAGGCGTTCGGTGGTCCAGGTGTTCACCACCCGATCGACCGGTACGCCGCACAGCGCCGCCCGCTCGCACCCGAACCGCAGCCAGTCCAGCTGGCCCGGGGCGTGGGCGTCGGTGTCGATGCTGAACAGGACGCCGGCCTCGACCGCGGCGGTGAGCATCCGCTTCGGGGGGTCCAGCCGGTCCGGCCGCGAGTTGATCTCCACCGCCTTGCCGTGCTCGGCACACGCCGCCAGCACCTTGGCCAGATCGAAGTCGCTCGGCGGCCGGGTCGGTGAGCGGCGATGGGCCCGGTCGCCCTCGGCCTTCACGCCGGACGCCGCCGCCGACACCTTGCGCCCGGTCATGTGCCCGAGGATGTCCAGGTGCGGGTTCTCGATCGCCCGCAGCATCCGCCGGGTCATCCGCGGCGCCTCGTCGCGCAGCTTGCTGTGCACCGAGCCGACCACCACGTCCAGCCGGGACAGCAGCGCGTCCTCCTGATCGAGGGTGCCGTCGTCGTTGATGTCGACCTCGATGCCGGTGAGGATCCGGAAGCCGTCCGGCAGCGCGTCGTTGAGCTTGGCGACGTGGTCGAGCTGCCGGCGGAGCCGGTCCGGCGGCAGGCCCCGGGCCACCGTCAGCCGGGGCGAGTGGTCGGTCAGCACCAGGTATTCGTGGCCCAGCTCGACCGCCGCCAGCGCCATCTCCTCGATCGGTGACCCACCGTCGGACCAGTCCGAATGCGCGTGACAGTCGCCGCGCAAGGCCTCCCGCAACCGGGCCGCCGCACCGTGCAGGTCGGTGCCCTCGGTCGTCTCCAGCCGGCGCAGGTAGGCCGGCGTGGTGCCCCGCAGCGACTCGGCCACGGCCAGCGCGGTCACGTCGCCGACACCCTTCAGCTTGGACAGCGTGCCGGACTCGACCCGTTCCGAGAGTTCGTCCGGTGGCAGGGCGGCGATCGTCGCGGCGGCCGAGCGGAAGGCGCGCACGCGATAGGTGGCCTCGTTCGCGCGTTCCAGCAGGAAGGCGATGCGGCGGAGGTCGGCGACCGGATCTCTGGCGGGCATGTCTGCAGAATAGGAGGCATGCGGACGATCGACTGGGTGGACGGCGCCATCGAGATCATCGACCAGACGGCATTGCCGGTCGAGGAACGGGTGCTGCGGCTGACCACGGTGCCCGAATTGATCACCGCGATCCAGTCGCTGGCCGTGCGCGGGGCGCCCGCCCTGGGCGTGGCCGGTGCGCTCGGTGTCGCCCTGGCCGCCCGCTTGCACGCCGACGACGATCAAAAGCTGGCTGATTGCGTACGAGCCATCGAAAGCGCCCGGCCCACCGCGGTCAACCTGGCCCGCGGAGCGCGTCGCACCGCCCGGCGACTGCCCGACGGACCCGACGCCGCGCTGACCGAGGCACTGCTGGTGCGGGACGAGGAGATCGCCGCGTCGGAGGCGATGGCCACCCGTGGCGCCGACCTGATCACCGAGCTCTGCGGACGCGCCCCGCGCATGCTCACCCACTGCAACACCGGCGGGCTGGCCGCGGTCGTCGGCGGAACCGCGCTCGGCGTGGTGCTCGAACTGCACCGCCGCGGCACGCTGCGGGACGTGCTGGCCAGCGAGACCCGCCCGCTGCTGCAGGGCGCCCGGCTGACCGCGTGGGAACTGACCCGGGCCGGGGTCGACTTCCGGGTCGCGGTCGACGGCGCCGGCCCGTTCCTGATGGCCCGGGGCGAGGTCGACGCCGTGGTCGTCGGGGCCGACCGGATCTGTGCCAACGGCGACACCATCAACAAGATCGGCACGTACGCGCACGCGCTCGGCGCCCAGCGGGCCGGCATCCCGTTCGTCGTGGTCGCGCCCGAGTCCACCATCGACCCGGACACTCCCGACGGCGCGGCGGTGGAGATCGAGGACCGGTCCGGCGCCGAGGTCACCGCCGGGTTCCCGGCCGCCAACCCGGCCTTCGACGTCACGCCGCACGACCTGATCACCGCGATCGTCACCGACCGGCGCACAATCCGACCCGGCTCGGGCGACCGCCCCGACTCGTAAAATCCCTTCGGGATGCGGGGAATCGCGGCGTTAGCGCTCGTCTCGGCCGGCCTCGCCGCACCGGCCACATGAGACAGCACACCACCGGCGTTCGACTCCGTCACCCTCTCGCGGACCACCGCCACATCCGGGCGGCGGGTGCGCCGAGCACCCGCCGGAATCCGTCGAGGACCGCGGCGTCGCCGGGCTCGGCACCGAGCTGCTCAGCGTCAGCGTGCACCTGACCGACGACGAGTCCGGGCTCGAGGTGCATCCGTACGAGGCCGGCTGGACCGCGCAGCCGGCCTCGGGCGCCGGCCGCGCGCAGGGCATCTCGTCCATGTTCACCATTCGCGGCACCTGACATTTCGGCGCCCGGCGCGACCCGGCGACGGCGTACGAACGGGCAAGCCGCTGGCTCCGGGCGTCCGATGCTCATAACTTCAACCAAATGATTGACGGAGCAACAATTAGGATCCTGGCCGACAACGCCGCCCACACCGAGACGGAGCGTCGACCGGCCCCCGCCAGCCTCGACGCCGTGCGGCAGGTCGGCGGCTTCGGCGGTTACGCCGGATCGACACCGGATCTGATCCACGCCATCGCCGACTTCGCTCGCGGCTGCCCGTCCACCGCCTGGATCGTGGCCACCTCGACGACCATGCGGATGCTCGTCGAGGGCGTCGGCGAGCCGGTTCGCAGCAAACTGCTCGCCGACCCCGGCGCCATCTTCGCCGGCAGCATCATGCCCACCGGCCGGGCGGTTCCGGCCCCCGGCGGCGTGCGGGTCTCGGGCCGCTTCCCCAACGTGTCCGGGGCCGCGGACGCGACCTGGTTCGGTTTCGGCGTGTTGGTCGAGCAGCCCGACGGCCGGCCGCCGCAGCCGATGACGGCCTACCTGGAGCCCGCCGGGGTGACCATCGAGGACACCTGGCGGGTCGCCGGCATGCGCGGGACCGGCAGCCACACCGTGACTGTCGACGACGTGCTGGTGCCGGTCGACCACCTCGGACCGCCGGCCAACCCGCAGGGCGCCGACTTCAACACGTACGCGCTGACCGTGCTGGCCACCACGGTGGGCAGTGCGCGGGGTGCCCTCGATCGGACCCAGGACCTGTTCGCGTCGGGCAAGAAGGTGTTCCTGACCCCCACCCCCCTGGCCGAGTCGCCGGTCGCCCAGGCATGGCAGGCCGAGGTGACCGAGCTGGTGGAGGCGGCCGAGAACACCATGGAGGGCATCATCCGCGCCGCCGACCAGCCGCCCGCCACCCATGCCGCCGCGCTGAAGTCGGCCGTCACCGGCAGCCTGGTCGCCCTGGACAAGATGCTCGACCTGCACGGGCTGGGCGGTTTCGCCGAATCCAACCCGGTCCAGCGCTTCTGGCGGGACGCCATGGTGGGCAGCCGGCACCCCCTGCTGAATCGCTTCTACGCGGCGCACCTCGCGTCCCTCGGCTGACGTGCCCTCGACCGGCCGAAGGCCGCATTCAGCGTGGGGAGTGCGACCCTGACGGCTGGCGTCGGTCCGGAAGAGCGAAGCCCCGCTGTCTTCGGGCATCCGACGGACGGAACGCTGAACTCCGAGTCGCCGTAGGGCCGGCCGGTCGCATGACGCGGCACCCAGCCGCGGTGTCCCAAGATGGCCGCCGCCCTCAACGCCGCCGGCATCGGCACTTACGCCCAGCTGGCGCTGCTCCTGCTCGGTGATGCCGGAGCGTGCGGTCGAATGAGACGACGGAGCCCCGAACGACGTAACGCCCGGCCGGCCCTCGCGGGTCGACCGGGCGTTACGTCTGATGCTGGCGGTGGTGAAGCGATTTGAACCCTTAGTCCGGATCTGGGGAATCTTCGCCGGCCTCTGGCGGCAAATGTACGCGAACCTGTACCTTCACCGGTACAGGACTGGAAGGGGCCAGCTATGAAGGTTCTTGGTTTCACCGAGGCCCGCGCCAACTTCGCCAAGACTCTCGACGCCGTCGTCGATGACGGCGAGGAGACCGTGATTCACCGCAACAACGACCGCTCCGTGGTCATCATCTCGCTTGCCGAGTGGAACGCGATGAAAGAGACCCAGCACCTGCTCAACGGAGCAAACGGCGAGATTCTCCGGCGCCGCATCGCCGACATGGACGCGCCGGGCCGCCAGGTCGTGGTGAAGACCACGGAAGAGCTTGAGGCACTGACCACCGAACCGGAGAGGTCGGGCACAGAAGTAGCGTGAAGATCGTCTGGCACCCCGACGCGTGGGCCGAGTATCTGGAGTGGCACACCCTGGATCGCAAGGTCTGGAAGAAGATCAACGAACTGATCAAAGCCATCCAACGTGACCCGGGAGCGGGTGTCGGGCACCCCGAGCTACTGAGCAACAACCTGTCAGGCTGGGCGTCTCGACACATCACTCAGGAGCACCGACTTGTCTACCGGGTCGTCGACGACTCGACGGCCTTCGAGATCCTGTCGGTGAAGTATCACTACTGAACTGAGACTACGGATCTTGGAACGACGAAACGCCCGGCAAGCTGCCGGGCGTTTCGCCTGTTAGGTGGCGGTGGTGAAGGGATTTGAACCCTTGGAGGGCTTGCACCCTCACACGCTTTCGAGGCGTGCTCCTTAGGCCGCTCGGACACACCACCGCGAAGTAGGTTACCCGACCCCAGATCCGCCCCGTAAGCGGGTTGGCACCTCACGGGCTGGCAGGATCGGCGGGTAAGTGGATGACTAGCGGAGGGACAGCGCATGAGCGTGCACATCGGTGCGCAGCCGGGGGAGATCGCGGAACGGGTGCTGCTGCCCGGTGACCCGATGCGGGCCAAGTGGATCGCCGAGACCTTCCTCGACGACCCGAAGTGTTACACGCAGGTGCGGGGCATGCTCGGGTTCACCGGGAGCTGGCAGGGGGTGCCGGTGTCGGTGCAGGGGTCGGGCATGGGTATGCCGTCCGCGTCGATCTACACCCATGAGCTGATCAACGAGTACGGCGTGAAGGACCTGATCCGGATCGGGTCGTGCGGGGCGCTGGCCGAGGAGCTGCGGCTCGGTGACGTGGTGGCGGCGATCGGGTCGGCCACCGACTCGAACATGAACCGGGTCCGGTTCGACGGGCTGGTCGACTACGCGCCGGTGGCCGACTTCACGCTGCTGCGTACGGCCGTGGACGTGGCCGAGCGGCGCGGCACGGCGATGCGGGTGGGCCCGATCCTGGCCGCCGACGCGTTCTACACCGATCGACCGGACCTGTACGACACGCTGGCCGACTACGGCGTGCTGGCGGTGGAGATGGAGTCGGCGGCGATCTACACCATCGCGGCCCGCTATCGGGCGCGGGCGCTGACCATCCTGACCGTGAGCGACCACATCAAGCGGGGCGAGGCGATGGAGTCGGTCCAGCGCGAGACCGGTTTCTCGGCCATGGTGCAGATCGGCCTGGACACGATCACGGCCGGCGGAAGAAGTCCCGCATGAGGGCCACGCACTCGTCCTCGAGCACCCCGGAGTAGACCGCGGGCCGGTGGTTGAGCCGCCGGTCCCGCACCACGTCCCAGAGCGACCCCACGGCGCCGGTCTTGGGCTCCCACGCGCCGAAGACCAGGGTCGACACCCGGGCCAGGACCAGCGCCCCGGCGCACATCGTGCACGGCTCCAGGGTCACCACCAGCGTGCAGTCGTCGAGCCGCCGGGTGCCGAGCGCCGCGGCGGCCCGCCGCAGGGCGAGGATCTCGGCGTGGGCGGTCGGGTCGCCGGCCGCCTCGCGTTCGTTGCCGGCCGCGGCCAGCTCGGCGCCGCCGGGTCCGAGCACGATCGCGCCGACGGGTACGTCGTCGGGGTACGAGGTCGCCACGGCGAGGGCGCGCCGCATCCACGCGACGTGGAGCGGCCGGGTGTTCACGCCTCGCGGAGCTCTTCCAACTCGTCGGCGCAGCCCAGCTTCTCGGCCACCGAGGAGGTGACGTCGGACGGGAGCAGGCCTTCCTGAGCGCACAGCGCCAGCAGCCGGGACGAGCTGATCCCCAGGTCGGCGAGGATTTCCGAGTCGCCGATGGGGTCGGCGTCGGGGTCGGCGACCGGCGGGTCGTCGTCGTCCTCGTCGTCGGGGTCGGCGTCCGCGGCCGGCACCTCGTCGATGTCGATGGCGGGCGCCTCGATGTCGCCCAGCAGCAGCGCTCCCAGCCGGGATTCCTCGGCGAAGGCCGAGTCCGAGCCGAAGACCCGCAGATCTTCGCCCTCGTCGAGGCGCAGGATGGCTAGATACTGGTCGTCCGACTCGACGAACAGTAACGACACGTCAGCGTCCGGCTCGACGTCGAGCAGCCGGTCGGCGACCTCGTCGAGGTCGGCGAGGCCGGTCAGCTCGATCTCGGATGCCGTCCAACCGTTCTTGCTCCGGGCGACGGCGGCAGCAAAAGTCGACACGATTCCCCCACTGCGAAGTCCTGGCGCGAACAAACGCTATCGGGTGGGCAGGCGGGCGCGAAGCGCCACGCCCCGAAGGAGTGTCAGGAAACGACGCGACGGCGCCGGGTGGCGATCAACTCACGTAGGCGGGCACCGCGCAGCCGCTCGGGCTGGGTGAGGCAACGCGCGGCTTTCGCGTCGGCGAGGGCCGCCAGAAGTTCGAGTCGCCGGCGGCGCCGGTCGGGGTCAAGCCGCTGTGGGGAAGAGGCCATGGGGCAGAGGTTGCCGAGCGCGGCGATGTTCGTCAAGGCCGAGTGCGCTGCGCCACCGAAGGCACACCGTACGTCGATGAAAAGGGTCCCCAGACCAGGACATTCACCACAGCGGCCAGTCGAGGGTGGCGACCCATCGGTGGGTGACGAAGCCCATCGCGATGGACAGCCCGAGCCCGGCCACGATCGCCACTCCGGTGGCTACGCCGCGGTCGCCGAGCTTGGTCAGGACCAGGGCGACGGCCCAGGCGGTGACCGCCGCGAGAACCGTCCACCAGGCGTAGCTGAGCAGGTCACCGGCGAGGAACCCGAAGGCGGCGAACCAGATCAGGGCGGCGCCCATGCCGGAGAGCACCGGCGCGGTCCGGATGGGGTGCGGTTCGCGGTAGACCGGGCGGGGTGGTTGCCCGGGCGGCAGCACCGGCGGGTGGTCGGCGCCGGCGGGCAACCACCCGGGTGGCGGCGGTTGCGCCGCGGGCCAGATGTTCCGGTCAGCCATGCCGATGAGCCTATCCCGGGTGGGCCGGGCAGCGGGACGGGACGACTTCTGTCAGGATGGCGCGGTGTTTCGCCTCCGTACCCTCACCGGACTGACCGCTCTGGCGCTGTGCCTGGCCGGCTGCGGCGCTCCCGCGAGCGACGGCGCCGACACCGCACCGGTGGCCGCGACGCCGATGTTCGTGGAGCCGTCGTCGGCGCCACCACCTGCGGCGCTGACCGCGACGCCGCCCTCGGGTGACTCGTCGGCGACCCCGTCCAAGAGCACCAAACCCAAGGTCAAGGCCTCGACCCCGGCGAGTACGACCGTGAAGTACACGTTTCCGGTCAAGGCGTCGAACGTGGCCTACCATCCGACGCACGGCAAGTACCCGGCGACCGACATCTTCGCCGACTGCGGTGAGCCGGTGGTCGCGACCACGAGCGGCGTGATCCTGGAGATCAGCCTCAAGGACATCTACGTCAAGGGGTCACCGGACGGGCCGAACAACGGCGGCCTGTCGGTGTCGCTGCTGGGTGACGACGGCGTCCGCTACTACGCCTCGCACTTCAGCAAGGTGCAGAGCGGCATCAAGGCCGGTGTCCGGGTGACCAGCGGCCAGGTGCTGGGCAAGGTCGGCCACACCGGCAACGCGAACGGGGTCTGCCACACCCACTACGGCATCTCCCCGCCGTGCGCCAAGACCGGCGACTGGAAGACCCGCCGTGGGGTGATCTGGCCCGCCACCTTCCTGGACTCGTGGCGCAAGAAGGGCAACAAGAGCCCGGTGGCCACGGTCAAGGCCTGGGAGAAAAAGAACCACTGCAAGCCCTGAGGCCATAAGTTTGCTTTAGGGGTGTTTCATGTCCGGGTGGGGTTTGAGTCGGCTTGCTGTGGGGTGTCCAGCTGGCCTGGCGGGGGTGACGAGGGTGAACAGGCGGGGCTCGGTTGCGGTGTGGCCGCACGTCCGCTCGGTTATGCCACCAACCGTATCGAAATAAGGACAGCTCACATTGGGTGACGTAAGACCCCGGCCGATCGCGATCGTGTCGCTGACGCTGTTCGTCGTCTCGGTCCTATGCCTGGTTCTCGCGCCGAAAGCAACGTGGCCGGAGTACCCAGGAATATTCTTCCATCTGTCCATCCTGGTGCTGACGTCGCGGATGACCGCCCCCGCGTGGGCGACCGCTAGCGCGTACCTGTGGGTCGGACTCGACGTGCTGACGGCGATCCTGATCCTCAACGCAGCACCGCACAACGTCGCCTGGCCGGCGCGGATGGCCGGACACATCTTCGCCGGCGTCTGGATCCTTACCACGTCGCTATGCACCCAGGTGACCGCCATCCGCGTCGTCGGAGTGGTCACCGGCGTCTGGCTCGCCGGATACTCGCTGG
Source organism: Actinoplanes sp. NPDC049265 (assembly GCF_043197135.1). Classification (NCBI taxonomy): domain Bacteria; kingdom Bacillati; phylum Actinomycetota; class Actinomycetes; order Micromonosporales; family Micromonosporaceae; genus Actinoplanes; species Actinoplanes sp. NPDC049265. Next base: position 260,977 of record NZ_JBICSP010000006.1, on the reverse strand, counting down.
TCGCCCACGTCATCCCGGACACATACCTCAGGCCCACCGGGTTGCTGGTCCCGATCTGGCTGTTCTTGGTGGCTACGATGCTCAAGACTGGTCCAGCCTCACCGGACCGCCTCAGCCACGCTTCCCGCTGACCGGCCCAGCCAACGGCGGCCCCTGACGAACCTTTCGGGCGTACGCGAAAAGGGCCGCACCCTCGCCCAAGGATGCGGCCCTTCTCCTTCGGGGTAATGCCCTCAGTCCAGGGGTGATGCCCTCAGCTGAACTGCGCCAGGCGCTTCACCGAGCTGCCGTTGACGGTGGTGAAGGCGCCGCCGGCCGCCATCGCGCCGAAGCTCGAGGTGGTGGCCATGGTCAGGACGCCCTCGATGCCGTTGCCGTCGGCTCTCCAGGCCTGCAGCTTGCCGGTCGACGGCGCGAGCGCGGCCAGCTTGACGCGGTCGTCGGAGCCGTCCAGGCAGACGCCCTGCGGTCCGGTCCGGGCGGTCTTGCACGCCCGGTCGAAGTGCCCGCCGACGTAGACGGTGCCGCTGTAGTAGGCGATCGCCTGCGCGTCACCGTCGAACGTGGCCGTCCACTTCAGCGTCCCACCGGTCGAGTAGGCGTTGGCCTTGCCGCCCTGGCCACCGGCGGCCGCGTAGACGCCGTCCGGTCCGATCGCGATCCCGTACGTGATCACGGGGGCTTTGGGTTTGAAGCCGGTGACGATCGACGCCTTGGCCGGATCCAGGGCGACCAGCCGGTCGTACCCGGACGTGCCGTTGACCTTGTGGAACTTGCCACCGACGTAGATCCGCCCGTCGGTGGCGGTGATCGCTTCGATCTGATCGTCGGCGGTGGGCTTCCAGGAGCTGTCGAGGCTGCCGCTGCCCAGGCTGAACGCGGCCAGGCGGGTGCGGTTCTGGCCGTCCACGGCGGTGAACGCGCCGCCCAGGTAGAGCCGATCGGAGCCGGTGGCCAGCGCGTACGGCTTGCCGGTGAGGCTGTGCTTGAAGCTCGCGACCGCCCCTGTGACGGCGTCGAGCTTGGCCAGGCTGTCCCGGCTCTGGCCGCCGACGGAGGCGAAGTCGCCGGCCGCGTAGACCGCCGAGCCGCTGACGACCAGCGCCTTGACCCGCCCGTCGGCGGCGGGCGCCCAGCTCAGCAACTCACCGGTGCGCGCGTCGACGGCGGCGAGTCGGCTCCGGGCGATGCTTTTGCCCTTGACCACGGCCGAGGTGAAGTCGCCGCCGACGAAGAGCGTGTTGCCCGAGTACGCCACGGCCAGCACTGTCCCGTTGAAGCCGGGCAGCGCGTCCGGTGTGGTGGAGAACGCCGCCCAGGCCGGGATCGCGCCGGCCGTCACCAGCGCCACCACGATCGTCGTCCCAATGCCCCGATTGAGATATTTGCCCCTGTAAGTCACAAAATGACATTAACGCGAAGGTAAGGTACGTTCTACTGCCGAAACGGACTAATTGCACTGCCGGTTACGGTTGATCATGAACTGGCCGGACGGCCGATAGAGTGCGTCCTCGTGAACGTCGCGGTGCTCGGACTCGGCCTGATCGGCGGCTCGGTGCTGCAGGCGCTGGCCGCCGGCGGACATCGGGTGGTCGGCTTCGACGCCGACCCGGCGACCCGGGCCACCGCCCGGACCGCGGCCGCCCGAGCCCGCACCGGCACCCGGTGGGAGGTGGCCGGCACGGTCCGCGACGCGCTGGCCGGCACCGACCTGTGCGTGCTGGCCGTGCCGTTCCCGGCCCTGCCGTCGGTGCGGCGGGAACTGGACGGCTACCTGGGGCTGGTCACCGACGTCACCTCGATCAAGGGCCCGGTGCGCGAGCTGATGGGCGGGCTGCGGTTCGTCGGCGGGCACCCGATGGCGGGCAAGGAGACGTCCGGGTTCCGGGCCGCCGACCGGGGGCTCTTCGTCGGCTGCGCCTGGGTGCTCGGCCTCGAGCCCGAGACCGAAACCGCGGACTGGCTCGAGCTGGCCGCGCTGGTCACCGGGCTGGGGGCGCGGGTGGTGCCGGCCACGGCGGCCGAGCACGACCGCGCGGTGGCCGGCGTCAGTCACGTACCCCATCTGCTGGCCGCGGCCCTGACCGGCGCGATCGAGAACGACCCCCTCGCCGCGGCGCTGGCCGCCGGCTCCTTCCGGGACGGCACCCGGGTGGCGGCCACCCGGCCGGAACTGATCGCCGCCATGTGCGGGGGCAACGCGGCCGCCGTAGGTGAGGCCCTCGACGAGGTGATCCACACCCTGCGGGCTCTGCGTACGCAGCTGAGCGAGCCTGACCCGGTGGCTGCCCTCCGCCCGCTGCTCGCCCCGGCCAACGCCACCCGCTCGGCCTGGCCCCCCGTGCCCGGCGACCAGGCCGAACTGCCCGCCCGCAAGGACGTCCTGCTCCGCCTGGGCCGGGTCGGCGGCTGGGTCATCGGCGTCGACCGGCCACATCGAAAAGTCACAGCCATGCGGCCGGAAACTGACCGCAATCCCTCCTAACGTCATAGGCACCAGCCCCCAGTGGTAGCCCAGGGCGCTGCCCGGCCCGCGAATACGGCCCGGCCTGCCACTGAGTCGTGACGACGAAGGAGAACGAGATGCCCGGCCACACCCGTCCCGTCAGCGACGAACGCGACGGCCTCATGGCGTTCCTGGAACAGCGGCGCTACCTGCTCAAACTCACCGGATACGGTCTCACCCCGGAGCAGCTGCGGGCCACGCCGAGCGCCAGCGAGCTGAGCGTCGGCGGGGTGATCAAGCATTGCGCGTACACCGAAGCCGGCTGGATCGACACCGTCCTGCGGCGACCCATGTCCTACCCCGGCAAGCACGACTGGGACCAGCACTTCGACCTCGACGAGGGCGAAACCCTGGAGGACATCCTCGCCTTCACCGACCGGGTGGCCGCCGAGACCGCCCGGGCGGTGGCCGAGCTCGACCTCGACCACCAGGTCCCGATCGACAAGAGCGTGCCGTGGAACCCCCAGGAGTACGACCACTGGACCCTGCGCTGGGTCCTGCTGCACCTGATCGAGGAGATCGCCCACCACACCGGGCACGCCGACATCATTCGCCAGTCCGTCGACGGCGCCACCGCCTACACCCTGATGGCCGCGGCCGAGGGCTGGCCGGCCAACGGCTTCGTCACGCCCTGGAAGCCCGGCGTTCCCGCGTCCTGAGCCCCGCCGAGGGACGCGACGTGGGCCGACGCAGCAGGGGCCCCTCCCGGCCGGGGTTCGCGCCGCCCTTCGCTGAGGGCAGGCTGGTCGAAGAGGCCACCGACGGCACATCGACGTCCGGAGCGGGAAACAGATTCCGGCTCTGCTGAGCCGGACTCTCAAGACCTGACTACAGGCGGGTCGCGGTGCGGACCAGGGCGGCCAGGGCCCGCGACGTGCTGTGCGGCGGCCAGGCGATGACCGTGGTCACCTCGGGGGCGTCGAGCATCGGCACGGTGGCGTGCCGGTCGGTCAGATAGGGGCGGACCGACTCGGGCAGGACGACCGTCGTGCGGCCCAGTGCGATCAGCTGGAGGAGCTGGGCCTGGTCGTGGATCTCGGGGCCGGGGCCGTCGGGGCAGACGCCGTCGCGGGGCCAGCGGGCCATCGGCAGGTCGGGCCGGTCGGTGATGTCGGCCAGGCGCAGGTGTGTACGCGTGGTCAGCGGATGCCCGGCCGGCAGCACCGCCACCTGGGTCTCGGTGGCCAGTTCCTCGATGTCGAAGCCGGTCACCGAGTCGAACGGGGTATGCAGCAGCGCCACGTCGGCCCGGCCGTCGCGGAGCATGCCCTCCTGTTCGCCGACGCTGCACAGCACGACGTCGATGGGCCCGGCGTCGGGCTCGGCGGCGTACGCGTCGAGCAGCTTGGCCAGCAGCTCGCCGGCCGCCGCGGCCTTGGTCACCAGGACCAGCCCGGGGGTGCCGCTCGCGCCGGCCCGCCGGGTACGCCGCTCGGCCGCCGCCACCGCGTCGAGGGCGGCGCGGGCCTCGCGCAGCAGCACCGTGCCGGCCTCGGTGAGCGTGACCGAGCGGCTGGTGCGTTCGAGCAGATCCACTCCGAGGCGCCGTTCCAGCTGGCGGATCGCCCGGGACAGCGGCGGCTGGGCCATGCCGAGGCGCTGGGCGGCCCGGCCGAAGTGCAGCTCCTCGGCGACGGCGACGAAGTATCGCAACTCGCGCGTCTCCATAGCGGCAAAGCTACCGCGGCTTCGATACCTGTGGGGTATCGGTGCGTACCCAAGCGGTGTTGGAGCGATCGGCTCACGGTGACGAAGGTCGAAGGCATGAGCGAACAGACAGTCGCGCTGGTCACCGGCGCGAACAAGGGCATCGGGTACGAGATCGCGGCCGGCCTGGGTGCCCTCGGCTGGAGCGTCGGGGTCGGCGCCCGGGACGAGGAGCGGCGCGAGGCGGCCGTGGCCAAACTGCGCGCGGGCGGGGCCGACGCCTTCGGTGTGCCGCTGGACGTGACCGGCGCCGCGACCGCCGCGGCGGCCCTGCTCGAGGAGCGCTACGGGCGGTTGGACGTGTTGGTCAACAACGCCGCGATCACCGGCGGGATGCCGCAGGAGCCGACCCTGGTCGACCCGGGGACCATCCGGACGGTCGTGGAGACCAACGTGATCGGCGTCGTCCGGGTCACCAACGCGATGCTGACGCTGCTGCGTCGCTCCCGGTCGCCGCGCATCGTCAACATGTCGTCCACGGTCGGCTCGCTGACCCGGCAGACCGACGGCACCTTCGACACGGGGCCGATCGGCGCCGCGTACCCCACCTCGAAGTCCTTTCTCAACGCGGTCACCGTTCAGTACGCCAAGGAGCTCAGCGACACCAACATCCTGATCAACCTCGGCTGTCCGGGTTACGTGGCGACCGACCTCAACGGCCACCGCGGCTACCGCACCCCGCAGCAGGGCGCCGCGATCGCGATCCGGCTGGCCACGTTGCCGGACGACGGCCCGACCGGCGGTTTCTTCGACGACGACGGCGTTGTTCCGTGGTGATCGGCGGGTAAGTTGCGCCCGTGCCCACCCTGGTCTCCCTGTTGCTGCTGGCCGGGGTGCTGGCCTTCGCGGTCGTGCGGCCGCGCGGTCTGCCCGAGGCGGTCGCCGCGGTGCCGGCCTCGATCATCGCGGTGGTGGCCGGGCTGGTGCCGTGGCCGGACGCGTGGCGGGAGGTCCGGAGTCTCGGGCCGACCGTCGGCTTCCTGGCCGCGGTTCTGCTGCTGGCCCATCTGGCCGACCGGGCCGGCGTGTTCCGCTGGGCCGGCGCGCTGGCCGCCCGGTCCAGTCGCGGTTCGCCGACCCGGCTGCTCGGGCTGGTCTTCGTGATCGCGGCCGTGGTCACCGCGGCGCTCAGCCTGGACGCGACGGTCGTGCTGCTCACCCCGGTGGTGTTCGCGACGGCGGCGCGGCTGCGGATCAGACCCAAACCTCATGTGTACGCGTGCAGCCACCTCGCCAATTCGGCCTCGCTGCTGCTGCCCGTCTCGAACCTCACGAACCTGCTGGCGATGAGCGCCGGCGGCCTGTCGTTCCTGCGGTTCGCCGGGTTGATGGCGGCGCCCTGGGTGGCCGTGGTGGCGGTCGAGTTCGCGATCCTGCGCTGGTATTTCGCCGGGGATCTGCGGGTGCGGCGGCCGGTCGAGCCGGTCGAGCCGGAGCCCGCGCCCCGGTACGCGCTGGCGGTGCTCGGGGTGACGCTGGCCGGGTTCGTGGTGGCCGGGCCGCTGGGCGTGCACCCGGCGTGGATCGCGACGGCCGGGGCGATTGCTCTGGGCGTACGGCAGAAGGGTCTGACGCCGAAGTCGCTCCTGGCCGCCGCCAATCCGTGGTTCTGCCTTTTCGTCTTCGGCCTGGGGATCGTGGTGCTGGCGGCGGCCCGTGGCGGATTCGGACGGCTGATCGATCGGCTGGCGCCGCACCATTCCGGAATTCTGGGTCTGCTGGCCATGGCCGGATTGGCGGCGGTGCTCGCCAATCTGCTTAACAATCTGCCGGCCACGCTGATGTTGCTGCCTTTGGCCGCGCACGACACCGGCCTGGTGCTCGCCGTTTTGCTGGGCGCGAATATCGGACCCAATCTGACCTATGTCGGTTCGCTCGCGACGCTGCTGTGGCGGCAGATTCTGCACCGTCGCGGCGAACCGCCGGGGACCGGGGAATTCCTCCGGCTGGGGGCGCTGACGGTGCCGGCCTGTCTGCTCGTCGGGGTGGCGGCGTTGTGGCTGAGTCTGCGAGTGTCGGGCGTATGAGGACCCTCGTGTGGCTGGCCGACGGCACGTGGGAGACGTGTGTCGACGCCGCCCGCGAGCAGCCCGGCGAGGTCACTCTGCTCTATGTGGTCGACAGCGCCACGATCGCCGCGTTGAGCGGCCCGGCCGCCCTGCTCGGCCGCAACACGCCCGGACCGGGCGATGAGATGTTGGCCGAGGCCGGGGAGGCGGTGCTAACCGCGGCCGAGCGCCGGTTGGGCCGCGCGTGCCGGCGGGCCTTGCGCTGGGGCCGGCCGGAACGCGAAGTGGTCGCGGCCTGCACCGACGCCGATCTCCTGGTGCTGGCCCGGGACGGTGACCGGCTGGTCCTGGGGCCGCGCAGCCTGGGTCACGCCACGCGCTTTGTGGTCGACCACGCGCCCTGCTCGGTTCTGCTCGTCTGGCCCTAGTTGAACAATCGGTAGTGGCACAAACACGTTCCGGTCTGGCGGTTGGACGTCCTACCTCACGCATTGTGAAAAATCCGGTCCGCGCCCGAAACCCCGGAACGGGGCTCTCAGGGTCTTCACAGCATGATCAAACCGGCTGCTCACGTGTCGATGACGTGACGGTGCCGTTTCGTCGCGACGGATGCATTCGTTCGCGATGCTCTGACCTGCGTATATTACGACGTGTGACGGGATCGAGACTGACCAAAGACAACGGGGTGGATGCAAGATGTCGCGGACAAGTCCGGCCTGTCGGCCGATGTTTCCCAACCTGGTGGTGAAGAAGTTTCACGAACCCGCCCCGGTCGAATCTGTCGATGTCTGTCATAAAGTTGACCCGTGAGAGTTGAGCATCACTGGTGGAATGGTGACGCCCGCCTTGCACGGCGGGACGTCTACGTCAAGACCGACGGCAGCCTTTGGGAAGTGGAAGCCCAGATGGGTGGCCCTGAGGGCAAATCGAAGGTCCAGCAGTGTCCGGGAAAGGCCTCGGCCATGATCCTGGCGGACGCGTGGCGCGGTTCACGCTGGCAGTGGCGCAAGCTCTAGAGCGCCGGATGCCGGGCTGAGCCACACGCTTGACCTCAATGGCTTGGCCCCAGTTCGATCGAGGCCGGATTCCCTTTGCGGGGTCCGGCCCGATTGCTTTAGGCAGGTGGCATGCTGCCCGACGCCGGCCAGGTCCTGCATTTCTCCGAAGACCCCACGATCACCGTTTTCCGGCCGCACGTCGCGCCGACGTCGCGCGAGACCGAGCCATACGTCTGGGCCGTCGACGGCCAGAACGCGCCGTCCTACTGGTTTCCCCGCGACTGCCCCCGGGTGTGCAGCTGGCCCCGGCCGGACGCCACCGGGGCCCGGGTGCACGCCATCGAGTACGCCTGGCTCGACCGCCTGCGTACCGTGCGCCTCTTCGCCTATCGCTTCCCGGCCGGCCAGTTCCGGCCGATCGGAAAGCCCTATCCGCACGCCTGGGTGAGCACCGAGGTGGTCCGGCCGCTCGGGCCGCCCGAGGAGACCGGCGACCTGCTCGCCGCGCATGAGGCGGCCGGCATCGAGTTGCGGCTGCTGCGCCATCTGCGGCCCTACATGGACTCGGTGGTGGCCAGCGGCCTGCGATTCAGCGGCATCCGGCTGCGCAACGCGGCCCGGTCGGGCTGACGGACGTCGTGTCCGGCCGGGTCCGTTTGTGCCGTTCTAGCCTGGATTGCCACTGATCCAGAGGGAAAGCGGATGGGGATGCTAGCCACGACTTCTGACCACCGATCCGACGTCGCGGTGCTCAGGCTGAGCGGTGAGCTCGACGCCGACACCTCGGCCAAGCTGCACGCCACGCTGGCCGACCTGCTGGACCGGCCGGTGCCGCGGATCGTCGTGGACCTGGCCGACCTCAAGTTCTGCGACTCGGTCGGGCTGAGCGCGTTCATCACCAGCAAGCAGGTGATCACGACGCGGGGCGGGTGGCTCAGCTTCGCGTCGGCCAGCCCGTTCCTGCTCAATTTGATGGCGACGGTCGGCCTGAGCAAGTACTTCGCCATCTTCCCGTCGGTCGAGGATGCGATAGCGGCCGCGGAGTTGTGAACCCAGACGTGATCGCGGTCACCACGCTGGCCGCCACGCCCACCGAGGTCGGTCTGCTGACCAGCCCTCGGCGGCGTCCTGATTCAGGCTCGACTACGGGATCCGCCCGCTCGGTGCGATCGTCGGCGGCGTCCTCGGATCGCTCGTCGGCGTACGTCCGGCCCTGGTCATCGCCGCGGCCGGCGGGGCGCTGGTCGGCCTGTGACTGCTGCCCTTGCCGATACCGCGACTGTTCTCACCGGCCGACCTGGATCCGGTCCACCCGGTTGCTCCACAGCCAGCCTGACCAGCCGTCCGGCACCTGGCGCATGGCCTCGGCGTCGTCGAAGCCCTCCGACCACGGGCCGTCGCCGGCGACCAGGACCACCCGGGTGTCGGCGTCGCGCATCCGGTCGACGAACCGATTCGGCCAGCCCCAGAGGAAACGGCCATAACGCTGCGGCAGGTGCAGCTCGGTGTGGCGGCACGCGTCGGGCACGTGGCCGGTCCAGCCGATTCCCTCGTACGCCAAAAGGCAGTTCTTCATTGTCTGTTTGGATGCGCTCCGGACCTTTCCACCCACGACGACGTCGCCCCCGCCGTACACCGCGATGGTCTCGAGGCGCTCCGGCGGCAACGTGTCGAGGAACTCGCGCAGACGCCCCGCCTCGGCCGCGTCGTCGTTCTTGAGGTCGAGGAGCAGCTCCCGGCCCGGGAAGGCGGCGACCACCTCCGGGACGGTGACGAGCATTCCCCGGCCCTTGCCGCGCAACGGGAAGGTGGCGCCGTGGTCGGCCGTGTAGCCGTACCCCAGGTCAAGCTGGCGCAGCTCGGCCAGCGTGTGCTCCTTGACCGTGCCGCGGCCGTCGGTCCGGCACTCGAGCGTCGAGTCGTGGAAGACGACGAGCTGGTTGTCGGCCGACACCTGCACATCGAACTCGACCGCGTCGGCGCCGGCCGCGAACGCCGCCCGCATCGACGGCAGCGTGTTCTCGATGTAGGCGTGGTCGGGCGGGTTGATCCGGGTGGCCGTACACGTGTCGTTGCCCACACCGTCGAGCGGAAAGGTCTGCGCGATGCCGCGGTGAGCCAGCAGCTTCGGCCGCCCCGCGCCGTTCCCCGACCGGTTCCCGACGTAGAGCCCCGCCGCGATCAGCACCATCACACCCGGGATGACCCAGCGCTTCTTCACCTTCACGGGCGGCATTCTGCCCCACACGATCGAGCCGCAGCGGCTACAGTCCCTCGCCGATGCATCGATCAACGGGGAGCTGAACATGGAAAACAACGAGGCGCCGGGGCCGGACCCCACGGCGCCGCAGTCCTCTACCCCGCCCTCCACCCCTCCGCCGCCATCCCCCTACGCCCCGCCGCCTTCTACCCCTCCGCCCCCCTTCACACCGCCCTCGGGCCCACCCGTGCCGCCGGCCTTTCCGCCCCCGGGCCAATCTGTGCCGCCGGCCTTTCCGTCCCCGGGCCAGCCCGTGCCGCCGGCCTTTCCGCCGCCAGGCCAGCCCTTGCCGTCGCTGTCTCCTTTGCAGCAGCCGGCGCCGGCCCCGCGGAAAACCTCCCGCAACGTGTGGATCGCAGTCATAGCCGTGGTCGGCGTCCTGGCCGTGGCCTGCTTCGGAACCGTCGCCTTCGGCCTGGCCCGAGGCATCCGGGCCGCCCACAACGCTTCGGAGTCACTGAACGACCCGTCCTCCGGCGGCCTCTCACCCTTGACCGAGCCGTCCTCGGCGCCACCCACCACGGCGGCCCCCCACAAGCCCCTCAACGTCAGCGGATCCGTCCCCGCCGGCTCCAAGGCCAGCTCGACCAGAGTGCGCGAGGCCAAGGACCTGGAGCGAGTCTGCGACCACTGGTACTACCCCAAGGCCCCGAAGTACACGACGGAGCTGTCCCCCCACCCCATCTCCATCAGCGTCCGCGAGCGCAAAGACCTGCCGTACCGGACGACGGTGGGCTACCTGGACATCCCGTTCGAGTCTCCCGCGGCCATCAAGGACGCCTGGCAGCCGAAGGACTTCTCCAAGGTCCAGCTGGTGGCGTGCGTTGACCTCGTCACCACCAAGACCCCCAAGGTCAAGACCTGCCCCATCGACAAGCCCAAGCCGTCGAAAATCGACATGAAGGAGGGCCGCTACCGCCTGACCCTCTACGAGACGGCCACCCGCAAGAAGCTCTTCGAAACCCGCCTGACCGGCGAGGACGAAACCTGCCCGCTGTTCATCCTGGTCGGCGAGGACCGCTCGGTCTATTCGACCGTCGACGACCGGCAGCTGACCGACACTCTGCGCCGCTTCGTCGAGGGATAGACGGCTCCGTGGTTCGGCCGTCGAATTGGCCTGGCCGAAGGTGAATAGTAAGCCCCGGCGAGGGTCTCGCCGGGGACCAGGTTGAGGATCTAGGAAGATCGACCGTTCCGCAGTCCCAGATGCAGGGCGAGGGCTTCGCGAAGCGGTTCGTGCAAGGTGACGGGAAGCCGGCCGAGGCGCCGGCTTACGCGTGCCACGTCCACGGCGCGGATCTGTTCCACCTGAATCTTGGATTCCGCCGTGAGGCCGGTCCGGTCCTGGTCAGAAGCGATCAGAACCTGGAACGGGTAGACCTTGGTGACGTTGGAGGTGATAGGCGCGACCGTGATGACGCCACGGCCGAATTGTTCCGCGGCACGGTTGGCGCCGTCGTTGCTGACGATGACTGCGGGGCGGACCTTGTTCGCCTCGCTTCCCGCGGCCGGGTTGAGGTCGACCTGTATGACGTCGCCCCACCTCACGACGAGAGGCCGTCGGGGGTGGCGGCGTCCCACAGTTCCGCGTCGGATGAGTCAGCCCACGCGCTGAACGCCTCGGCATACTGATCGGCGAGTTGCCGCTCACGCAAGAGAGCGACCGCCTCGTGGAGGGTGGCCGAACGGTTCTCTCCCTGTTCGTCGAGGAACCTGACATCCTCCTCGGGGAGGCTGACGCTTATCTTCATAGGCAGATCCTACCTTTGGTGGCACCCGGAGTGCCACCAAAGGTAGGAGTGGTCGTGCGCCCGACTGCCGACATGTGGGTCGGCGGCGTGGGGTCCTCGCCTTGTCCCATCGCGCGGAGGTGCCAGAGGGGCCCGAGAACCAAGAAGGCCGGACCGCCGGGCCCGGCCTTGCATGTTCTGCTGGCGGAGGATACGAGATTCGAACTCGTGAGGGTGTGAACCCAACACGCTTTCCAAGCGTGCGCCCTAGGCCTCTAGGCGAATCCTCCGTCCGACAGGATACAGACCACCGTCGCCCGGGTTTCTGGCGGGAGGGCCGCACAGCCGGACGCCGGGGCCGGGTAGGCTAGCTGCCAGCCCCTCGTGCGGCGTCATCTTGTGAACCTCCCCAGGGCCGGAAGGCAGCAAGGATAAGCGAGCTCTGGCGGGTGCACGGGGGGTCCTTTCGTGTCGAGCCCCCGGCACGTTTGTTTCTGTCACACCCTCGGCGGACAATGGCGCGGTCGTCGAGGAAGGGGCAGGCGTGGCTCTCGCGCTCTACCGCAAGTACCGTCCGCGGACCTTCGCCGAGGTTATCGGGCAGGAGCATGTCACCGAGCCGCTGTCGCAGGCGTTGCGGAGCGGGCGGCTGCACCATGCGTACCTCTTCTCCGGGCCTCGTGGCTGCGGCAAGACCTCGAGCGCGCGCATCCTGGCTCGCTCGCTGAACTGTGAGCAGGGTCCCACCCCGGAGCCGTGCGGGGTCTGTGCCTCCTGCAAGTCCCTGGCCAACGACGGCACCGGGTCGATCGACGTGATCGAGATCGACGCGGCCAGCCACGGCGGTGTTGACGATGCTCGTGAGCTGCGGGAAAAGGCGTTCTTCGCGCCGGCCAGCAGCCGGTACAAGATTTATGTCATCGACGAGGCGCACATGGTCTCGTCGGCCGGCTTCAATGCGCTGCTCAAGCTGGTCGAGGAGCCGCCGGAGTACGTCAAGTTCATCTTCGCGACGACCGAACCGGAAAAGGTGCTCGGCACGATCCGGTCCCGGACGCATCACTACCCGTTCCGGCTGATCCCGCCGGCCGTGCTCCGACCGTACCTGCAGCAATTGACCGAAGCCGAAGGCGTCCATGTCGATCCGGCCGTCTTTCCGCTGGTCGTCCGGGCCGGCGGGGGTAGCGCGCGCGACACACTCTCAGTGCTCGACCAGCTCATCGCCGGCGCGGGGCCGGCGGGTGTCGACTACGCGCGCGCGGTCGCCCTGCTCGGTGTGACCGACGTCGCGCTGATCGACGAGATGTGCGACGCGCTGGCCGCGGGGGACGGCGCGGCGGCGTACGCCACCATCGACCGGGTCGCCGAGGCCGGCCACGACCCGCGGCGGTTCGCGTCCGACCTGCTGGAACGCTTCCGTGACCTGATCGTCCTGCAGCAGGTTCCCGACGCGGTGGCGAAGGGCCTGATCGACGGCCCGGCCGACCAGCTCGACGCGATGGGCGCGCAGGCCACCCGGCTCGGCCCGGCCCAGCTCTCCCGCAGCGCCGACATCGTGCACAACGGCCTGGTCGAGATGCGCGGCACGACCGCCCCGCGGCTGCTCCTCGAGCTGATCACGGCCCGGATGTTGCTGCCGGGCGCCGACGATTCGCACGGCGCGCTGCTCCAGCGTCTGGAGCGCATGGAGCGGCGACTCACGCTTTCCGATTTTTCCCAGGTACGCCCGGACGACGCGACTCCGTCGCTCCCCGACGCCAATGCCGGTGGCGGCACCGGCTCAACCCCTCCCGAGGCCGGCACCAGCCCCCAGCCCTCCGGCGCCCCCGCCACCTCTACCAGCGGTGGCCTCAATGCCGCCCGAGCCGCAGCCGCCGCCGCCAGCCGCCGAGCCCCCGCCGGCGGCCTGCCCACCGCCCAGCGCCCCTCCACACCCGCCGCGCCTTCCACCCCGTCCCCAGCCCCTTCCGAAGCCCCGCCTTCCGCCCCACCCACGACGGCCGCCGCTGCGCCCGCCACCTCTCCTTCTACGGCCGCGCCCGCCGCCCCGCCGGTCAGTGCTCCTCCGGCCTTCGGACAGGCCTCGGCCCCGGCTCCCGCGCAGACCCCGGCTTCCGTAGCCCCCGCACCACCGGCGTCGGCCACGCCTTCCGTGCAGGCCCAGGCTCCCGCGCAGGCCCCGGTTTCCGCCCAGCCTGCGTCGGCCACCCCGCCGGCCGTCCCCGGCGTACCTTCCGCGAGCGCCTACGACGAGGACGAGTGGCCGGACGAGCCCCCGCACTACGACGACGAGGCCCCGCCCGCGCGCCCGGTCCCGCCGCAGGCCGCGCCCACCTCCGGCGGCGCTCAGCCCCCACGTCGCCCCGACCCCGGCGCTATCCTCCCCGACGCCCCGGATGACGGCGTCGAACCGATCGCTTCCGGTCAGCTCACGGCGGCCGCGGTCCGTGAGGTCTGGCCCGAGATCATCACGTCGGTCAGCCGCCAGAGCAAAAAGGTGGCCGCCCTGGCCTCGGGTGCGACGGTCCGCGACCTGGACGGCCAGACGGTGGTCCTCACGTTCCGCTTCCCGGCGCACGCCAAGATGGTTGCCGACCAGCCTCAACTCCTGGTCGACGCGCTCTACGAGACGTTGGGCGGCCGCTGGCAGATTCGCTGCGAGGTGGCCGGCGAGGGGGGCCCGGCCCCCCGTACCGCCGCCTCGAACCGTGGCCCCGCCCAGCCCGCGCCGACCACCCAGAACGGTCCGTCCCACAACGGCCCGAACCAGCGCGAGCCGTCCGCCCAGCCGACCCGCCAGCGCGAGTCAGCCCCGAGGCGCGCGCCCCAGCCACCCGCCGACGACAGCGACGACTGGCCAGAACCGGTCCGCCCAGCCCAACCCAGTGCCGACCGCCCCGTTCCAGCCCAGCCCGCCGCCGCCAGCGCCGACCGCCCCGCTCCAGCCGCCACTAGCGCCGAGTCCGATTCAGCCCAGTCCGCCGGCGTCGACCGCTCCGATCCAGCCCAGCCTGCCGCGGCCGGTGGGGACTGGCCCGAGCCCGCCCGACCACCGGCGTCAGGCGATGACTGGCCGGAACCGGCCCGCCCGGGAGCCGCCGCTTCGCCCCCGCCCGAGGACGACACCGCGTGGCCGGAGCCCGTCCGCCCAGGCAGTGCCGCACCCGCGCCAGCGCCCCGACCGGCGCCCACCACAGCAGCCGCGCCGGCCGACGGACCAGAGCCGGGCCCGACCGGTCCGTCCACCGGCCTGGCGGCGGCCCGCGCCGCAGCCTCCGGAACCGCCGCTCCGGCCACCCCGACGCCGCGCCCCAACGCCGCCCCGACCGCTGCCACCCCCGACCAGCCCCCACCCCGGCCCGCCGCTCCGGACCGGACACAGTCCCGGCCCGCGCCGGCCCCGGACCGGACACAGTCCCCGGCCGCGCCCACCACCCCGGACCGGACCCCGGCGAGGCCCGCGCCCAGCCCGGGCCTGGCCGCCGCCCGAGCCGCGGCCGCCGCCAGCGCCGGCCGCCAGACCGCCGCCAAGACCAGCGCCACGCCAGGAGCCGCCCAGCCGCCGGCTGGGCCCGCGAACGCCCCGACGCAGCCGGGCGCCAGCGCCTGGCCGGACGGCTCACCCGCCGACGAGGCCCCGTACGACCCGGAGTTCGACGGCCCGCCGCGGTCGTTCGACGGCTTCGACCCGGGCGACGAACCGCTCGACGACGTCATCGACGAGAAGAGCGCACGCCAGAACAGCGAGCAACAGGCCATGGACCTGCTGCGGCAGGCGTTCGGGGCGGAGAAGATCGGCGAGACCACGAGCTGACCGTGTGGCCGGTGGTGTCGATGTGACCACTACGCTGGTTGGGACTTGCACACGACTGAGTAGGAGCGACGCGATGCGCCCCGGTGGACAGCCGAACATGCAGCAGATCATGAAGCAGGCGCAGAAGATGCAGCAGCAGGTCGCTCAGGCTCAGGCCGAGCTGGCGGCCGCCGAGCTGACCGGTACGGCCGGGGGTGGCCTGGTGTCCGTGGTGATCACGGGGCTGGGGGAGTTCAAGTCGATCAAGATCGACCCCAAGGCTGTGGACCCGGAGGATGTCGAGACGCTGGAGGACCTGGTGCTCGCGGCCGTGCACAACGCCGCTGAGGCGCAGCGTGAGCTGACCGAGCAGAAGATGGGCCCGGCCACCGGCGGGCTCCAGCTCCCGGGCTTCTAGGCAGGCGACGGGTGTACGAAGGCGCCATCCAGGACCTCATCGACGAGCTGGGCCGGCTGCCGGGCGTGGGCCCGAAGTCGGCTCAGCGGATCGCCTTCCACGTCCTGTCCGCGGATCCGGCCGACGTGAACCGGCTGGCCACCACGCTTCGCAAGGTGAAGGAGCTGGTGCGCTTCTGCACGATCTGCTTCAACGTGGCCGAGTCGGAGCAGTGCCGGGTGTGCCGCGACCCGCGGCGCGGCAACGAGGTGCTGTGTGTGGTCGAGGAGCCGAAGGACGTGGTGGCGATCGAACGGACCGGTGAGTTCCGGGGCCGTTACCACGTGCTCGGCGGGGCGATCAATCCGCTGGAGGGTATCGGTCCGGACAACCTGCGCATCCGGGAGCTGATGGCGCGGCTGAGCTCGGGTGAGGTCAAGGAGCTGATTCTGGCCACCGATCCGAACACGGAGGGCGAGGCCACCGCTACCTATCTGGCGCTGATGGTCAAGCCGATGGGTATCGCTGTGACCCGTTTGGCGAGCGGTCTTCCGGTTGGTGGTGACTTGGAGTATGCCGACGAGATCACCCTGGGTCGTGCCTTCGAGGGCCGCCGTGCGGTGTAAGTGACCTGGTGAGACGGGTGGGAACGTTGGGCCGAAACGGCCCGGCGGCCCTCAACTGTGCGTTACTTTCTTGTCGCGAAGGGCTTTGTCACGCTGCCGTCACGGCGCGGCCAGGAAACGATAAACGGACCGAAAGCCTATTGACCGATGGGCGGG
This sequence comes from Actinoplanes sp. NPDC049265, assembly GCF_043197135.1. Classification (NCBI taxonomy): domain Bacteria; kingdom Bacillati; phylum Actinomycetota; class Actinomycetes; order Micromonosporales; family Micromonosporaceae; genus Actinoplanes; species Actinoplanes sp. NPDC049265. Next base: position 244,795 of record NZ_JBICSP010000006.1, on the reverse strand, counting down.
ATTACGTGAGCGTTCCTCTCACGGCGGCGGCGTAACCCGTCCGCTGGTTCGTGTCCGCGTCGGCAACCACCATTGCCGGGGCTGGCCGCACCATCCACGTACGCGAACAACCGATCGGTTGCCCGCGCTGCGGGGCCGGTCGATCTCGCGGTCAACTACCGCGGCGGCGGCGTCGTGGCTGGTGGCCGGGGAGAGGACCGGAAGCTTCATGGTCGTTGGGCCCGGCACGGCCACAGACCAGGTTCCGCTGGCGCCGGATCCCGCGCCTGGCGGAGCGGTCGTGACCAAGCAGATCGAGGGTCGATCGCTCGGCCGGATCGCCTGGAACCGCCTCAAGCGCGACAAGGTCGCGATGGGCGGTGGCATCGTTGTCATCTTCCTGATCCTGGTCGCGGTGTTCGCGCCGTTGCTGGCCGACTGGTTCGGCTCGCCGCCGAACGAGTTCCACCAGGATCTGATCGACGTCAACACGCTCGCACCCAAGGGCGGCACCGGCATTTCCGGCGAGCACATCTTCGGCGTCGAGCCGCAGAACGGCCGGGACATCTTCAGCCGGGTCGTCTACGGCGCCCGGATCTCGCTGCTGATCGCCTTCTTCGCGACGATGCTGTCCACGTTGATCGGTTCCACGCTGGGCGTGATCGCGGGCTTCTTCGGCGGCTGGGTCGACACCCTGATCAGCCGGCTGATGGACGTCTTCCTGGCGTTCCCGCTGCTGGTCTTCTCGATCGCGCTGGTCGGCGTGGTCCCGGACACCGCCTTCGGGTTCACCGGGGACGGGCTGCGGATCTTCCTGCTGATCTTCATCATCGGCTTCTTCAGCTGGCCGTACATCGGTCGCATCGTCCGCGGTCAGACCCTGTCGCTGCGGGAGCGTGAGTTCGTGGACGCGGCCCGCAGCCTGGGCGCGCGGGCGCCGCGCATCATCTTCAAGGAGATGCTGCCCAACCTGATCGCGCCGATCCTGATCTACGCCACGCTGCTGATCCCGACGAACATCCTGTTCGAGGCGGCCCTGTCGTTCCTCGGTGTGGGCGTGCGCCCGCCGACGGCGAGCTGGGGCGGCATGCTCTCGGACGCCTCGCGGTTCTACACCATCTGGCACTTCATGTTCTTCCCCGGCATGGCCATCTTCATCACCGTGCTCGCCTTCAACCTCTTCGGTGACGGCTTGCGGGATGCCCTCGATCCGAAGGGCCGGCGCTGATGCGACGCCCCGAGGAAAAGACTTCTGCTCCAGCCAGGCGGTCCGGTCCCGGGCCGTCCCATCAGGGAGGTTGCTACAAGTGATCCGCAGAAACAGGGTGCTGGCGGCCGCGACGGCCGTCCTGGCACTCGGATTAACCGGCGCGTGCGGCGGCGGAGACGACGATTCGAACGGCGGTTCGAGCTCGGCCAAGCCCGAGTTCAACGCTGCCCTTTCCAAGGTGTTCAACGCTTCGGACAAGAAGGGCGGAACGATCCGCCTGGCCAACTCCGGCGACTGGGACACCCTTGACCCGGGCGAGACCTACTACGGGTACTCGTGGAACTTCCTCCGGCTGTACGGCCGGAGCCTGCTCACCTTCAAGGTCGAGCCGGGCAAGGGCAGCAACGAGCTGACCCCCGACCTGGCCGAGGGCCTGGGTACGCCGTCGGACGGCGGCAAGACCTGGACCTACAAGATCCGGGCGGGCATCAAGTACGAGGACGGCACGGTCGTCAAGGCCGCCGACGTCAAGTACGCGGTGCTCCGCTCGGTCGACAAGGAGACGTTCCCGAACGGCCCGGCGTACTTCGAGCAGTTCCTGAACCTGCCGGCCGGCTACAAGGGCCCGTACAAGTCGAAGGGTGTGAACACCGACTCGGCGATCACCACCCCGGACGACACGACTGTCGTCTTCCACCTGAAGCAGGCCTTCGGTGGCTTCGACTACCTGGCCGCGCTGTCGCAGACGGTCCCGGTGCCGGAGGCCAAGGACACCGGCGCCAACTACAAGCAGCACGTGATCTCGTCCGGCCCGTACATGTTCGACACGAACAACCTGGGCAAGGACTTCGCGCTGAAGCGGAACCCGAACTGGGACCAGGCCAGCGACCCGATCCGCAAGGCGCTGCCGGACCGCTTCGAGGTCTCGCTCAACGTCAACGCCGACGACCTGGACAACCGGCTGCTCTCCGGCGACCTGGACATCGACGTGGTCGGCACCGGTGTGCAGCCGGCCGCCCTGGGCCGCGTGGTCGGCGACCCGACGCTGAAGGCGAGCACGGACAACGTCCAGCAGTCCCGCCTCTGGTACACCTCGATCAACGGCAACGTCGCGCCGTTCGACAAGGCCGACTGCCGCAAGGCCGTGGAGTTCGCCGCGGACAAGACCGGCTACCAGACCGCGTACGGCGGCCCGCTGGCCGGTGGCGACATCGCCACCACGCTCATGCCGCCGGCGGTTCCCGGCTACCAGAAGTTCGACCTGTACCCGTCGCAGGACGGCAAGGGTGACGTGGCCAAGGCCAAGGAGGCGCTCGCCGCCTGTGGTCAGCCGAGCGGCTTCGAGACCAACATCTCCTACCGGGCCGAGCGTCCGAAGGAGAAGGCGACCGCCGAGGCGCTGCAGCAGTCGCTGGCCCGGGTCGGCATCAAGCTCACGCTGAAGCCGTTCCCGCAGGGTGACTACTTCTCCCAGTACGCCGGTAACCCGCCGTACGCCAAGAACAACAAGCTGGGCCTCATCGTGAACGGCTGGGGCGCCGACTGGAACGACGGCTTCGGCTTCCTGTCGCAGATCGTCGACAGCCGGGTCATCCGGGAGACCGGTGGCTCGTCCAACGCCAGTGTGCGGGACCCGGAAGTCAACAAGATGCTCGACGCCGCGGTCGCCAACACCGACACCTCGGCCCGTGAGAAGGCCTGGGGCGAGATCGACAAGAAGGTCATGGAGGACGCCTACATCCTCCCGGGTGTGTACGCCAAGGCGCTGCTCATCCGTCCGAAGAAGCTGACCAACGTGTTCGTCAGCGAGGCGTACGCGATGTACGACTACACCGCGCTCGGCGTGGCCTGATCCGGGCCGGAACACACACGATAGGTAGGTGAAGGCAGCAGGCGGCCGGTCCGGGGGACTCCTCGGGCCGGCCGTCTAGGCCACGAACCGATGGAATTTATTCACGACGGTGGAGATCGATGTGAGGTACGTCCGCAAGGCGCGGGTCAAGGAAGGTCGTGAATAAACTCCAGTGATCACCTACATCATCAGGCGCCTGTTCGCGGCCGTCCTGCTGCTCTTCATCGTCAGCGCCGCCACGTTCTCGATCTTCTACCTTTTCCCGCGGCTGGTCGGCGGGACGCCGGAGACGCTGGCGACCCGCTACGTCGGACGCGCCGCCACCCCCGAGACGGTCACCCTGATCGCGCACCGGCTGGGCTTCTATGACCCGATCTACGTCCAGTACGGGCGCTGGGTCAAGGGCATCTTCGTCGGTGCCGACTACAGCATCGGTTCGAGTATCGAGCACTGCGCGGCGCCGTGCTTCGGATACTCGTTCATCACCCACCAGCCGGTCTGGCCCGACCTGCTCGACCGCCTGCCGGTGACGCTGTCGCTGGCGATCGGCGCGGCCGTCCTCTGGCTGCTGCTCGGCCTGTCCACCGGCACCATCTCGGCCCTGCGCCGGGGTACGCTGCTGGACCGTGTGGCGATGGGCATCTCGCTGGCCGGTGTCTCCCTGCCGATCTTCTTCACCGGTCTGATCGGCCTCCTGATCTTCAGCTACAAGCTCGGCTGGACCGCGCAGGGCGGCAGCTACACGCCGTTCACCGAGAATCCGGGCGAGTGGTTCTATTCGCTGCTGTTGCCCTGGGTCGTTCTCGCCTTCCAGTTCTCCGCCCAGTACGCCCGCCTCACCCGCGCGGGCATGCTGGAGACGATGAGCGAGGACTACATCCGAACGGCGCGCGCGAAGGGCCTGAAGGAACGCGACGTCGACGTGAAACACGGTCTGCGCGCGGCCCTGACCCCGATCCTGACCATCTTCGGTCTGGACTTCGGTCTGCTGCTCGGTGGCGCCGTGCTGACCGAGACGGTGTTCTCCCTCCCCGGCCTGGGCAAGTACGCGATCGACGCGATCACCAACAACGACCTGCCCAAGGTGCTCGGCGTGACGTTGATGGCGGCGTTCTTCGTCGTCGTGGCGAACCTGGTCGTCGACCTGCTCTATGCGGTCGTCGACCCGAGAGTGAGGGTGGGCTGATGACCGCGGCTAATCAGGGACAGCCGTTCCTCGAGGTCAAGGACCTGAAGATCCACTTCCCGACCGACGACGGTGTGGTGAAGAGCGTCGACGGCCTGAACTTCTCGCTGGAGCGCGGCAAGACGCTGGGCATCGTCGGCGAGTCCGGGTCGGGCAAGTCGGTGACCAGCCTCGGCATCATGGGGCTGTACAACAAGCGCAACTCGAAGATCTCGGGCGAGATCTGGCTGGACGGCACCGAGCTGGTCAGCAGCGGCGAGGACGCGGTCCGCAAGCTGCGCGGCAACCAGATGGCGATGATCTTCCAGGACCCGCTGTCGTCGATGCACCCGTACTACACGGTCGGCAAGCAGATCATGGAGGCGTACCGGGTCCACCACAACGTCTCCAAGGCGGTCGCCCGCAAGCACGCCGTGGAGATGCTGGGCCGGGTCGGCATCCCACAGCCGGATCGCCGGGTGGACGACTACCCGCACCAGTTCTCCGGCGGTATGCGGCAGCGCGCGATGATCGCCATGGCGCTGGTCAACGACCCCGAGCTGCTGATCGCCGACGAGCCGACCACGGCCCTCGACGTGACAGTGCAGGCGCAGATCCTCGACCTGATGCACGACTTGCAGTCGGAGTTCAACTCCGCGCTCATCGTGATCACCCACGACCTGGGCGTGGTGGCCGAGCTGGCCGACGAGGTGCTGGTCATGTACGGCGGCCGGTGCATCGAGTACGCCGATTCCACCACCATCTTCGACCGGCCGGAACACCCGTACACCTGGGGTCTGCTCGGCTCCATGCCCCGCATGGACCGCCCGCAGATGGAGCGGCTGGTGCCGATCCCGGGCCTGCCCCCGTCGCTGATCAACCTGCCCAGCGGCTGTTCGTTCCATCCACGCTGCCAGTTCGAGCCGCGGACCGGCGGGCTCGGCTCGACCACGATGCCGGAGCTGTCCCGGGCCGGCGGCAGCAAGCACCTGGTCCGCTGTCACATCCCGACCGAGGAACGGCAGCGGATCTGGGCCGAAGAAGTGAAGCCGAAGTTGGAGGCGTGATGAGTGACACGAAGGACGCGCTCCTGTCGGTCAAGGGCCTGGAGAAGCACTTCCCGATCACCCAGGGCCTGCTGCGTCGCAAGGTCGGCGCGGTGCGCGCGGTCGACGGCATCGACTTCGAAGTCTTCAAGGGCGAGACGTTGGGCCTGGTCGGCGAGTCCGGCTGCGGCAAGTCGACCACCGGAAGGCTGCTGACCCGGCTGCTCGAGCCGACCGGCGGCTCGATCGAGTTCGACGGCCGGGACATCTCGCACCTGGGTCAGGGCCGGCTGCGGTCGATGCGCCGGGACATGCAGATGATCTTCCAGGACCCGTTCTCGTCGCTGAACCCGCGGCATACGGTCGGCACGATCGTCGGGGCGCCGTTCCGGATCCAGAACGTCAAGACCGAGCACGGCATCAAGCGCGCGGTGCAGGATCTGCTCAAGCTGGTCGGGCTCAACCCGGAGCACTACAACCGCTACCCGCACGAGTTCTCCGGCGGTCAGCGGCAACGCATCGGCATCGCCCGGACGCTGGCGCTGCGGCCCAAGATGATCGTGGCCGACGAGCCGGTCTCCGCGCTCGACGTGTCGATCCAGGCTCAGGTCGTCAACCTGCTCGACGACCTGCAGAACGAGTTCGGCCTGACCTACGTGTTCATCGCGCACGACCTGTCCGTGGTGCGGCACATCTCCGACCGGGTGGCGGTGATGTACCTGGGCAAGGTGGTAGAGATCGCCGACCGGGAGTCGCTGTACAACAACCCGCGGCACCCGTACACGGTGGCTCTGCTCTCCGCGGTGCCGGTGCCCGACCCGCGTCGGCGCGATCGCCTCCAGCGGGAGCGCGTGCTGCTGACCGGTGACGTGCCGAGCCCGATCAACCCGCCGTCCGGCTGCCGCTTCCGCACCCGCTGCTGGAAGGCGCAGGAGATCTGCGCGACCGAGGAGCCGCCGCTGATCCCGCGCCTGGACGACCCCGGCTCGCACCAGACCGCGTGTCACTTCCCGGTCGCGGAGGGCGAGGCCGTCCAGGGACGGAAGCCGGCGCTTACCAGCTGACCTGCGGCGACCGGTAGAAGTCGACGCCGCGTGCGGTCCACTGCGGACCGTACGCGGCCAGCCGGGTCCGGAACGACTCCCAGTCGTGCGTCGCGGCCGGTGACCAGCCGAGCTCGGCGATCGCGGCCAGCCGCGGGAACGCCATGAACTCGATGTCGTCGATGCTGCGCAGCGTTTCCGACCAGAGCGCGGCCTCAACCCCCAAGACCGACGATTCGGGTACGCCGGTCAGATGCGTGCCGGGATCCCAGTCGTACGCGGTCCGCACCTCGATCAGGCCGGCCCAGGTCAGGCCGAGCCGGGTGTTCCGGTCGTACTTCATGTCCAGGTACGCCTTGTTGGCCGGCGACATCACCACCCGCATGCCGTGGGCCACCGCCCCGGCCAGCACCGGGTTGTTGTTCGTGGTGCCCCAGTACTGCGCCACCGACGAGTAGGCGGCGGTGGACTGCGCGATCTCGTTCCAGCCGTACGCCGTCTTGCCGTACTTCGCGACCAGCGGGATCACACGGTCCTGGAACCGGACGTAGTCGGCCGGCGGGGTGGCGTGGGCCTCGTCGCCGCCGATGTGGATGTACGGCCCGGGGGTGATCGCCGCCAGCTCGCGGATCACGTCCTCGACGAACCGGTAGGTGGTCTCCGACGAGATGCACAGCGAGCTGTACCCGACCGCGGTGTCGGTGCGCGGCGGCGGTGCGACCCCGTCGCAGGTCAGCTCCGGGTAGGCGACCTGGGCGGCGTTGACGTGCCCGGGCATGTCGATCTCGGGCACGATGGTCACGAACCGGGCCGCGGCGTAATCGACCAGGTCGGTGTACTGCGCCTTGGTCAGGAAGCCGCCGCCGACGCCGTCCACACCGGTGCCCTCGGCGCCGCCGATCTCGGTGAGCCGGGGCCAGCCGTCGATCTGGATCCGCCAGCCCTGGTCGTCGCTGAGGTGCAGGTGCAGGTAGTTGATCTTCAGGCGGCGAATCTCGTCGATGTACTTCTTGACCTCGTCCGGTGCGTGGAAGTGGCGGGCCAGGTCGAGGTGCGAGCCGCGGTAGGTGAACCGGGGCCGGTCGGCGATCGTGCCGCCGGCGATGGCCCGGCCGTCGCGCAGTTGCAGCAGGGTCTGCGTACCGTCGAAGAGGCCTTCCGGCGTACTCGCCTTGATCTCGACCGCGCTGCGATCGACCGCGATCCGGTAGCCGTCACCGAGCCCGCCGGTGATCTTCAGCGAGATCTTGCGGCCGGCCGGCGCGGCCGACGGGGTCACCGGGATGGTCAGCCCGGTCGCCTCGCGCAGGTCGGCGGCCAGGAGCGAGCCGACCGCGGGCGTGCGGGTCTGGATGACGGTGGTGCGATCCAGGTGGAAATCGGCGCCGGTGGCGACCGCCGACACCGGCGCCGGGATCACGTCGAATGCTGGTTCAGCGGACAAGACGGGCACAGGCGTCGCGATCAACGCGGCGGTCAGGAGGTAAGGCAGGGCCATCCCCGGACGCTACATTGAGGACTGTAAATAAAGCTACTACTCGGGGCGATGCAGCAGTGACACCGTGAGGTCATGGACGACGTCGGCGTCGGCCGCGTCGTGCAACGTCAGCTTGCCGCCGGTCACGTGGTACCACTCGGCGGCGTCCTTGTACTGCACGGTCAGCGTGACATCACTGCCCTTGACCTCGCTGACCAGCGTCACCTCACCGGTGATGACGCCGACCTCGTCGGTCATCACGCCGCCCGGCGCGTTCAGGTCGCTCCGCTTCCCAGCCATCAGCACTCCTTGAGCATGTCGTTCAACGCCTTCTTCTCCGCGGTGGTCACCGAAAGCTTCCAGTAGCTCTTCACGGTGATCCAGTCTTTCGCGTACCCGCACCAGGCGCTGCGCATACTCGGTTTCCAGGTGGAAGGATCCTGATCGCCCTTGCCGCGGTTGGAGGTCGCCGACACGGCCACCAGCTGGGGGCGGTCGAGATCGTTGGCGAAGTCGCCACGCTTGTCGGTGGTCCAGGCCGCGGCGCCCGAGCGCCAGGCATTGGCCAGCGGCACCATGTGGTCGATGTCGACCTGGGTGGGCTTGGTCAGCTTCCGTCCATCGTAGATGCTGGTCCAGCTGCCGCCGACGACGTTGCAGCCGGACAGCTTGACCTTGGTGCCGTCCCGCTTGAGCACCGAATCGCGCACGTCACAGTTTTGGCCGGTGCTCTTCCAGTGCGGGAACTTGGCCCGGCTGTAGTCCTTCATCGAGCCGGCCTTGGCCACCTTGAGCGTGGCCAGCAGCTGCACGGGATCGCCGTGGGTGCCGCCGGCCACACCACCGTCCGCGGTTGGGGTCGGTGCCGGCTTGAGTGGGGCCACTTCGCAGCCGGAGGTCAGGGTCGCTGCCGCGACAAGGGCAAGAAGAGCGAGGGGGGTACGCGTGAGCACCCCTCAAGCCTAGGCGGGTTGTGCCCGTTTCTCGCCCTGGAGCGCGATGTATCCGTTCTGCACCGCGCGCCTTGTCCAACCCGGCAGTGGTAGCCCCGAGCGGTATCGCGGTGGCGGATACCGCTCCTGGCTACTACTCGGGTTTGGGTGGTGGGCCTGGGCGGTATCGCGGTGGCGGATACCGCTCCTGGCTACTACTCGGGTTTGGGTGGTGGGCCTGGGCGGTATCGCGGTGGCGGATACCGCTCCTGGCCACCACTTGGGTTTTGGGTGGTGGAACTAAGCGGTCCCGGGGGTGTGGATGGCGCCCGGGGCTACCGCCGGGGTGGTCAGCGGACGCGGTTGACCGCGCTGGTGACGGCCTTGATCGAGGCGGTGACGATGTTGGCGTCCAGGCCGACGCCCCACACCGTGGTCTCGCCGACCTCGCACTCGACGTACGCCGCGGCCTGGGCGTCTCCGCCGGAGGACAGGGCGTGCTCGTGGTAGTCGTGCACCCGGACCTGGATGCCCAGCGGCTGGAGGGCCTGCACGTACGCGTCGATCGGGCCGTTGCCGACCCCGGTGAGCGTCTTCTCCTCGCCCCGGTCGGTCACCGTGACCTCGATCTCGACCTTGCCGTCCACGGTGGCGGTGGCGTACCGCTGCATCCGGATCCGGGCGAAGTCCTGGTGGTCGGTGAGGTATTCGCCGGCGAAGATGTCGTACATCGCCTGCGGTCCGACCTCGCCGCCCGCGGAGTCGGTGACCCGCTGCACCACGCCGGAGAACTCGATCTGCAGCCGGCGCGGCAGGTCGAACTTGTGCTCCTCCTTCATGATGTACGCCACGCCGCCCTTGCCGGACTGCGAGTTGACCCGGATGACCGCTTCGTATGTGCGACCGACGTCCTTGGGGTCGATCGGCAGGTAGGGAACGCCCCAGGTGAAGTCGTCGACCGGGGTTCCGGCCGCCTTGGCGTCGTTGTTCAGCGCGGCCAGACCCTTGTTGATCGCGTCCTGGTGCGAGCCCGAGAACGCGGTGTAGACCAGGTCACCCACGTACGGGTGGCGCTCGTGCACCGGCAGCTGGTTGCAGTACTCGACGGCCCGCTTGACCTCGTCGATGTCGGAGAAGTCGATCATCGGGTCGACGCCCTGGGAGAACAGGTTGAGGCCCAGCGTCACCAGGTCGACATTGCCGGTGCGCTCGCCGTTGCCGAACAGGCAGCCCTCGACCCGGTCGGCGCCGGCCAGCACACCGAGCTCAGCCGCGGCCACCGCGCAACCGCGGTCGTTGTGCGGGTGCAGGCTGAGCACCACCGACTCGCGGCGGGGCAGGTGGCGGTGCATCCACTCGATCGAGTCGGCGTACACGTTGGGGGTGGCCATCTCGACCGTGGCCGGCAGGTTGATGATCAGCGGCCGGTCGGGGGTCGGGTCGATCACGTCGATGACGGCCGAGCAGACCTCGAGCGCGTAGTCCAGCTCGGTGCCGGTGTACGACTCGGGGCTGTACTCGTAGAAGATCTCGGTGTCCGGGGTGTGGATCTCGGCGTACTTCTGGCACAGCCGCGCGCCCGTGGTCGCGATGTCGGTGATGCCGTCCTTGTCCAGCCCGAACACCACCCGGCGCTGCAGCGTCGAGGTCGAGTTGTAGAAGTGCACGATGGCCCGCTTGGCGCCGCGGATCGACTCGAAGGTGCGGTCGATCAGGTGCTCGCGGCACTGGGTCAGCACCTGGATGGTGACGTCGTCCGGGATCAGGTCTTGCTCGATCAGCTGGCGGACGAAGTCGAAGTCGGTCTGGCTGGCGGCCGGGAAGCCGACCTCGATCTCCTTGTAGCCCATCTGCACGAGCAGCATGAACATCCGCCGCTTGCGCTCGGGGGACATCGGATCGATCAGCGCCTGGTTGCCGTCGCGGAGGTCGACCGCGCACCAGCGGGGCGCCTTCTCGATGCGCTTGGACGGCCACTGCCGATCGGGCAGGTCGACCGCGAACTGCTGGTGGTAGGCCTGGTAGCGCTGGAACGGCATCGCACTCGGACGTTGGCGGGCGATGGCGTCATCGGTAACTGACATGGGATGTGCTCCTGAAGAGGGGAACGGGACCTTGGACGGCCGCGCGCACATCAAACTCCGCGACGAGGTGTCGGCCTAGAAACGGGCCCCGTCGCGGCACGGAAGGAGAAGTGCGTTCCACATGTCGTCGGCAACACTATCAGCCCGGCGGCTGAACGCTAGGGCCAACTGATCCGGACGAGGGAGCCGGCGGCGGGCTCTTCGTCTCGAGCGGCTGGCTGCCGGTGACCGGCCCGGGCAGGTCGATGCGCGGCGGTGCGGCTGCGACGCTGACCAGGGTGAGCGCGCCGAAGTCGACGCGGGCCGCGGTGAGCAGGCCGTCGTCGGCGTAGCAGTAGATGCCGACGTCCACCGGCGGGCTGAGCGAGGCCGAGATGCCGTCGACCGAGTAGCACTTGCCCTGTGCGGCCGCGCCCTGCGTAGCCAGGGGCTGGGCCGCCACCACGGACAGCGGGGCCTGCCGGTCCTGAAAGACGCTCAGCCACTGCCGGAAGATCCGCTCGACCTTGGGGTCGATGTCGCGGGGCAGGCGCTTGTCGGGGTCGGCGACCCGGGCGCAGGACGACGCGATCGGGTTGGTCGCGGACGGCATCGCGCACTGGAAGACGCCGTCGCCGGTCTGCACGATCGACACGTCCGCGGTGCCGCCGAGCGCGCCGCCGGGAATGTCCACCCGCCACGAGCCGTCGGTCGCGACCGTCGCCACCACCGACCGGTTGCCCTGGCCGTCGCCGGGGTCGTAGTCGTAGAGGGCCGAGTAGCGGTGGTCCTGGGCCAGCGCGGCCCGGGCGGCCAGCTCGGTGCGGGCCGGCGAGATGTCGGCCACCACGTTGTCGCTGGGCTCCGGCGCCGGCGGCGCGGCGGGCGCGTCGGTACCGCAGCCCGCTGCCAGAAGGGTCAGCAGGACGACGGGTACGAGGCGTGGACGCACCGAGACATTCTCGCCTCTGTGCCGCACATCGGTCGCGGACCGTTACGGGCGTGTCGCGACCCACCGGCCGGAATCTGGGATCGCCGCTCGGTGCAAATTGCTGGTGCCACTAAGCTGGTCAGGTCCGTTCGCGCACGTGCAGAGAGGAAGTCTGCGGCCGTGGCCCTGGTGGTGCAGAAATACGGCGGTTCATCCGTCGCCACGGCGGAGCGCATCAAGCGGGTGGCGGAACGGATCGTGGCGGCACGCAAGGCCGGCGACGACGTGGTCGTGGTGGTTTCCGCGATGGGCGACACCACCGACGAGCTGATGGACCTGGCCAACCAGGTCAGCCCGTTGCCGCCCGGTCGCGAACTCGACATGCTGCTGACCGCGGGCGAGCGCATCTCGATGGCCCTGCTGGCGATGGCGATCCACAACCTGGGGTACGAAGCCCGGTCGTACACCGGCTCGCAGGCCGGCGTGCTGACGACGTCGGTGCACGGCAAGGCCCGCATCATCGACGTCACGCCCGGCCGCCTGCGGACGGCGCTGGACGAGGGCGCGATCGCGATCGTCGCCGGCTTCCAGGGCGTCTCCCAGGACACCAAGGACATCACCACGCTGGGCCGGGGCGGCTCCGACACGACCGCGGTGGCGCTGGCCGCCGCGCTGCGGGCCGACGTCTGCGAGATCTACACCGACGTGGACGGTGTGTTCACCGCCGACCCGCGGATCGTGCCGAACGCGCGGCACATCAAGGCGATCACGTACGAGGAAATGCTGGAACTCGCCGCCGGCGGGGCGAAGGTGCTGATGCTGCGCTGCGTCGAGTACGCCCGGCGGTTCAGCGTGCCCATCCACGTACGCTCCTCGTACACCCACAAACCCGGCACCATGGTCACCGGATCGATGGAGGACCCTTCCGTGGAACAGGCGTTGATCACCGGGGTCGCCCACGACCGCAGCGAGGCCAAGATCACGATCGTCGGGGTGCCCGACGAACCGGGCGCCGCCGGCCGCATCTTCGAGACGGTCGCCTCGGCCGAGATCAACATCGACATGATCGTGCAGAACGTGTCCACCGAGGGCACCGGCCGCACCGACATCTCGTTCACGCTGCCCAAGGCCGACGGGCCGACGGCGATGGCCGCGCTCAACAAGATCCAGGGCCAGATCAAGTTCAAGAGCCTGCTCTTCGACGACCACGTCGGCAAGGTGTCCCTGATCGGGGCGGGCATGCGCTCGCACCCGGGGGTGGCCGCGTCCTTCTTCGCCTGCATCGGCGCCGCCGGCGTGAACATCGAGATGATCTCCACGTCGGAGATCCGGGTGTCCGTGGTGTGCCGTGACAACGACCTCGACACCGCCGTCCGCGCCGTGCACGAGCAGTTCGAGCTGGGCGGCGACGAGCAGGCCGTCGTCTACGCGGGTACCGGACGTTAGCCCGGCGATGACGCGGCAGCCCACGCTCGCCGTCGTCGGGGCCACCGGCTCCGTCGGGACGGTGATGCGTGAGCTGCTCTCCTCCCGGCGCAACGTGTGGGGCGAGATCCGGCTGCTCGCGTCGGCCCGATCGGCCGGCCGGTCGCTGCGCTGCCGCGGTGAGGACCTCCCGGTGGCCGAGCTGACCGCTGAGGCGTTCGACGGCGTCGACGTGGCCATGTTCGACGTACCCGACGCGGTTTCGCTCGAGTGGGCGCCGATCGCGGTCGAGCGCGGGGCCACCGTGGTCGACAATTCGGCCGCCTTCCGCATGCACCCCGAGGTGCCGCTGGTCGTCCCCGAGGTCAACAAGGAGGCGATGCGCCGCCGCCCGCGGGGGATCATCAGCAACGCCAACTGCACCACGATGGCGATGATCATGGCGATCGCGCCCCTGCACCGCGACTACGGGCTGCGTGAGCTGGTCCTGGCGTCCTACCAGGCGGTCTCCGGCGCCGGCCAGGTCGGCGTCGACGTGCTGCACGACCAGCTGATGAAGGTGGCCGGCGACCGGATGCTCGGCTCCCGCCCGGGCAACGTCCGGCAGGCCGTCGGCGACGACCTGGGCCCGTTCCCGGCCCCGCTGGCCCTCAACGTGGTCCCCTGGTCGGGTGATCTGGCCGCCGACGGCTGGTCGTCGGAGGAGCTGAAGATGCGCAACGAGTCGCGCAAGATCCTCGGCCTGCCGTCGCTCAAGGTCTCCGCCACCTGCGTCCGGGTCCCGGTGGTGACCGGCCACTCGGTCGCGGTGCACGCGGTCTTCGGCTCCGAGCTCACCGCCGAGGACGCCCGCGGGGTGCTGCGCAACGCCCCCGGCGTGATCCTGGTCGACGACCCGGCGGCGGGCGAGTTCCCGATGCCGATCGACGCGGTCGGCACCGATCCGTCCTGGGTCGGCCGCATCCGCCGGGCGATGGACGACCCCCGGGCGCTGGACATGTTCATCACCGGCGACAACATGCGCAAGGGCGCCGCCCTCAACACGGTACAGATCGCCGAGTTGCTGGCCGCGGAGCTGGCCCGGTAGTTCGCTCAGGTGGGTGGGGCGCCGGTCGATCGTTGCGGCCGCATCCCGCGAGCACCTAGGAGCCCCGATGGCCTGCCCGAACTGCGGCGCCGGCGTCCCGGTCGGCACGGCCTGCCCGAGCTGCGGTCACGCCGCCCCGGCGCCGGCCGCCGATCAGTTCGGCACCCCGATGCCGTCCGGCCTGACCGGCTACGCCCCGCCGCCGACGACGGCCCAGCTCTACCCGGCCGCGCCGCCGCCGGCCTTGGCCCCGCCGCCAGCTGACGGCCAGCCCGGCCATGCCCCGCCGCCGGCGTACGCCCCGCCTGGCTACGCGCCGCCGCCGGCGTATGCCCCGCCTGGCTACGCGCCGCCGCCGGCGTATGCCCCGCCTGGCTACGCGCCGCCGCCGGCGTATGCCCAGCCTGGTTATGCGCCGCCGCCGGCGTATGCCCAGCCTGGTTATGCGCCGCCGCCGGCGTACGCCCAGCCCGGCTTCGTGCCGCCGCCCGGTTACGCGCCGCCTTACCCCTTCGTGGCGCCGGTCCAGAAAGCGGGCGTCGCCCTCAGCATCGCCGCGATCGTGATGGGCCTGATCGCGCTGCTGGTCTGCCCACCCGTGTTCGGCGTCGGTGCCGTCACCCTGGCCCTGGTCGGACGCAGCCGCGGCGAGACCCTCTGGCTCGCCGGCCTGATCGTCGGCGTCACCGGCGCGGTCGTCGGAATGGTGGTCGGCGCCCTGATGTCCTTCGGGTAGGCCGCGCCGGCCGCCGAACGCGTAGGCGGCGCCGGCCGCCGAATCAGATCGCCGCGTCCAGCGTCGCCCGGTTGAGCAGGGCACGGAGCTTGATGCCGTGCTCGGCCAGCGTTTCGGCGCCGCCCTCCTGCCGGTCGATCACGCACAGGGCGTGATCCACGTGTGCGCCGAGTTTCCGCAGCTCGCCGGTCGAGATGACGACCTGGCCGCCGGAGGTCACCACGTCCTCGACCACCAGCACCCGCCGACCGGCCACCTCGGCGCCCTCGGACAGTCGCGCCGTGCCGTACTGCTTGGCCTGCTTGCGTACGAACGCGCAGGGCAGACCGGCGTGCCGGCCGACCGCGGTGACCACCGCGATGCCGCCCATCTCCAGGCCGGCCAGCACCTCGGTGCCCTCGGGGATCAGCGCGGCCATCTGCTCGGCCAGCTGGTCGAGCAGCACCGGATCGGCCTCGAATTGGTACTTGTCGAAGTATTCGGTCGCCGTGCGGCCACTGCGCAGCGTGAACGTGCCGGAGAGCCGGGCGACGCTGTTCACCTGCCGGGCCAGGTCGGAGTCAGTCACAAGAGGACAGCCTGTCAGGCGGGCCCCGGTGGGCTCACGGCACCCCGCCCGCAACGCCTCAGCAACCGTTCGAACCTGCCGATCAGACGATCATGCAGACACCGCACCGCTGGTTCGGCGCCGGGCACAGCACGGCCGCGGACAGCGCCAAGGCGGGCGCCGAGGCGGCCACTTCGGCGATCGGTGGGCGTACCCCGGCGGTGGTCTTCGTCTTTGCCTCGCACCAGCATGACCTGCCCGCGCTGCTGATGGCCGTCCGCGCCGAGGCTGGGCCGCACGCGCTGGTGGTCGGCGCCTCCACGCTGGGTGAGCTGGCCAACGACGGCGCGAGCGCGGGTGGGGTGTCGGTGGGCGCGCTGGGCGGTGAGGGTTTCACCGTACGCGCGAAGGTCGCCCATATCAGCGACGCCGGCCACCGCCAGGCCGGTGCCGAGGCGGCCGAGGCCATGGCCGGTGTCACCAGCCCGCACAGCGTGCTCGTCCTGCTCGCCGACGGGCTCTCCGGCGATCCGCACGAGGTCGTCCGCGGCGCCTACTCGATCCTCGGGGCGGCGGTGCCACTGGTCGGGGGCTTCGCCGGCGGCGGATCGGACCGGTCGAAAACGTTCCAGTTCATCGGCGACACCGTCTTCACCGACGCGGTGGTGGGCATCGCGCTGGGCTCGGACGCCCCGATCGGCATCGGCATCGCCCACGGCTGGCACCGGCTCGACCCGCCGATGATCGTCACCCGCAGCCGGGGCGGCCGGATCTACGAGCTCGACGACGAACCGGCGCTCGACGTGTTGCTGCGCCGCAACGACATGGTCGGCCGGCCCGCCGCCGAGCTGTTCCACGACGTGCACGCGCTGCAGGCGATCGGCCTGTCCCGGCGCAACGGGGAGGACATCCGGGTGATCCACGACGGCGACGACGTCGAACGGTCCATCCTGGGGATGTCCGATGTTCCCCAGGGTGCACTGTGCTGGCTGATGGCGGCCGACCACGAGGCGCTGATCCAGGGCGCGGTCGACTCGTGCCTGGACGCGCTGGACGGGCTGGACGGGAAGGTGCCGCTGGGCGTGCTCGCCTTCGACTGCGGCGCGCGGCGCGGCCGGCTCGGACCCGACGGGATGCGGGAGGAGATGGCCGCGATGCGCTCCGCGCTGGGCAGCACGCCGTACGCCGGCTTCTATACATCCGGGGAGATCGCGCGGGTACGCGGCGCGCTCGGCACCCACCACCTGACCCTCGTCACCCTGGCCCTGGCCTGACATGCCGAACTGGTCGACTCTCCAGCTCACCGAGTACTTCTCGGCAGTCAACGCGGCCGCCGACGAGGAGACCGCCGTCGCGGCCGCCGTCGAGCGGGCCGCCGAGATGGTCGAGGCCGAGGTGGCCGCCGTGGTGCTGGCCGACGAGGTCCGTGGCGCCTGGGGCTTCGGCGCCGACGTGCCGGTGACCGGGCTGCTCCGCGCCGACCGGCGGCTCGGCGTGCCCGGGCTCGGCGCCCTGCACACCTGCTACACCGCGCTGGCCGGGGATCGGAAGCACGGCGCACTGATGGTCGGCCGGGTCGCCGACGAGTTCAGCCCCGAGGAACGGCACGTGCTGCAGGGCCTGGCCCAGGTGCTCGGCCTGGCCCTGCGCAGCATCCGGGCGCTGTCCGACGAGCGCAACCTGCGGGCCGACTCAGAACGGGTGGCGCAGAGCGCGCGAACCAAGCAGATGCTGGTCGAGACCCTGCTGACGATCCAGCGGAACATCTCCAACCGGCGGCCGCTGCCGGAGATCCTGGACGCGGTCACCAGTGGCGCGGCCGCCCTGCTGGGGGCCGACTCGGTGGCGTTGATGCTGGCCGAGGAGGGCCGGGCCCGGCGGCTGACGGTGGCGTCCACGGCCGGTACGCCGGAGGCGTCCACCCATCACGCCGAGGCCCGCGAGGCGATGGCCGGTGGCCAGGTGCTGATCCGCCCGCTCGCCCAGGACGCCGTGATCGCCGCTCCGGTGCAGGTGACCGGCGAGATGGCGGGCAGCCTGGTGGCCCGGCTGCCCGGACCGGCCGACCGGCACGGCGAGCACCGCGACCAGCTGGCCGCGTTCGCGCAGCAGGTGAGCCTGGCGATGGCCGACGCCCGTACCGTCGAAGCCGTGCCCGAAGCGCACCACGACCCGGTGACCGGCCTGCCCAACCGCGGCCTGTTCCTGAAGATCTTCAACCGGGTGCTGGCCTCCCGCGACGTGTCGACCGACCCGACCAGCGTGCTCTTCATCGACCTGGACCGGTTCAAGGCGGTCAACGACAGCCTGGGCCACGAGGCCGGCGACCAGCTGCTGGCCGCCGTGGCCGGCCGGATCCGCGGCTGCGTGCGGGCCAGCGACACGACCGCCCGGCTCGGCGGCGACGAGTTCGCGGTGCTGCTGCACGATTCGCCGATGGAGGCCGCGACCGGCGTCGCCGAGCGGATCATCAACGCCGTCAAGGACCCGTTCCGGCTGGCCGGCCGGGACATCTTCATCGGCGCGAGCGTCGGCGTGGCCATCTCGCGGGAGACCTCCGAGCACTCGGACGTGCTGCTGAACAACGCCGACGTGGCGATGTACCGGGCCAAGAAGGAGGGCCCGGGCAAGGTCGTGGTGTACGAGCCGTACATGCACACCGAGGCCCTGAACTACCTCAGCCTGCGCGGCGACCTGCAGAAGGCGCTGGACGCCGGCGAGTTCGCGCTGCAGTACCAGCCGCTGATCCGGCTGGCCACCGGCGAGGTGGCCGGTGTCGAGGCGCTGATCCGCTGGCACAGCCCCGGCCGTGGCCTGGTCAGCCCGGTCGACTTCATCCCGATCGCCGAAGAGTCGGGCCTGATCGTGGAGATCGGCCGGTGGGTGCTGGAAACGGCGGCCGCGCAGGTCGCGAGGTGGCGCCGAACCTTCCCCGACCTGACGCTGAACGTGAACGTCTCCGGCCACCAACTGGTCTACCCGAGGTTCGCCGACGACGTGATGCGCGCGCTGGCCATGGCCGGCCTGCCGTCCAGCGCGGTCACGCTCGAATTGACCGAGTCGGTGCTGATGAGTGAGCCCGATCTGGCCCGGTCCGGGCTGCTGGCGCTGCGTACGCTCGGCGTCCAGCTCTCGATCGACGATTTCGGCACCGGGTATTCCTCTCTGGCGTACCTGCGCGAACTGCCGGTCGACGAACTCAAGGTGGACCGTGCTTTCATCGCCCGGGCCGAACTCACCGGCGAGGACCTGGCTCTGGTGCGGACCATCGTCCAGCTCGGCCAGATCCTGGGTCTGCGGGTGGTGGCCGAGGGCATCGAGAACGCCGCCCAGCTGGATGCGCTGCGCGCGCTGGGCTGCGCGTACGGCCAGGGCTATCACCTCTGCCGCCCCGCCGACGCGTCCGACCTACCACCGTTCCTGGAGAGCACGAGCCTCAGTCACCCGAACGCGTCACTGATCGCATAGTTACGGTCCGTTCTGTCGGGTTTCGAGTATTTTGCGACTCAATGGGAGTCCAACACTCTCGAGAGGACGGACCGTGACACCCTTCGCTCTGCTGTTCCTCCTGGCCCTCGCCGGATCCTCCTGCTTCGCCCTGGGCCGTGCCCTGGGCCGTGGCGAACGCTACGAGCGGGGCTACCGGGCCGGCTTCCGTGACGGCGAGACCGGTTCCCTGGCCCGGGCGGCCCGGCTGATCTCGCTCAACGAGCGCCCGGGGATCGCTCCGGCGGTGGAGTCGATGCTGGTCCCGGCCTATGCGGTGCCCCCGCCACGGGCGGCGGCGCCGGCGGTGACCGGGGTTCCGGCGCGTCCGCAGCTCGCGCTCTAGAGGTTCGTCGAGAGGGGTACGGCCGCCGCCCGGCCGTACCCCTCTCGGCCCCTCTTCCGTGTTGAAGTCCGCGTGTAACGCATTGAGCCAACCCGATGTCTCCGGCGGAGTCAACTACTGTAAGGAAACTTCAAGAAATAAAGAAAGCTCCCGATTTGCCCCCACAACCGGGCGCCGATGGGAGACGGTGGACCCGAGATGCCCACACTGGCCCTGATTCCCGACGTACAGCTCTCCGAACCGGCGTTCAACGCCCGCCATCGGGTGCTGCGGGTCCTGCTCTGGGCCCACGTGCCGGTCATCCTCGTCATCGGCTACTTCACCGGGCAGCTCAGCCCCGGCCACCACGCGCCGCTCCTACTCGCCGTCCTCGGCGGCGTCATGATCTGCGGCGTCACCACCGGCCTGGCCAAGTCACAGCGCGGACGGGCCATCGCCACCAGCGTCGGCTTCCTGCTCGCGGCCGACGCCCTCGTCCACGCCGGCGGCGGGCAGATCGACCTGCACTTCCACTTCTTCGTGGTGATCGCCCTGATCGGCCTCTACCAGGACTGGCTGGCCTTCGCCCTGGCCGTCCTCCTGGTCGCCGGACACCACTTCGGCATCGGCCTGCTCGCCCCCGGCCTCGTCTACGGCGAGCACAGCGGGCACAGCGCCGGCGCCGTCTTCGGCCGGGCCCTGCTGCACGCCGCATTCGTGCTGGCCATGTCGGCCGCCCAGATCACCTACTGGCACTTCGACGCCGCCGTCCGCCGCGAGAACGAGAACCGCCAGGCCCAGCTGGCCGAACAGAGCGCGGCCCAGCTGCGCGAGGCCGCCGACGACGCCAACCGGCGCGAGGAGGCGGCCCGGGCCGAAGCGCAGGCCCAGCTCGAACGGTCCGAACAGATGGCGGTACGCCTGGAGGACGTGCTCCAACGCACCAGCGCCACCGGCGCCCGCCTCCGCACCGACGCCGACGAGGCCCTGAGCGGCTTCGAATCGGCCCTGTCGGACGTCACCCGCACCGTGACACACGCCAGCGACCAGGTCACCACCACCCTCGGCGACGCCGACGCAGCGCTCAAGAGCCTGGAGGAATTGCGTACGTCGGTAGCCGACATCGCCACCATCGCCAACCTCATCCAGGCCGTCGCCGACCAGACCAACCTCCTGGCCCTGAACGCCACCATCGAGGCCGCCCGGGCCGGCGAGGTCGGCAAGGGCTTCGCCGTCGTCGCCGGCGAGGTCAAACAACTGGCTGGCCAGACCGCCACCGCAACCGCCCGCATCGAAGCCACGGTGACCGAGGTGACCTCGGGCGCGGCCGCCCTGGGCACCGCGGTGAGCGGCATGACCAGCCGCCTGGGCGCGGTGGCCGACGCGCAGCGTTTGGCCGCGTCGGTGATGAACGAGCAGGTGGCGATGGCCGCACAGACCCGGGACCTGGTCACCAGCGTCGCCGACGAGGTCGCCCGGGCGTCGGAGATCTCCGCCCGCTGACCCGGGCGGGGCGTCAGCCGGCGGCCGCGGAGGCTTGGTCCCAGCCGCTCAGGACGACCAGGAACGCGAAGATCTGGACGTGGGGCGGCAGGCCCGGCAGGTCGGCCTCGGCGGTGCCCGGACGCAGGTAGGGGCGGCGGATGCTGCCGGCGGGGTGGCCGTCGAGGATGAGGAGTTGTTCGAGGCGCCAGACCGAGCCGCGCTGGAAAGCGTAAGTGCGGCCGTCGGCTGTGATCGTCCAGCGTTTGCGGCCCACGCGCTCGGCGGTCGCCATCAGGACGCCGGTGGGCTGGTCGGTCATCTCGTAGCGGGTGGCCCAGGCGTTGGTCCGGACCTCGTAGGTGCGGCCGTCCAGCTCGAAGGAGCCGCCGGCGCGCCAGAACTTCGCATTCCAGCGGGTGACCACGCGACCGTCCACGGCCAGTTCGTAGTCGTTCTTCCAGAAGCTGGGACGAGTCGCCGTCAGGGACGTCATGTCGTGTCCTAGGTCAAGCGGAGCGGGTTCGGAGTTCGTCGAGGACTGTGCCGACCATGCGGATCGAGCCCTCGTCGAGGACGTTGCCGAACTCGACGACCTCAGTGCCCGGGGCGGCCACCGCGGCCAGCGCCGGCTCCTCGCTGGGCACCACGAGCATGGTCAGGCCGGGGTTGAGCGCCGTGGTCTCGTACCCGATGATCTCGACCGTGGCCGGACCGGCCGCGGCCAGCCAATCTCGCACCTGCTCGGCCTGGTGGGGGGTCGAGTAGCGGACGCCGACGCGGGCGTTCGCGGGCAGCTCGGCCACCTTCATCAGGGTACGGATGTGCGGCGCGACCACGATCGCCACGGTCTCGACGGCGCGGCCGGCCGCCCGGGCCCAGCGCCGCACCTCGGCCAGGTGGAAGAACGTGGTGACGACCAGCTCGGCGTCGACGGTGCTGGTGCCGAGCTCGGTCAGCAGACTCGGGCGCACGTCGGCGTGCAGCCGCTCGGACAGCTCCTTCGCGAAGGCCACCGCCCGCTCCTCGTTGCACTCGGCGAAGACCGCCCGCACGTCGGAGCCGACCGACTGGGCCAGGGCGTACGCGGTGTCGCGTACCTCCTCGGGGCTCATCCCCCCGCGCACCGCCTCGAGCACCGCCTCGCGCAGCCGGTCCTTGCGCGGCGCGGGCCCGGCGATCGTCGTCCCGGACGCGCCCTTGGTCTCGATCAACCCCAGTTCACGGAGCATCGCGTACGCCTTCGCGACGGTGTTCCGGTTGACGCCGAGATTGTCGGCGAGCTGGCGTACCGGCGGCAGCCGATCGCCGCGCCGCAACCCACCGCCGTCGACCAGGTAACGGACCTGCTCGACGATCTGCCGGTAGACCGGGGTGGCCGACGCCGTGTCGACGGTCAGCTCACTCACCCGGCCACCCTATGTCATAGGCCGTTCGCAACCGGCGATGATCTTCGGGCGCGGTCCATGAGGCGTCGACCGTCGCGCAAACCGGCGCCGCGCATGATGCTGGTCGAGCTCATCGGCTCAGGTCAGCCGCCCGGCGGCCGATCGGGCGAACCGTGGAAGCGGCAGCAGCGTCCGGAGTGACCGCCCTGATCATCACCGCGGTGGTGATCACGACGGTGGGCCTGATCGTGCTCTACCTGATCGTCAAGGCGGCCGTCCGCAACGGCATGATCGAGGCCCACCGGATCACGACGGCGGCCGAGCCAGCCGGCCGGGAGCCGCGTTCCTGCGGTTCCGATGCGGAGCATGTCGCCCACACGTTCCTGACCGCCGGTGGCTACGCCGACTGCCCCGGCTATTCGTCGTTCGGGCGCTTGGTCTAGCCGTGTACCCAGCCCAAATGTCGCTGGCGCGTTCCAAGGCCCGACGACGGTTAACGGTGTACGCGTACATCTTCTCGGCAGAGTCGCATCGTCGACGCGTTGGCGTTGGTTCCTGGCCTTCTATTCCCGCTCAAGGACGATTTCGTGCGGTCAGGTGCGAAACAGCGGCAAAGACCCACATGAACACACCCGTGGCGTGACCGCGATTGCTAGAGGACTCTGGTGCCACGTCTCTCCGAACGAGTGGGATCCGATAAGGTTGGCCGGCTCCGGCACGGGAGGAAGATCATGTTGGATATCGATATTGCCGTTCGCAACTTCCGCTGCTTCGGCGACGATCCGGTGAAGTTCTCGATCCGAGACGGATTTACGGCGCTGGTTGGAACGAACAATTCAGGCAAGAGTTCACTTCTCCGGCTGATTTATGAGCTCCGGCCCTTCTTTTCGGTCTTCAATAAGAACACCCCCATCGGTGAAGCGAGCCAGATGCTGTTGCATGCCAAGCCATGGAATGTGAACAGCTTTGGCGTTCTGCCGGGGGAGCGACCGTGGCGAGCAGGTGAAAACCGAGACATTGAAATATCGTTTACGGTAAATGACGGCCCGGCCGGCGCATTTGCGGATCATGGCGAGGTTCTGACATACCAGTTCGACTTTCAAAAGGGCGGGCGGGTGACGCCAAGAATCCTGAGCGGAAATCAAGTTCTGTATGGTCCGGGCAGCGGCATGCAACCAGACGTAAGAGAGTCGATTTTCAATCCGTTCATTTTCGCAATGAATGTGCTTGAAGACACAATGTATGTCGGCCCCTTTCGCAACGCTATCAATATTGGCACTCAAGCCAACTATTTCGACATTCAAATTGGAAGCGCGTTTGTCGAACGTTTTGCTGAATACAAGTCCGGATATGATCCGGACAGCAATGAGGCCGTCGCCATTCTCCTCGACGAGATCCGTCGAATCTTTGGCTTCCAGGCCCTGGACATCAACCCAAATCCTGAGATGAACGCGCTTCAGCTGACGGTCGATGGCCGCAGCTTCCGGCTCACCGAGCAAGGGGCAGGCATTGCTCACTTCATCGTAGTTCTGGTTAATCTACTGGTCCGGCGTCCAAGCATTCTGCTCATCGATGAACCAGAGCTCAACCTGCACTCATCCCTCCAATTGGATTTCTTGACGACCCTGGCCAAGTATGTCGGCACTGCGACGATTTACGCGACCCACAGCATGGGGCTGGCGCGGACCAGCGCTGATCAGATCTTCGTGGTGTCCAAGACCGACGCCGGCCGACGTAAAGTAGCGCCATACGAGGGTGCGGATTCTCTCGTCACGCTCATGGGCCAGTTATCGTTCGAGGGCAGCCCGCAGCTCGGATTTTCCAAGATCCTGCTCGTTGAGGGCAAAACCGAGATTCGCGCCATGATGCAACTGCTGCGGTCATTTGGCAAGGAGCACGAAGTGCTTTGCCTGCCGCTTCATGGAGGCGAGATGATCCGAGGGGACGTAGAACAAGAGCTACTCGACATACTTCGCATATCGAAGTCAGTCTCATATCTTATTGACAGCGAACGCAAGTCGCCGTCCGCCGCACTGAGCCGCCAACGCCAAGATTTCACGTCTCTGTGCGCGAGGCTCGGGATAGCAGGACACGTCTTGGAGCGACGTGCTCTGGAAAACTACTTCAGCCAGACTGCGATCGATAGAACGTTCGGCCGGAAGTTCGAAGCTCTCGGCCCGTTCGACAAAAAAGGCGTGAGCCAGGGCTGGGCAAAAACGGAGAACTGGAGGATCGCCGCGAACGTAAGCCGCGAGGAAATGCTCCAATCTGACCTTGGCGGCTTCCTCGAGGCCCTGTGACCTATCGTCCTTTCCGTACCTGATGATCACATGGCCGATCAGTTGTTCAGCCGACTGAAGACGCTTGCGTGACGCTGGGCCAAACGTTGGCTTTGGCGGCCCGAACGTCGGCCTCCGGTTCCGTGGGGAAGTGCTCGACCATCAACCTGGGGTTCCGCGCGGCACGTCCCCGTGACTCCATGCCCCACGTCCCGCCCCAACCGCGGCCGGAACGAAAATCAGGGCCGGCCCTCCGCCTCCGGAGGACCGACCCTGACCTGCTCTTACTTCACGTCGGGGTGGCCGGATTTGAACCGACGGCCTCTTCGTCCCGAATGAGGACAGCGGACGGATCTTGACCTCGCCACAACGGTAAAGTCGCAGCTCAGGGCGTTGGTCTACGTTGGTCTTAGTCGTCAGCCGGGGGCAGCGATCAAGCCAAGTTCTCCCCGATTTCTCCCAACGCCCCCGCACGCTTTCCAAGTCTGTAGACCGCCGTCCGGCGATGGTCAGCACCGTCCATGACCTGCGGCTACCTCCCTGCCTGAACGCTGGCGAACCGCTCCATTCAGCACCGAATGAGACCACAACTGAGACCGTAGGGAACTGTGTCCAGGTCTAGCCCAACCCGTGGGGCCGACAGGCGTCAACCAACCCATGACCGATCGGGTCCCGGCAGCAAGGCCATCGAAGTCCAGAAACGCAGGTCAGATGACATGATCAGCCAAACATGAGTAGCTAACGACGCTCCGGTTGCTGTACTTCGCTGCTGTACCCCCAACAGCCCTGCCTGCCGGGCTCGGTTCGTCGCTTCAACGTAAACGCAGCCCTCCTTTCCAACAATCTTCCACCGCCCCCGGATCGGATGCCTCAACCACGCGTTCGGACCATTGCAGCAAGAACACCTATACTTCATTCTGTCCGCGTGAGTTATTACTGGCCAGAGATCTTAAAGAGCGCAGCCCCTGTAGTAGCTGCAATAATTGCAGTGCTAGGAATTTGGGTAGGAGCCGGACTGGCGCGACGTTCAACTACCCAATCATTCACGCGCGAACTAATATTCAAGGAAATTGCACGCCGGCGGGAACTGGGAGTCAACTTCCGAAAAGCAACCTGGGCTTTCGCGGCGCGAGTCGACGCACTTCGCATCTTGGCCCGTCAAACTCATGAGGCCAACAACGCTGGCGAAACACCGGAAACAACATTCAACTTCGATGCGGCACGAGGGCGTCAAGAAAAAGTAAGAGATGCCTTCGCGGAACTTGAGGCATTCTCGCTACCAGACGTCCAAATCCCTGCACGGGCATGCATGGAGGCGCTGACAAAGTGCTTTAACGCATGTACGCGATTGGATATGCTTGAAGCTGACGCACAATGGGCGACATATCAAAGCCAGTATCCAAGAGTCGCAACAGAGCTCAATCGAGAAGCGGTCTGGTTCAACGACATCATCTACACGAACTTCACTCCCCTATGGCGAGCAATACTCCGCCGCGCGAAGCGGAAGCCTCTTCCCTACGAGCCATTGCATCATCCGCTTGAGCTGCAGAATCCCGAGGAACGCCTGAACTTACAGAAGACCCATCCAGAGACGCATGTCCGTTTCGACGACAACGCCTGAACAGCAATCTCGGACCAACCGCCATCCCGACAGCCTCCGTTCGGCTTCGCCTGGACGGAGGCTGTCGGGATGGCACCACCCATCTCTGATACCGGAGTCCCCGCCGGGGGCATAGCTTTCCGAAGTGACGACGTACCCTCGCGCCGGCCGGCGGGATTCATCGCGGCGTCGTGGACGGAGTCCCAAGAACGCCGGCGGCTGGCCAGCGGCCAGGCCGAGGTCCGGCGGCGCGCGAGCGGCCTGCGGAACGGGCCGCTTTAACGTCGCGCAGAAGGTTCTCACCGGCTTTAAAGCCTGTGGGCCGCAAGGCGATGACCTGCCCACACACAGATCGCTCGGCGATCGTTGACACGCGTTGGTCGCACCGCGTCCGATCTATCAACGCTTCGTTAGACCGGGCGTGAGCCTAGCGACAGTACCGCTGAGACCGCTAGCCGCAGCTAGCGCTCAGTGTGTCGACTCGGACGGGATGCGGCGACCGAAGAGGTGACGAACTAGGTCCCTGAGTCGTGGAAACGATCATCGATGCCTTAGTAGCGTCATGTATCACGAGAGTCGCTGCGAGTGATTTTGTGATGGAGCGTTGAGTTGAAGACCCTGAGAGATCTGACCGAACACTTGGTTTCACTTGACGGGCCGCTCACGCCCGAAGATGAGTCCGTCAAGGCACTTACGGCGGACGTCCACGTCCCTCCCGGCTACGTTTGGCCCGACCTCCGGGATTGGATCTTTCCTGAGGGCTCTCGGATTCTGCTCATAGAGGCGCCTGGAGCGGTGGGAAAGTCGGCGGCCGCCAATGCGCTCGCCGCGACGCTCAATTGGCCGCTAATTGACGCCGCTCATGCACAGGTCGGATCTTACTCGCTCTCGGGTCTGATTCAGGACGCGCTCGGATTCAATTCCCCTTTTATCGGGGAAGTAATGGCGGGTCGAGCAGGGCTGGTTATTGATGCGCTCGATGAAGCTCACCTTAAAGCGGGAACAGCAAACTTTCTAGCGTTTCTGGACAATGTGCGCAAGCTTGCGGGCCGCGGTTCCGGTGAAGGTTTGAGCATTGTCTTGCTTTCGCGGCCGGATACGGCCGAACTGGTTGAATTGTTCTTTGCCTCAGAAGGCGCGCCGTTGGCAAATGCTAAGGTTTCATTTTTCTCTTACGAGCAGGCTTTAAGCTACATCCACTCATTCATGGCCCGGATGCACGAACAGTATCCGGGTCGCGACTACGACTCTGCCGTCAAGTACCCGGGGCCTTTCGAGGAACTTGCGCAGAGCAGGATGCGCGAGATCGCGTCAGCCTTGCTGACCGAGAAGGTTACTTCTGCCCAAAAGGTATGGCTGGAAGTAAACGGGTTCTTGGGCTACGCGCCGGTGCTTTCCGTACTTGGAGAATTCCTAGCTGTCCCAAACCCACATAAAGAACAGCAGATTTTGGGCTCGGCTTCTGCGGCGCCGAAGGGCATCCTGCTAAGGATAATTGATGAGCTTCTCGAACGTGAGCAAGCGAAATTCAAGGGTCGCACCGTTGACAAGATGAGGGCGCTGTTGGCGGCCAATGAGTCGTGGGACGGGTTTGAAGGCATCTATTCTCCGCAGGAGCAGAGCGTTCGCCTCGTTAGTCACGTGCTTGGGGTGGACATCGCAGTCGAGATGCCGGCCACGATGCCCGCGTCGCTACGAGAAACGTATGAGAAGCATGCGACCCAGTTTATGGGAGACCACCCCTTCTTGGCGGGAAAAAATGCGGTGAACGTGGTCTTCTCTGACTTCATCATGGCCAAGGCTGCCATCGACCCTGCCTGTGCCGCCAGTCTGAAGTCAGATCCGCGGCACAGAATCACAGGCGTCGGGCCGTTCTTCTACCAATTCGTTCATGAGTTTGCGACCAGCTCTGACGACGGCTACCCCCAGATTCCCGAGAATCTTGTACCAGTACTGGTGCAATCGCAGAACAGTTCCTCTATGAGCAAGGCGGAGCAGCTTTTCTCCTTCCTCCAGGGCGGCGGTGATGCACTGCTTGAGCTGAAAGACACCATGAGTCGATCAGGCGCTAACCTAAGATTCACGGTTGGTGACCTGTCTGGCGCAATCCACTTCACGGATCGCATTTCTCGTGGGCTCGTGGTAACCGACGTGGGCGTTATTATTGGGAGCAAGTCGCAGCGCTTCATCCTCGGCCCATCAGCTGCGATTGTGGCTAAGGAAATCAATCTGGACGCCGAGATTATCTCTGTCGACCCAGGGGTTGAAAGTGCTCCGCCATCGCTCATGGACGCCGAGACGATCATCGCCTTGGGGCCTCTCTCCATTGAAGCTCCACGAATTAATGCGTTCGTCGTCTATTGCAAGGAGCCACTTGCTGCATTGCGCCCCTATAGTCCTGGTCCGTCCAGAAGATCTGCCTTCATCGGACGCAACGACTATATGAACCTTCGCGCAATTCTGAGAAGTTTTAGGCAGCAGGCGGGTGAATCTCCTAGCGTGTTCGACGAACTCTTGGAGCAAAGGATCGTCAAGAACAATAGCGTCAGGAGGCGCTATCTCGATCGACTGCAGGAACTGGAGCTCGTCTACCGCCGAGGCTCGCATTACTACCTTGATGTCAAAAAGCTATCCTTGCACGGATTCACCATTCGCGACATGGACAGTGGAAATCCAAATGATGCCGTTCTGAACTTCATTGCCCTCTTGGATCGGAAATAGTTTCTTGCGGCCAACGACCGGGCACGTGAGGGCGGGCAGGTGAGGGACGTCGGTCAGCGACGGGCGGGAAGCAGATACTTCCGGCCCGTCGCCGTAGATGATCGAGGGAATAGACGGCCGAATAGAAGATCGGCGAAGGTCAGTACCTTTCTCCTGTCATATGTTCTGTACTAAGGCATTGTTGGGCTGCTTCGATACGGTAAGCGTGACCCATTCCGAGAATTGCATTCGTGTCCTTTCGTCGATTAATTGCGAAACGTTCGACAACCTCCCCGGGCTGGAGCTTTGGCCCCAGGGAGGTCGCCGGCGGCTGCGAACCGTCGCGGCAACCGACGCCGCCCCGTGCGAAGACCGGTCAGCGCCTCGCGCACTGGATCGCATGCTGGGGGGCGGTTGCGGTACCGGCCGTCTCCCAGCAGTCGGATTTAGAAGCCTTGAAGTTAGGCCGGATTTGCGGACGGGCTAGATTGTCCCTTTAGGCGCTGCCACCACCTCGACCACCACGTCTGGGTTTTTTCCGGCTCCTTCCTCTGTAGTTTGCGACCGAATCGAATTTGGAGTTCTGCGGTTAGCCACAGCGGCCCGCTGGCCAAGTCGGCGATGGGCGGCGGGAAGATGTTCATGCGCGAGAGGAGCTGAAGCATCTCTGGGCCGAGTCCGGCCTGATTCTCCAGCTCGCTCAGGCCCATGAGCACGGGAGTCACTTCTTCGAGGAGGTCTGCTGCTGCGGCGTTGGGCGGGGCAAGACCAGGGCGCCAGTCGTTGAGTGCAGCTCGCAGCTCATCATCTGTGGCGCCGTAGGCCGGCGGCTCTGACTTCCATGAGAAGCGCCGAATTGCGTAAAAGCCAGGCGGGTAGGCCCGGTCGCCTCCGTCGACTCCGATGTATACGGGATACCACTCGGGGAAATCAATCTCGATGAACTTGCAGATGTCAAGCGCGTCATCCGGCCAATCGAACGTCTCGGCCATGATTTCGCGGTTCTCGTCGGTGAGAGTCAGTCCCGACGCAAACCTGGCGTCATCCATTATATTTCCTTTCACTCCGATTTATTGCTGCTCTTCCAGCCTGCCGTCTTGGCAATTTTCTTTAGCGCCTCTACTCGTGAGAACCGTCCCAGTTCGTCGCCGTCGTATTCTGAATCGGGGATGTATGCGTAGGCATTCCAGTGGTTTCCTATGCTCGCGTGTAACCAGCCGATCAACCTTCCGTTCCATTCGACCCAGTGGCCGCCGAGTTGGTTGCGGGTGAGGGTCACGCCGCCGGGCAATGAATCGATGAGCATCCTTTCCTCCGCGAAGCGATCGCAGCCCTCGTTCACACTCGTCTAGCTCCGTCTCTAGACGTTTAGTTACGTAGTTAGAGCTACCTGGCTGCTTGTAGTCGTTTAGCGTGTCGACATGATCGAGCCGGACGGCCCTGTGCCGATTTACCTACAGCTGGCTGAGATCCTCGGCGAGCGGATCAAGAAGGGGGATTGGGCGCCGAATCGGCCGATCCCCAGTGAGAGCCAGCTCATCCAAGAGTTCGGTATTGCCCGCGGAACGGTTCGACGTGCCGTCGAGACGTTACGGGAGCAGGGTCTCGTCTTCACGGTTCCTCAGCGCGGGACCTATGTGTCGCCGCCGTCAACTGGCGCCGACAAGTAGCTCCCGCGATGTACGACATCATGCGTCACCCGACTGCTTAGCTGCTGGGCCGACCTTGACCAGGTGCACGTCCAGGTCAAAGTCGAACTGACGTGAGCTACCGAAGTCGAGGCCGGAAAGCTGCACGGCCTTGATTCGTTGGAGAGCCAGCCGCCTGCAATCCTCGCTGAGGTGGCGCGTCGCGCGCGAACGAGTGATCTGTTGGGGATGCTGGCGGTAGAGCCATGTCACGCCGTCGAGGTTGTAGCCCTTGGTTATTTCTGACAGTGCGGCGAACATGGCGATGTCTTCGTCCCCGGGCAGGCCGACCCATCCGCCGATCGCTCGTAGCGAGATGGCCCGGAGCATTAGGCCGGCGCAATGGATGGGCCAGTTGCCGCCGTTCTCCTCTGCCCATCGGTTCACGGTGCCGGGTGAGACCAGCCCGTAGGGAAGCGCCGACTTCCACGCGACTCGTGAGCCGTCCTGCATCAGGTCGTCAGCCTGACCAACCGCCCAGTGAATCCGGTTCTCTTCGAACTTGGGGATTAGAGCCCTTAGCGCACCCGGCAGGAGCACGTCGTCGGAGTCGAGGACTTGGATGAGGTCACCCGTCGCTCGCGACAGCGCCAGGTTGCGGGTCGCCGCGATGCCCAGCTGCGCGCCGCTGGCTTCGTATCGGGCGCATTTGACCTGTGCGAAATGGTGAGCGAGGGAAGGAGCGATGCCGTCCTCCTGGACGACCCATTCCAGGTCCCATCCTTGCGGGAGCTCTTGGGCGCGAACGCTGTCGATGGTCTCCCGGAGGTAGGCCGCGCTCGGGGCGTACGCCGCTGTGATGATCGAGAGCGTTGGCACTAGACAGCCTTCCTTCCCGGCCTGGCGCGACGGGTCGTCGGCCACCGGCTGAGTTGTTGCGTGAAGGAGATTGCGGTTCGGTCGCCCGGATAGGTGGAGTCGGCCACCTCGACCACGCGGCCCTCCGTGTCGATCGAGAGGCTTCGCAGGCAGAGCAGTGGTACGCCGGGGTCCATCTTCCAGTCTTGACGCTGCCTCGGCGTCGGCTGGATTGCCGTGATCGAGCTTTCGATGCGGTCGATCTCGATGCCGACCGTGTAGAGCTGGTGCCAGTGCCCGCCCGGCCACGGCTCGTTCTTTTCGTCGAGCAGGTCGGGGTTTCCTTCGACCAGGGCGATCGGGATGTGCGAAACGCTCGACAGCACCAGCCGGTCCGACTCGCTGTGGACCGTCCGATACTCGCGCCGAAGCAACTCAGCTCCCGCTTGCAGCTCGAATTCTCCGGCAAGCTCCCGGTCGGCCGGCACCCGCGTGTAGGTGGCGGTGAAGGCGGTTTGGTCGATCGGTACGCCTAGGGCCAGCTCTGAGGCGCCGGTCTCGGCACGCTCATTCTGCGGACGGAGCGCGAGGTCCTTCTGCGTCTGTGCGGCTTCAGGCGTGATGGAGATGGAGAGTGCTCGCTCCGGAGCGATCCGGACACGGGCGGGGGCACCTCGACTTTGGATGATGCGCCCCTCGTTGCGAAGGATCGTGAGCGCGTCGCGTACGGGGCCGTCGGAGCATTTCCACTTGTCCTGTAGCTGGCGCACAGACGGGAGCGTGGCGCCCGGTGCGTACTCACCGGAAGCGATCCGCTCGCGTAGATCGTCGGCTATCTGGTCATGGAGCGCCACGGTCCCAAGAGTCCGTTCGGCTGTCATGACCGCACTTTAGCAGCGGGTTTGGTACTTCGGTACCGAAGTGCTTGCGCATCGACGATCACCTGTCGTAGCCTCATCCCAACTTCGGTACTTCGGTACCGAAGTTGGCAGGCCGATTCGTCGGCATGTCGGGCTTGGCTTCGCCTGTGCTGCCGCAGGAAGGCCGGTCGTGACTTGCTCTCTGACAAGTGCATACGTGACCTTTCGGGGTTACCTCGGGTGTTCGGCCGTCGACGTGTCCGGCCGCTTGACCTGTCCATCCGAGGCTCAACCGAGGTCACGACGTCGCGTATCTCGTGACTCTTTCTGATCCACGTCCCCTTGTTGCCTGTCCGTGTGCGGCACAAACGTTGCCGAACACGGCGCCCCCTCGGAGGTTCCATTGAGCAAGCTTCACCGCATCACCGACGGTCCGACCGCTGCCGACCTGGCCGCGATCGAGGCCGAGTGGCCGCTGATCGCGGCCGAGTTGGACCTGTTGGACGCCGAGATCAACCTCATCTACGCCGACGACCACGGCGGTCCGACCGTCCTCGACTGGCGTCGCATGCGCCGTGCAGAGGCCAGGGTCACCCGCGTGGCCGCCGAGCTGGCCGCGCTTCCCGCGATTCGCAGGGCGGTGGCCTGATGCGCAAGCCGTCGGTTTCCGGTCGTGGTTGGGCCTACATCGGTGCAGCCCTGGGTGGCACCGTGTCGATCGCCGCCAACGTCGCGCACTCCTACGTCCCGCCGGCCGACGTCCCGGTCGACTGGACGCCGCAGACGGGCGCGGTGGTCGGTGCGATCTTCTGGCCGGTCGCTTTGTTCGTGGCTACCGAGATCCTGGCCCGGGTGGCGTGGCCGTCCGGCCGCCGCTGGACCGCGCTCCGCTTGGGTGGCCTGCTCCCGGTCGCCCTGGTCGCCGCGTTCGTCTCCTACAAGCACCTCGCCGGACTGCTGCACTTCTACGGCGAGGACACCCTGACCGCGATGCTCGGCCCGCTCGCTGTTGACGGGCTGATGGTCATGGCGACCGGCGCGCTGCTGGCGACCGCTCGCCGCGTCACCGACGTGGCGGAAGACATCGTGACCGTCACGGACACCACGTCTGAGGCACCAATCGCGCGGGTCGCCGAGACCTCGCCCGCTCCGGCCACGCCGATCAAGAAGACGCCCGCCAAGCGGGTCACGCCACGTCCCGCGTCGGCGAGCAAGGTCGCCAAGGTCGCCGCGCGGATGCCTGGCGCCAGCGTGGCGGAGATCGCCAAGCGGGCGGAGGTTTCGCCGTCGACGGCGCGGCGTCACCTCGCCGCGTTGCGCGTCACGGACGCGTCACCATCCGGCCCGGAGCCTGCGGAAACCCCGGCTCTCACAGCTGCCTGATCAATGAAGGGAGCCACCGTCATGACCGACCAGAATGCCTACCCCCTGCCGCGTCCCGACGCTGACCGGCGGTTCACGTTCGGCCTGCTGATCGACATCGCCGATCAGTTCGCCAAACACGGCTACCCCCGCCCGATCCACGCGACTGACCTGGTCGCGTTGCAGCAAGCCTTGTTCGGCTTCCTCTACGCCACCGACCACAACGCGCCCCGTTGACTCCGCCCGGCGGCACGGCCCAAGCCTGCCAGCACACGCCGTGCCGCCGGTTCCCTCCGCAAGCCCTTCACGACCCGCAGGAGAGAGCCTGATGGTCCCGCAGAATCCCAACCCTGACGACAAGAACTTTGATTGGACCGCTGCCGAAGCCGACGTCAAGAACGTCGTCGACCTGGGCGAGGCCCGCACCCGCCGAACGACCGGCGCGGGAGATACCCACTTCGAGGTGACCCTCGACGAGTCGCCGACCGTTGGCGGAATGCCCGTCGACCCGCCGCCGTCCGGGGCGGCCGGCCGGGTGCCGATCGTGCCGGTCGGCTGGTCGAGCTGGCCGAACATCAAGCACAACATCAGGCAGACCCTCGCCGTGTTCGGCTACCGGTGCGGCTTCCACGCGCTGCGCTCGCCGAAGTACGCGATCCTCGCCGCGTTCTGGGCCGTCGTCGGGGTGTTCCGGCTGGCCGGTCGGCAGATCAGATGGTGGTGGGTGACCGAGCAGTACGCGCTGCGGCAAGGTACCGCCGACGCGAACGATCCGGCGATGTGGCTCAAGCTGCACCGGGAGGTCAAGGCCACCCGCATGTGGCGGTTCATCGTGCTGGCCGCCGAAGTCCTGACCGTCGTCATCGGCGGACCGATCCTGTGGGTCACCGCCCCGTGGTGGGCGCTCGCCCTGGTCGCCACGGCCGTGGTGACGTTCCTGGCGCACATCGGCCGCCCCGATGACCGGCCGATCATTACCCCTGCCACCGTCGCCGGACGGTTCCGGCGCGTCAACCCGGACATCATCCTCCGCGCGTACTACGCGGCGGGTCTGGGCCACCCGGACAAGCCGCACCAGCAGATCAGCTTCGGCTCGACCATGGCCCGGGACCCCTCGGGGACCGGTTCCCAGGTGTCGATCGATCTGCCGTACGGCAAGACGTTCGATGAGGCCGTGAAGGCGCGCGGTGCTATCGCGTCCGGTCTGGACGTGGCTATCTCTCAGGTGTTCATCACCCGGGATTTCAGCTCGCACCGTCGGCACACGCTGTGGGTGGCCGACCGGGATCCGCTGTCGGCGGGGGCCGGCCGAACGCCGCTGTTGCGGTGCAAGGCCACCGACGTGTGGCAGCCTGCCCCGTTCGGCCTCGACGAACGCGGCAACAAGGTCATGGTTGACCTGCTGTGGAACAGCATCCTGATCGGTGCGCAACCCCGCCAGGGCAAGACGTTCGCGGCGCGTCTCCTGGCCCTGTACGCAGCACTTGACCCGTACGTGAAGCTGACCGTGCTCGACGGTGGCGGTAAGCCGGACTGGCGCAAGTTCTCCCTGGTCGCCGACCGGTGCGCGTTCGGCCTGGCGATGACCCGCGACGGCGACCCCGCCGAGATCGTCTTGGAAGCCCTCCGGGAGATCAAGGCCGACGTGCAGGACCGTTACGAGCGGCTGTCGAAACTGCCCGTCGACGTGTGCCCTGAGGGCAAGCTGACCAGGGAGATCGCCCGGGATCCGAAGTACAAGATGCCGGTCCGGCTGGTGTTCCTGGACGAGTTCCAGGAGTACTTCGACCTCGGCGAGATCAGCAAGGAGATCGCCTCCCTTCTGGTGTACCTGGTCAAGGTCGCTCCGGCCGCCGGGGTCGGGTTCGTCGACGCCACCCAACGCCCTTCGGGGATCGGGTCGGGGCAGGTCGCTCAGCAGTTCGTGTCCTTCCGCGACAACCACCAGGTGCGGTTCAGCCTGCGTACCGGGTCGTGGCAGGTGTCCGACCTGGTCCTTGGCTCCGGGGCGTACTCGGAAGGGCACGACAGCTCCACCCTGCTGCCCTCTTATAAGGGGGTGGGCATCCTGCGCGGCGCGTCGGACGCCACCCCGACCGTCCGGACCTACCTCGCCGACGCCGACGACGCCGAGAAGATCCTGACCGCCGCGCGGGCACTGCGGGAGGCCGCGGGCACCCTCACCGGGATGGCCGCCGGGGAGGACATCGCCCGGGTCGCCCGAGACGTCCTCGCCGACGTCCGCGCCGTGATCGAGCGTGGCGAGACCGGAGCCCAGTGGGAGGAGATCGCCTCCCGGCTCGGCGAACGGCTCCCGGAGGCGTACGCCGACACCACGGCCGAGTCGATCTCGGCTCAGGTCCGAGCGTTCGGTGTACGCAGCGTTGATGTCAAGCGGAACGGCAAGGCACTCAAGGGCGCCAAGACCGACGACATCGACGCCGCGATCGGCCGGCGGAAAGCCGCCTGACGGTCGCGGACGACCCGCGACCGGTCGCGTCCACGCGACTCGACCCGCGACCGGCCTGGTCAGGCCATATATCCGCCGGTCGCGGGTCGCCCCCACCCCAGCTCACACCCCAGACCCTGCCCCTGGAGGCTTTCCGTGGCCACCCTCGCCGCGACCGCAACCCCGTCCGCCGGTCTGACCGGCCTGCTGTTCCTCATCCTCGTGATCGTCACCTTCTGTTACAGCATCGGGTGTTGGATCTGGCCGTTCGGTGCCTGCCGCAAGTGCAAGGGATCCGGCAAACGCCGGTCGCCGTTCGGCCGCGCGTTCGGTCTGTGCCGCCGCTGCGGAGGCGACGGCCGCCGCCTGCGGGTCGGCCGCCGGATCATCAACAGCGTCCGGGAGCTGCACGACAAGGGCACCCGATGAAGGCCCGCACGATGGCCCGCATCCAGCGCGCCGCGACCCCGCACACCGCATGGTGCGCCCGGGACCACCGCTGCGGCGTGGCCGAGCACCGGTCGGCCGACCTGACCGCCGACGAGATCGGCGGACGGGCCTGGCTCACCCGCGTCCGCGCCGCAAACGTCGAGTACATCGAGATCCGCGCCCGGATCCCGTTGCACAGCAACGAAACAGTGGCCCGCTGGCAGCTCGCCGCCGCGTTGCAGCTCATGCGCGCACTGCTCAACGAGGTCGCTCCCCGGCTCGCCAGCCTGACCGACCGCGAGCAGCACCGGGCGATCGGCCGACCCGCTGCCTGATGACCCCTGCCCCGATCCGAGAGGAGTCCCCATCGTGACTCAAGCCGGGCACGACCTGGCCGCCGAGCAGGCCGTCATCGGTGCCGCCCTGCTCGCCCCGAACCTCATGGCCGACCTCGCCGCCACCCTCGCCCCGGGCGACTTCGGACGCCCCGCGCACGGTGTGCTGTGGGAAGCCATGTGCGGGATGCACGCGGCCGGGACACCCACCGATCCGATCACCGTGACTGCCCACCTCGCCGAGACCGGCCAACTCGGCAAGGTGGGCGGCGCGCCCTACTTGCATACCCTGACCACCCAGACACCCTCGACCGGCAACGCAGCCCATTACGCGGGCATCGTGGCCGACCTGGCGAAACGGCGGAAGGTCGCCGACGTCGGCGCGCAGCTCGCCCAGCTCGCCACCTCGGGTGCCGACGCGGCCGACCTGGTCGCCGCCGGGCGAGCCATGCTCGATGACGCCGAGGTGCCGGGTGGTTGGTCACCGTTGGTCCCGCTCGGCCGTGGACGGCACCTGCCGGTGTTCCCCGCCGAACTGCTGCCCGACTGGGTGGCCGAGCAGGTGTTCGCGGTTGCCGAGTTCACCCAAACCCCGATCGACGCGGCCGGGAGCATCGCGCTCGCGTGCCTGTCCACGGCGGCCGGCGGACGGGCCGAGGTAGAAGTACGCGGATCCTGGCGGGAGCCAACCAACCTGTTCACGGTCGTCGTGCTCCCGCCCGGCTCCCGCAAGAGCGCAGTATTCGCCGCGATGGTCGGCCCAATCCTGCTCGCGGAAAAGGCCCTGGCCGAACGGACCGCACCCGCGATCATCGAGGCCGAACTATCCGCCAAAGTCGCGGGAAAGGCGGCCGAGAAAGCCGCCCTCGCCGCCGCCAACGCCGATCCAGCGGCACGCGACACCCTCATCGCCGAAGCGACAGCCGCCGCGATGAACGCCGAAGCGATCACCGTCCCCGTCAAACCTCAACTGGTCGCCGACGACGTGACCAGCGAAACCGCCCAACAGATCCTCGCCGCCCAAGGCGGCCGGATCGCCGTGCTGTCACCGGAAGGCGGGATCTTCGCCACCATGGCGGGCCGCTACTCCGGCACCCCGAACCTGGAGGTCTTCCTCAAAGGCCACGCCGGAGACATGATGCGCGTCGACCGGCTCTCCCGCGACGGCGGACACGTCGACAAACCAGCCCTGACCATGGGCCTCGCGGTGCAGCCGGAGATTCTGCGCGACATCGCGGGCATGCCCGGCTTCCGGGGACTCGGGCTGCTGGCCCGAATCCTGTTCGCCTTGCCGGAAAACACCGTCGGCCGCCGCAAGATCGGTGCCGACCCGATCCCCACCCAGGTCGCAGCGGAGTATCACGCCCACCTGCACGCCCTGGTCCTCACGCTCGCCGAATGGACCGATCCGGCCGTGCTGGTCCTCACCCCGCAAGCCAACGATGCCGTTCTCGACATCGAACGGCAGGTCGAACCCCGGCTTGCCCCCGGCGGCGCGTGGTCACACGTCGTCGATTGGGGCAGCAAGTACACCGGGGCCGTCGTGCGGATCGCAGGACTGATCCACCTCGCCGAGCACCTGCACGACGGATGGGGCAAGCCGGTCGGCGTCGACACCATCGAGCGGGCCGCCCTGATCGGCGAGTACTACGCCGCTCACGCCCTGGGCGCGTTCGACGACATGGGATCCGACCAGGCGACCCGCAACGCCCGAACCATCCTGGCGTGGATCGAACGCACCAACACCCGCGCGTTCACCAAACGTGAAGTCTTCCGGGCGCTCAAGTCGACGCAGATCCCGACCGCCGCTGACTTCGACGCACCCCTGTCAGTGCTGGAAGCCCACGGCTACCTCAGACAGCTCGACCCGCCCACACCGAAGCGGGCCGGGGGACGACCCCCGTCACCGAGCTACCTGGTCAACCCCGAAGTCCACCAACCGGCCGCGACCGTGCACCCGCTCGCCGCGCGCAAGGCCGCGTAACCGGCGTGCCAGAACTGCCACAACCGCCACAACCCCCAACCCAGACAGGTTCTGGCAGTTGTGGCACTTCTGGCACGCCACGTCCCCCATCCAGCGAACAGGGCGCGGCTGACCAAGACCGGCCCGCTGAGAGCCACACACAGACATCGGTTCATCCATACGCCGACTCAACGGGAGGGCACCCCCATGGCTGCCGAATCGGCCGTCGAAATTGTCTTCTATCTGCCGCGCGACGTGGCCCGGATTCTGAAGTGCTCCGAGTGGTGGGTGAAGGAGCAAGCAAGGAAGCGCCGAATCCCGTTCTGCTGGATCGGGGGCGGATACCGCTTCACCCCTGATCACCTCAGCGAGATCGTTCGTCTCTCCGAGCGGACGGCCGAAGGCGCCGAGGTCATTCCCGTCGATGCGCGGCGTGCCCGACGGAACCGATCGCCTCGGCCACCCGTTGATTCGTCCGCCCAGTTGACAGCTCGGATTCCCGCGCGTGCCCGGCGCGCGCAAGACACCACCCAAAGTGACGCCGCCTGACAGAGATGCCCCCGCCGTGCGGCGGGGGCATCTCCCCACTGAGGAGATCACGAGGCATGGGATTCGCCGAGAAGCGCGGCAACTACTGGCGGGGGCGTTTCAAGACCGCTCCCGGAAAATACGGAACGGTGTCCGACCAAGTCGGAGACGTCATCAAGTTCGACACGAAGCGCGACGCGAAGAGGGCCGCTGACCTGGCGGAGGCGAATGCCGCCAAGCAGGCACCTCGCCCACGGGCCGACCTACGAATCACCTTCGGCGAGTACGTCCGTTCCTGGTACGCCCGGCAAGACCTCGCCGCTTCGACCATGCAGAACTATCGGCGACACATCGAGAACCACCTGTTGCCCGCATTCGAGGAAACACCCCTGGTCGAACTTGTCAGCGAAGGGGTCGACCTGTGGGAGAAGAAGGAACGGGCCGCAGGCTACGCCGCGTCCAGCATCAAGACGTGGCGAAGCACGCTTCACCTAATCTTGTCGGACGCCGAGGCGGAAGGCCGGATGTCGTCAAACCCAGCGACGAAACGGCGCGGCCGGGGACGACGTGCGGGACGGCGCCGAAACCGCGGCCCGGAGAAGGTGTTCACGGATATGCGCGGCGTACTGCTTATCGCCGAACGGGCCGCGATGCTGTCCGGCAGGGATGACGAATTCGTGGCGGTGGTGACGAAGGGTACGACCGGCATGCGGTTCGGGGAACTCGTCGGCCTGGAAACCGAGTACGTCCGACGCAACAGCATCCGAGTCGAATGGCAGCTATACGAACTCGACTCGGGCGAACTGACCCGAGTGCCGCCCAAGGATGACTCGTACCGCACGATCGACGCCCCGGACTTCCTGAGCGACCTGCTTACGGCTCACATCGTGGCCACCAAACCGAAGCCCTGCGCGTGTCACGGCCGGACTTACCTGTTCAGCGGGCATCGACCGGCCAACGGCGCGGCGAGCGCTCCGGGGCCGAAGTTGCTGGACGTCGCCCGGCTCGCCGAGGTCTCGACCGGCACGGTCTCCAACGTCTTGAATCGGCCGGAAATGGTGCCGGAGGGCACCCGCGCGAAGGTCGCTGATGCCGTGGCACAGCTCGGCTACGTGCGGGGTGGACCGAAGCCCGGACAGCTTGCGCCGCATTGGCGACGGTCCGGATTCGCGACGTGGCTGTTCCACCCCGCAGCGAGCGGTTGGTACCCACGGGCCGCGCCCCAGCCGGCGCGGCCGGTACCGATCCTGGGAGGCACGTTTCCCGGGGTCCCGGCCCGGGGCCGAGGAGCGGTGAGCCGTGCCGACGCCTGTTGGACTTCAATCGCCACCGGTCTGACGCCGCACGGGCTACGGCACTCGCACAAGACGATGATGGAGGAGATGGGCGTACCCAAGAAGCTGCAAGACGACCGGATGGGCCACGCGGACGGCTCAGTTCAGGCCCGGTACTCCCACATCACCGCAGCCATGCGGCAACGGTTGATGGACGACCTCACAGCCCAGTGGGAGACGGCTCTCCGCGCCCGAAGGGCGATGTCGTCAGGCTCCCCGGTCCGTGCGCTCGATGCACTGTTGCGAGCTGTCTAGGGAGCCCGTCAGCAAGATCTTCTCCCAAAATTTCTCCCAAGCGGCCAGGAGAAGCAGTCAGGGCCGGTCCCTGTTTCCAGGAGACCGGCCCTGAGCTGCTCTAACTCACGTCGGGGTGGCCGGATTTGAACCGACGGCCTCTTCGTCCCGAACGAAGCGCGCTACCAAGCTGCGCCACACCCCGCAACGTGCTGGGCAATACTATCCGACGCCCCGCCCCCCGTGAAATCGGTATACCCCCCAGCACGAAACCCCAGCTCAGCGCGGTATCAAGGTCAGGATCGAGGCCTCGGGCAGGCAGGCGAAGCGGATGGGAGCGGTGGGGTGGGTGCCGAGGCCGGCGGAGACGTGGAGCCAGCTGTCGGTGCCGGGCCAGCGGTGCAGGCCTCGGGCCAGGTTGTGGGGGAGGTCGCAGTTGGTGGTCAGGGCGCCGTAGCCGGGGACGCGGACCTGGCCGCCGTGGGTGTGGCCGGCCAGGAGGAGGCTGAAGCCGTCCTGGGCCATGGGGGACAGGACGCGGCTGGCGGGGGTGTGGGTTACGCCGATGTGCAGGTCGGCGCCGCGGGAGACGGGGCCGGAGACGGACGGGTAGTCGTCGCGTTCGATGTGTGGGTCGTCGACGCCGGCCAGTTCGATTGACCGGCCGCCGGCCTTGATTGTGGTGCGGGCGTTGTTCAGGTTGGTCCAGCCGGCGTCGGTGAAGGCCGCCCGCAGGTCCTCCCAGGGGAGGTCGACGCCCTGGACGTATTCGCGGTCGGGGACCAGGTAGAGCAGGGGGTTCTTCCAGACGGGGCCGCGGTAGTCGTTGCTGCCGAAGACGAAGGCGCCGGGTACGTCGAAGAACGGGGTCAGGGCGTTGAGTACGCCGGGGACGCCATGCGGCGACGAGAGGTTGTCGCCGGTGACCACCACCAGATCGGGGTCAGTGCCGCGCAGGGCGGCCACCCAGGCCTGCTTGCGCCTCTGGTCGGGCATCATGTGCAGGTCGGACAGGTGCAGGATGCGCAGCGGTTCCGCATCCGGCTCGAGGACGGGCACGTCGAAGCGGCGCAACGTGAACATGTTGCGCTCGACCAGGGACGCGTACGCGAAGGTGGCGCCCCCGAGGGCGGTGATGCCGGCGGCCAGCGATATTGCGGTGCGCTTACGCATGAGGGCAAGGGTAGTTTCTCCGTTCATGGGAACGCTCAAGGACCGCCTGAACGACGACCTGCGCACCGCCATGAAGGGGCGGGACGAGCTCACCACCTCGACGCTGCGGATGGCGCTGTCCGCCGTACGCACCGCCGAGGTTTCCGGTGACGCCGCCCGGGAGCTGACCGACGACGAGGTCACCGCCGTGCTGACCAAGGAGGCCAAGAAGCGCCGCGAGGCGTCGGCCGCGTTCGCGGGGGCCGGCCGGGCCGATCAGGCGGCGCGGGAGAACGCCGAGGGTGAGGTTCTCGACCGCTACCTGCCCCAGCAGCTCTCGGCTGAGGAGATCGCCGAGATCGTGGCCGGTGCGCTGGCCGCGGGCGGCTTTTCCGGCAAGGCGCAGATGGGTCCGGCGATGAAGGCGGCGCAGGCCGCGGTGGCGGGCCGGGCCGAGGGTGGCCGGGTCGCCGCCGAGGTTCGCAAGCAGCTCGGCTGAGAAAAGCTGAGA
Source organism: Actinoplanes sp. NPDC049265 (assembly GCF_043197135.1). Lineage (NCBI taxonomy): Bacteria > Bacillati > Actinomycetota > Actinomycetes > Micromonosporales > Micromonosporaceae > Actinoplanes > Actinoplanes sp. NPDC049265. The sequence continues at coordinate 202,399 of NZ_JBICSP010000006.1, read as the reverse complement.
AAAAGGCTGAGGACAAGGCCGGGGTACGCAAGCAGCTGGGCCGATTACGACAGAACCCCCGGGGCCGGAGCCTCGGGGGTTCTGTTGATCAGTTGCGGCGGGGTGAGTTCGGGAAGCCGGGGAAGTTGGGTGCGCCCGGTTTCGTGCCGGGCGGTGGCTTGTCACCGCCGCCCTTGCCGTTGCTGACCTCGATGCCGACCGGGCCGCCCTTGATCGACTGGCCGTCGGGGTTGGTGCCCGCGGCCTGGCCGGCGGGGCACTTCGAGTCGACCTGGCCACCGATCACGTACGGGTCGAAGCCGGCGCCGGAGAGCCGCGATTTCGCCTCGCCGATCGACGAGCACTCGACGTTCGGGACCGAACGTTGTTCGCCGACGGTGAGTTTGCGGTTCCCCGGTTTCTTGAAGCCCTTCTTCGGCTTGCCCTTCATGTAGTCGGCCACCGTCTTGTAGACGGCCGGGTTGATGACGTCGTGGTCCATCCGGTCGTTGTGGTCGGCCCAGTCGGGGTTGACCTCGTAGCCGGCGACCACGATGGACGCGGTGCCGACGATCAGCGCCGCCGTTTTGTCCTTGTCGGTGGTGCCGGACTTGCCGAAGACCGGGTGGCCGACGGCGCCGTGGACGACGCCGGCGGTGGCGCCGTGGCAGCGGCCGAGGTAGGACTGGTCGCCCACCGGGCACCGGGCGGCGTCCAGAGCCGAGCGGGCCACCTCGGAGGACGTGGCCCGGGTGCAGTGCGGGTTACCGACGTCGATCTTCTCGCCGTGCTGGGTCTTGATCTCTTGCACCGGGGTCGGCTCGCAGAACATGCCGTCGCCGGCCAGGGTGGCGTACGCGTTGGCCATCTCGAGGGGCGTCGACGAGGTGACGCCCAGGGTGAACGCGCCCCAGCCGTGGGCCAGGTCTTTGTTGTTGGCCAGGCGGGCGTCGTTCGAGGCACGGAACTGCACACCGAATCGTTTGGCCACGTCGACCACCCGCTCGGCGCCGACCCGTTCCTCCAGCGGCACGAAGAACGTGTTGCGGGAGAGGCCGAAGCCGGTCCACATGTTGGTCGGGCCGCCGTCGGCCCCGCCCGCGTTCTCGGGGCAGTATTTGTTGGTGCCGGGGCAGGCGGCCGGGCTGCCGTACTGGACGATGTAGTTGGTCTTGGCCTGCGGGCCCGCGTTGATCGTGGTGCCCAGCGGCAGGCCCTTTTCCAGGGCGGCGACCATGGTGAACATCTTGAACACCGAGCCGGCCTGGTAGCCGGTGATGTCGCCGCCGCCGCTGAACAGCGGGTTGGTGGTGTTCGGGTAGGTGCCGCGGATTTTCTTCCGGGCCTTCTTCGGGTCCGAGGAGATCCGGTTTTCCGGGTGGGCCGAGTTGTCCAGTTTGAACTTGCGGTTGGTGGCGAGGAACCGGACCCGGCCGGTGCCGGGCTCGATGCCGGCCAGCAGCACCGCGTTGCGGTTGGTGTCCTTGAGCCGTTCGGTCGCCCGCTTGCGCGCCTGGTCCTGTGCCTTCGGGTCGAGCGAGGTGACGATCCGGTAGCCGCCGCTCTTCAGCTGGCGCTCACGGGTGTAGACGTTCACGCCGAAGGCCGGCTGGCTGTTCCACCAGCGGTAGAAGAAGTCGCAGAAGAAGCCCCAGCTGTTGGTCTTGACCGAGGTGCAGCCGTTGCCGACCCGCTGGATCTTGGTCGGGATCTTGGTGGCGATGGCGTCGGTGTATTCCTTGGGCGTGATGAAGCCCATGTCGCGCATGTTGCCGAGCACCCAGGTGCGGCGGTCCTTGGCCTGCGGGTAACCGGTCTTGGTGGTCGGGTCGAAGGCGGACGGCGCCTTCACCATGCCGGCCAGCAGCGCCGACTGGGCGACGGTGAGCTTGCTGGCCTTGGTGCCGAAGTAGACCTGGCTGGCCGCGGCGATGCCGTACGCGCCGCCACCGAACGGTGCCGTGTTGAGGTAGCGCTCGAGGATCTGGCCCTTGGACAGCTGCTTCTCGACCTCGAGGGCGTACTTCATCTCGGTGATCTTGCGCTTGGGGCTGTCTTTGGTCGCGTCGACGACCTCTTGCGGGCTGGTCGCGCTGTACGCCTGCGACATCCGGACCATCTGCATGGTCAGGGTGGAGGCGCCCTGCTGGGACTTGCCGCTGTTGTTGTTGACGAAGGCCCGGGCGACGCCCTTGACATCGACGCCCTTGTGCTTGAAGAACTGGTGGTCCTCGGCCGCGACGATCGCGTCCTGCATGTTCTGGCTGATGTCTTTGAGCCGGACGTCGCTGCGGAACTCGTCGTACATCGCCGCGATCTGGGTCTTGCCGTCGTTGGCGTAGACGCGTGACACCTGGGGCGCGGAGGCCGACCGGAGAGTGCTGGGGAGCTGCGCGAACGTGTCACCGCCGGCCTTGGCGGCCAGGCCCGACATGGCCACCGCCGGGAACGCGGCCGCGGCCACCACCACCCCCGCGAGCAACCCGCAGATGATCAGGGAGGTCGCGTTGGCGAAGATGTTGTGATCGCGTCGGCGCATCCAGGAACTCACGGGCACAAGTTACCTGACGGGTGCACGCGAACGCTCGGTGAGAAGGTCACGGTTCACCGAGAATGATTCTGCACGCTGATGCCTCTGAGCGCGCCTTTTTCCCGAAAGTGGATCCCCCGGATGGTGCAATCGACTGCCCGGAGTTGCCCGGCTGTGCCCGGCTATGCCGATTTTGAGGGTGAACGTTGCGTAATCGCCTGACTACAGAGCATGATGGTCCGGCGAGCTTCGCACGACGTCTGCGCTGCTTGGGGGACATGAGCCGCAGACGTCAGGGGGTAAAGGCAAGGGGGGACGTTTACAGATGGGAATGATCAGCGACTGGCCCAGCATGGCGGCGTGTCAGAGCGGTGACCCGGACGCGCTGTTCGTGCAGGGCGCCGAGCAGAACGTGGCGAAAAGGATCTGCCGCAGCTGCCCGGTTCGCTACGAGTGCCTCGCCGACGCGCTGGACAACCGGATCGAATTCGGGGTCTGGGGCGGCATGACCGAGCGGGAGCGTCGCGCGCTGTTGCGCCGGCACCCGCACGTGGCGAGCTGGCGGAAGATGTTCGAGGCCGCGCTCAAGGAGAAGAGCGCCGACAAGGTTTTGGCCTCAGCGCGCTGAGCAGGCCCATCCGGGTCGTACGAGCGGTTCAGGGCCGCGTCGCGGTAGCCAACGCCGCGCCGATCGTCCGCAACCCGTCGACGTCGTGCACGTCGGCGGGCTGCGCGGTGATCGCCGCGGCCGGCACACCCGGGAACGCGTCGGTGAACGTCGCGGCCACCCGGGCCTCCCGTTCGGTCTGCCGCAACAACTGGGCGTGGATCCGGAGCGCGTCCGCGGTCACCTCATTGCCCTCGGCCGCGTCGAGGACGGCGGCGGCCCGCTCGGCCCGCTCGGCCGTCAGCTCCGGCAAGCCGGAGCGGTGCACCCGGTTGAGCACCAGGCCGGCCAGCGGCATCCGCTCGGCCACCAGCCGCTCGGCGAAATAGGCGGCCTCCCGCAGCGCGTCCCGCTCCGGGGTCGCGACCAGCAGGAACGCCGTCTGCGGATCTTGCAGGATGCGGTAGGTCTCGTCGGCCCGCTGCCGGAACCCGCCGAACATCGAATCCAGCGCGGCCACGAAACCCGACAGGTCGGTCAGCAGCTGCGCGCCCAGGATCTTTTGCACCGCCCGCGAGAACAGCCCGAACGAGGCGGTGACCAGGGAGAACATGCTCCGGCCGCCGCTCCGGGCCGGGGCCAGCAGCAGCCGCAGCATGCGCCCGTCGAGAAACCGCGACAGCCGGGCCGGTGCGTCCAGGAAGTCCAGGGCCGAACGGGACGGCGGGGTGTCGACCACGATCAGGTCCCACTCGTCGGTGGCCCGCAGCTGGCCCAGCTTCTCCATCGCCATGTACTCCTGCGTACCGGCGAAGGTCGAGCTCATCGCCTGGTAGAAGGGGTTGGCGAAGATCTCGGCGGCCCGCTGCGGCGTGGTGTGCTCCTGCACCACCTCGTCGAAGGTCCGCTTCATGTCCAGCATCATGGCGTGCAGCTCGCCGCCACTGGCCTCGGTGTCGATGCCCTTGACCTGCCGCGGCGTGTTGTCCAGCTCGGTCAGGCCCATCGACTGGGCCAGCCGGCGGGCCGGGTCGATGGTCAGCACCACCGTGCGGCGGCCGTGCACCTCGGCGGATCGGACACCGATCGCGGCGGCGGTAGTGGTCTTCCCGACGCCGCCGGAACCGCAACACACGACGATCTTCGTGACGGGATCGGCCAGCATCGCGTCGAGGTCGAGGCGCTCAGCGGTCACTACCCGAGCGTAACCAGTCCGTACCTCAGACACCCATCAACGCCTCGGCCAGCGCGTCCAGCCCGGCCCGGTCCACCCCGCGATCGAGCAGCGGCAGTTCGACCAGGGGCAGGCCCAGCTCCTCGAGCTCGCCGCGCAGCGACTCCTGCAGGCCGCGCCGGGTCAGATGGGCCTTGGCCTCCTCCTGCAGCACGGCCACGGTTGCGGTGTCGGCGGCCAGGCCGGCCGCGGTCAGACCCCGCTTCAGCTCGGCCTTGGTGATTTTGGCCTCAGCGAGCAGAGGCGGGCGTACGCCGTTCAGCACGATCCGCCCGATCGAGATGTCCAGGGCCCGCAGCTCGGCGATGGCGTCCAGGGTCTCCTGAACCGGCATCTCCTCGAGCAGCGTGACCACGTGCACCGAGGTGATCGGCGAGCGCAGCAGCGACGCCACGCCCTCGCTCTGTGTCTTGATCGGCCCGACCCGGGCCAGCCCCGCCACCTCGGCCGTCACGTTCAGGAAGCGGCCGATGCGCCCGGTCGGCGGCGCGTCGAGCACCACCGCGTCGTACACCCGGCGGCCGTCCCGGGACCGCGTCGTGGACTCCTTGACCTTGCCGGTGAGCAGCACGTCGCGCAGGCCCGGGGCGATCGTGGTGGCGAAGTCGATCGCGCCCACCTTGCGCAGCGCCCGCCCGGCCGCGCCGAGCCGGTAGAACATCTCGAGGTACTCGAGCAGCGCCTCCTCGGCGTCGACGGCCAGCGCGCGCACCTCGCCGCCGCCTGGCACGCTCGCGATCCGCAACTCTTTGTAAGGCAGCGGCTCGACGCCGAAGAGCTGCGCGATGCCCTGCCGCCCTTCGACCTCGACGAGCAGGGTCTTACGGCCGCCTTCGGCCAGGCCGAGCGCGAGCGCGGCGGCGACGCTGGTCTTGCCGGTCCCGCCCTTGCCGGTCACCACGTGCAGGCGTGCGGGCCAGCGCGAGGTCCGCTGTTGGTCACCCATGGCTTCGACTGTACGGAGTTGGCGTGTGAAACGGCGGCCGTGGTGTTTGCGGCCACCGCTTCACATGTCGACTCCCGAGGTTTTCGTGTTGCGGAGCGAAGCCGAGCCGGGCGGCACAGCTTCAGCCTTTGACCTCGCAGACCAGCCAACCCGATTTTCGTACGGTCGTGAAGGTCAATGTCTGCTGGGCGGTCTTCTCGTCCTCGGTCGACATGGTCAGCTGCACCGACACGGTGGCGCGCTCGTCGGTCTTGCCGTCCACGGCCGGGTCGTCCCAGCGAAAACTCGGGGCGTCGTACTCGGCCGCGTATCCCTTGATCTGCTGCACCTTGGCGGTGATCTTGTCTTTGTCGCGGGCCTCGCGGCAGACCAGCTCGCCGGCCGCGTCGGCGTCACCCCGGGTGTAGATCGCGGTCAGGAACTCGTTGACCGCCGAGGCCGGGTCGGGGGCGCCGCTCGCGTCGCTGTCCCGGAGCAGCAGGTAGGCCGAGGCCGCGCCGCCACCGCAGAGCAGCAGCGTGGTGGTCAGCGCGACCGAGATCCACAGGCCGCTGCGCCGCCGCTTCTCGCCCGCCTCGATCTTGAGCGGAACCTCCCACGGCTGGGCCGGCGGCACCGGCGCGGAGGCGGCACCGAGCAGCGACGGGATCTGCACCTCGGCCGGCGGCGAATGCTCGAAGGCCAGGTGCTCGGGCGGGTCGTGCCGCCACTCGCCGGGCTTCTCGTGCCGGGCGTGCCACGGGCCGGCGGGCGGCGGCTGATGCCACCCGGGCGCCGGCTCGGACGCGGGTACGGCCGGGAGCCGAGCGGTGTCGTCGGCCCGGAGGGCGAGCTGGGTCGCGTCGTCGGTGCGGACGGCGGGCAGCTGGGCGGTATCGGCGCTGCCCGGCGTGGCCGTGACCGAGGTGGGGTCCGAGGTGGCGGCCACGGGCGTCGCGGGCGGGGCGGTCTCGTCGGCGCGAATCGCGGGGATCAGCTCGGTCGGAGCCGCGATGGCCGGTGGCGCCGGCGTGACGGCCGGGGGCGCTGCGACTGTCGCGGGCGGCGGCGGCGCTGCGGCGGGCGGTGACGGTGTGACGGGCGGCGGCGCTGCGATGGGCGGTGACGGTGTGACGGGCGGGAACGCCGGCATCAGTTGGGTGCCGGGCGGGCCGCCGGGCTCGTCGGGGAACGCGCCGGGCGGGGGGAACGAGGGCTCGATGAAGTCCGGCTGCGCGTCGATGAAGTCCGACCCGTAGAAGGACATGGCCGACGTGTGCGGCGGCTCCGGAGCCGGCACCGGCGCGGGCGGCGGGATCGGCTGGGGCGGATCCGGGTCCGGCGTCGGTGTCGGCTCCGGTTCCGGATGACTGGTGTCGGTCGTCATCGGTTGCTCCCGGCCCTCTGTGACATCGCGCTCAGCCTAACCAAACAGGGAGACGCGTGAGCCCTAAGCTGTCGCGGTACCCGATCGAAGGAGCACATCGACGATGCAGAAGTGGGAGTACGTGACCGTGCCTCTGCTGGTGCACGCCACCAAGCAGATCCTGGACAACTGGGGTGAGGACGGCTGGGAGCTGGTCCAGGTGGTGCCCGGCCCGAATCCGGAGCAACTGGTCGCGTATTTGAAGCGGCCCAAGTCGTGACCGCCTGCGCCGAGCGGCAGATGCCGGCAGCGGGAAACGGCGCTGAAGGCGAGGGCCGGAAGGGCAAGACGAAGGGGGCTCAGCCGTGACAGCGCCTACGCCGGTGAGCGGTGACGGCGGGGCGGCCATCTACGCCCGGTTGTCCGAGCTCGGGCTGACCCTGCCGCAGGTGGTGCCGCCGCTGGCCGCGTACGTGCCGGCGGTGCAGTCCGGCAACCACGTGTACGTGTCGGGGCAGCTGCCGATGGTCGAGGGCCGGCTGGCCGCCACCGGCAAGGTCGGCGCCGAGGTCTCGGCCGAGGACGCGGCCGTACTGGCCCGCACCTGTGCGCTGAACGCGTTGGCGGCGATCGACGCCCTGGTCGGCCTGGGCCGGGTGGTAAAGATCGTGAAGATCACCGGGTTCGTCGCCTCGGCGCCCGGGTTCACCGGTCAGCCGGCCGTGATCAACGGCGCTTCCGAGCTGTTCGGCGACGTGCTGGGCGAGCTCGGGCGGCACGCACGCAGTGCGGTGGGCGTGGCCGAGCTGCCGTTGGGCGCCCCGGTCGAGGTGGAGGTCATCGCCGAGGTCGCCTGACCCGGGGCCACGGTGGCCCGAGGTCGCGGGAGCGTCGGCGTGATGTGCGTTTGTGCACGAGACCTGACCGAAAGTGACCGGATCGCACATCCGGTCCCTTCCTCGTGGCAGGAAGCGACGTACCATCCGTGACGTGGGTGGTGCAGCTCAGGAGGGTCTGCCCGGCTGGGTGACGCTGGTGCGCGCGCCCAATCCGGGCCCGATGACGCTGGACGGCACCAACACCTGGGTGTTGCGTGCGCCGGGGGCCGCTGACGCGGTGGTGATCGACCCGGGGCCGCAGGACGACGGTCACCTCGCCGCGCTGGCCGAGCACGCTCCGGTGAGCACGATTCTGATCACGCACGGCCACCACGATCACGTGGAGGGCGCCGCCAAGCTGTCCCGGCTGCTCGGCGGCGCTCCGGTGCGTGCGGCCGATCCGCGGCACTGCCTGAACGCCGAGCCGCTGGTCCCGGGCCGGCTGGCGGCGGCCGGGCTGGAACTGGAGGTGCTGGCCACGCCGGGGCACACGGCCGACTCGGTGTGCTTCGTGACCGAGGACGCCGTCTTCACGGGGGACACGATCCTGGGCCGGGGAACCACTGTCGTCGCCTATCCGGACGGCGATCTGGGTGCGTACCTCGACAGTCTGGGCGTGCTCACGGCGTACCCGCTGGCGCTCCTGCCGGGGCACGGGCCGGTGGGGGAAGACACGGCCGGAGTGGCACGGGCCTATCTCGCGCATCGGCGCGAGCGGTTGGCGCAGGTGCGCGCGGCGATCGCGCAGGGTGCCGACACTGCGGAGGCGATCGTTGACGCTGTGTATTCAGATATTGACCCGAAAGTACGCTTTGCGGCGGAGATGTCCACCCGAGCCCAGCTGGATTATCTGAGGCGGGAATCACAACCGGGTACGCAACAGTTGGACCCGCTGTGACCTGTCCGGTGTGTGGAACCGTCGCCGTTCCCGGTGCCCGCTTCTGCCACAACTGCGGGGCCGCCCTGCCCGCCGCGGCCACCCTGCCCGCGGCCGAGCGGCGCATCGTGACCGTGCTCTTCGGCGACCTCTCCGACTTCACGTCCTGGTCCGAGGACCTCGACCCGGAGCGGGTCGGCGCGGTCACCGACCGGGTGCTGGCCGCGCTGGCCGGCGCCGTGAAGACCTTCGGCGGCCACGTGGACAAGCTCACCGGCGACGGGATCATGGCCGTCTTCGGTGCCCCGGTGGCCCACGAGGACGACGCCGAACGGGCCGTCCGGGCCGCCCTGAGCATGCAGCGTGCCGTACGCCGGGTGCTCGACGACGAACGCGGCGGCGGCGCACCCCTCGGCCTGCGCGTCGGCCTGAACACCGGCGAGGTGGTGGCCGGCATCCAGGCGTCGATCGAGTACACCGTGATCGGCGACACCGTCAACACCGCCGCCCGGCTGGCCGACGCCGCCGCGGTCGGCGCGGTCTACGCCGGCGCGCGGACCACCGCGGCCACCCGGCACGTGGCCTCCTGGCGGCAGCTGCGCCCGCTCCGGCTCAAGGGCAAACGCGAACCGGTGCCCGCGTTCGAGCTGCTCGGCCTGCACGACGCGCCCGGCACGCGCTCCGGCGTGGGCGACGAGGCGCCGTTCGTCGGGCGCGAGACCGAGCTGGGCCGGGTGTCCGGGCGGATCTCCGAGGCGATCGACACGCTCACCCCGCGCATCATGGTGATGACGGCCGAGGCCGGGATCGGCAAGACCCGGTTCGCGACCGAGATCAAACGCCTGGCCGCCGGGTACGACGTGAGCAGCCACGGCCGCTTCGCCGCGCACACCGGCGCCCGGGTGCTGCGGGTGCGCTGCCGCGCGTTCGGCGAGCGCCGCCGGTTCGCGCCGCTGGCCGACCTGGTCCGCAAGTCGGCCGGCCTGCCCAAGGACGTGACCGCCACGATCACCCGGCCGGTGGTCGAGGAGCGGTTGAAGAAGCTGGTCACCCGGCTCGGCCGGGACGGCGAGCCGGCCGCGGTGGACATCGACCGGCTGCTCGGGCTGCTCGGCTACGGCGAGGCGCCGACCGTCCCGGTCGGTCCCAACGCGACCGCCGACTGGCAACCCAGCGGCAAGCGCACCGACGCCGAGGCGATCTCGATCGCGGTCGCCGACCTGCTCAACGCCCTGGCCACCGAGGCGCCGCTGGTGGTGATCGTCGATGACCTGCACGACGCCACCGCGACCACTGTCGACGCGCTGGGCATGACGCTCTCCCGGCTCGACGGGCCGGTGGTCGTGCTGCTGCTGGGCCGGCCCGAGCTGGTGCGTACGGCCGGCGCGCTGACCCGCCTCTCCGAAGCCGAGGTGCACACGCTGCCGCCGCTGCGGGGCGCCGACGCCTCCCGGTTGCTCACGTCCTACCTGAACGGCGGCAAGCTGCCCACCGCCGACTCCGACCGGCTGCTCGCCACCGCCCAGGGCAACCCGTTCTACCTGGCCGAGTTGGTCACGCTGCTGATCGAGCGGGGTGCCCTGATCCCCGCGGTCGGCGCCAACGCGGCCGGCAAATGGCAGCTGGCGGCCGGCTCGTTGGGCAGCCAGCTGCTGTCCCGGGACCTGGCCGCCGTGCTCGCCGCCCGCATCGACGCGCTCCCGGCCGAGCCTCGCTCGGTGCTGCGTGACGCCGCCGTGCTCGGTGACACCGTGCCGACCGGGGTGATCGAGGCGCTGCGCGAGCGCCGCGCGGCCAGTGACGCCCGGCCCGGCGCGGTGGCCGCCGTCGAGCTCGAACGGGCCGTCGACGAGCTGCTGCAACGCCGCATGCTGCACCGGGTGCGGGGCGGGTTTGCGTTCAGCACGCCGCTGATGCGCGAGGGTGCGTACGCCGGCATCGGCAAGGCCGAGCTGGCCGACAAGCACGCCTACCTGGCCCGCTGGGCGGCACCGGAGTCGGTCACCGAGCTCGGGTACGACCCGGCCGGCCGGCTCAGCCTGACTGAGAACGAGCGGGACGCCTTCGTCGCCACACACGCCGAATGCGCGGTGGAACTGGCCGACCAGGTGCGGTTGCGGGCCGACGCGCCGGCCCGGCAGGTCGGCCCGCTCGGACTGAACGCGCTCAGCCGGCTGGCCCGGCGGGCACTGGCCAACGTGGAGCCGGGCGCGGCCATCGAGTACGGCGAGCGGGCCACCGCCCTGGCCAAGGGCAACCTGCCCGTCCCCGACCAGCTCGTGCAGGCTCGTGCGCTGCTGCGGCTGGGCCGGGCCGACGAGGCGCTGGCGTACGGCGAGAAGATCGCCGGGGCGGCCGACAACGATCCGGTCGCGCGGGCCGAGGCGCTGCTGGTGGCCGGCCGGGCGCACGAGGCGCTGGGCGAGATGGCCCGGGCCACCGCGGCCTGGCAGCAGGCGCTGGACGTCGCGACCGAGGCCGAGCTGGCCCCGGAGCGGGCGAACGCGATGCGCCGGCTGGGCATGGCCGACTTCCTGGGCGGGCGGCTCAGCCAGGCCAGCAGCCGGTTCGCCGCCGCGTACCAGGTGACGCTGGCCGCCGGCGACCGGCACGGCCAGGCCTGGGCGCTGCAGAACTTGGCCTGGGTGACGACCACGCGCGGCGACTTCACCGGCACCGACGCCGTCCTGGGCCGGGCCGCGCGACTGTTCGCCGAGCTCGGCGACCCGGTCGGGCGATCCTGGCTGCGCGGCACCACGGCGTTCGCCCGGCTGCTTTCCGGCCGGCTGACCGAGGCGCGCCGGCTGGCCCAGATCTTCCTGCCCTTCGGCGAGCGGGTCGGCGAGGGCTGGGCGGTGGGCACGTTGCGCGCGGTCGAGGCGTACGCGGCCAGCGAACTGGGCGACCTGGGCGAGGCCGATCAGGAGGCGCGGCAGGCGTACAAGGAGTTCAGTGCGGTCTCCGACGACTGGGGACGTGGCCTGGCCCTGGTCGTGCGCGGAGCGATTGCCCGTGGCCTGGGTCAGTGGGACCACGCCGTGGACCTGCTCGACGACGCGCTGGGTTACGCCGGCCGGACCGGGCATCCGCTGCTGCTCGGCATGGCCGGGACGATCCGCGGCTTCGTCCACCTGCAACTGGGCGATGTGGCGGCGGCCGAGGCCGACGCGCGGCGGGTGATGACCGCGGTCGAGCCGCACAATCCGCTGGCTCCGGCCCAGGTCGGGCCGCGGGTGTTGCTGGCCGAGGCGCGGTTGCGGGCCGGGGATTCGGCCACCGCGGTGGGGCTGCTGGCGCCGATCGCGAGTGACACGGGTACGCCGTCGCTGCTGTTCTCGCGGCGGCAGGCGCTGGCGGCGTACGCGTCGGCTCTGCTCGCCGAAGGCCGCACCGACGCCGCACTGACCTGGGTCCGGCGGGCCCGCGAAGCTCAGGCCGAGGATGTCCGGAGCAGTGTGGTGGCGGCCGGTGTACACGCCCGGGTGCTCGCGGCGGCGGGTTGCCTGGACGAATCGCGGATTGCCGCCGATGAGGCCGTCATGCTCGCCTACTCGACCGAACAGGCAGGTGAACGGCTCGCGGCCGAGGAGTTGCGGGACGCTTTGGCCCTGCCGCTCACCGGTCCGGCGGAATCTGTCGTCCTCACGTCTGACGTGCCTGGATGATCTCGGCGGCTCCTGGGTTATTTTCATACCCGTGACGGACACTCCGCCTGGCGCTCTGCCCACGCCCTACGTGCCAGGCATGTCCGGCTTGTCGGTCATGGCGCGTGGGGGTTACGCCACTGTGTACAAAGCCACCCAGGATTCGGTCGGCCGCGAGGTCGCGATCAAGGTGGAAAATCGCACCCTGGACAATCCACGCGACCAGGCCCGATTCCTGCGCGAGGCGCGAGCGGCCGGGCGCATGTCATCGCACCCGCATGTGGTCGACCTGTTCGACGTCGGTGTCACGGTCGACCAGCACCCGTACCTGATCATGGAACTGTGCGACGGGTCGTACCTGGACCGCATGCGCGTCTCGCCGCTCGGCGCGGTCGAGGCCCGCGACCTCGGCGTCAAGATCGCCGACGCGCTGGTGCACTCGCACGCCAACGGGGTCCTGCATCGCGACGTGAAACCGGCCAACATCCTCTACTCGCACTTCAACCCGGCCGTGCTGGCCGACTTCGGGCTGGCCGTGCTGGGCGAGATGCGCGATTCGTCGGTCACCCTCGAGGTGCTGACTCCGGCATACGCGCCGCCCGAGATGTTCCGCCACGACCAGCCGTCCGGCGCCGTCGACGTGTACGCGCTGTGCGCAACGCTGTACGCGGTGATGCGAGGCCACCCGCCGCGCTGGGAGTCCGACCGCAGCCCCAGCCTGATCACGCTGATGGACCTGTTCAACCGGCCGATCCCCGATCTGCCGCACGTCCCGCAGTCGATGACCGAGGTCCTGCGGTACGGGATGACCAACGACCCGCGGGCCCGGCCCACCGCCGAGCAACTGCGCGAGATGCTCAACGGCCTGCACCTGGCACCGGGCGGGGCGCCACCCCCGCCGCCGACCGTCTACCGCTCGACGCACAGCTTCAGCGAGCCGCGCCCGATTCCGCCGGCCAGCCAGACCCAGCCCGACGAGACCCCGACCGTGCACACCGAACGCAAGAAGCGCAAGTGGTTCCTCGGCGGCTTCGGCGTGTTCCTGCTGGTCGCGGCCGCCCTGACCGGCGCCTGGCTGGCCTCCGCGCCGCCCGCCGGGGTGCGCACCCTGGCCGGCAGACTGCGCGTGCCGGTGGCCTCGACGGCGCCGATCGCGTGGCGGTCCTTCGCTCGCGGCCCGTTGCCGGCCGGCGTCGACCCGGGCGATCGGGCCGCGGTGACCGGCAACGAGACCGTCCGCGACGTCTGCAGCGTGCGTTCGTTCCGCCGCGCGACCGGCGTCACCGATCTGCGCGGCTGGTCCTTCGCGGTGCAGCCGTCGGGCCGGTCCTTCACCTGCCTGGCCGCTCCCTCGCGCTAACCCAGTGCGAGAGACCCCAGCAGGATCAGGCCGACCAGGATGAACACCCCGCCGAGGCCGAGGGGCAGAACGAAGGTCAGCGCGTTCTGCATCGTGCTGCTCAGACGGGCGTCCTCCGGGCGATCCGCGGGATAGGTCACCGGGACCTCGTCGCCGAGGTCGTGCTGGCCGCCGCCGGTACCCCATTCGGCGGTGAACTTGTGCGCGCCGCCGTGTTCGTCGGCGAAGGCGACCACCGGGGCGTACAGCCGGCCCTCGTCGGTGTCGAACGGCTTGACCCCGGTCACCCGGCCGACGGTCCGGACCCGGTTGCGGCGCAGGCGCGGCACCTTCAGCACCTGCACCAGCCCGGCGACCAGCACCATCGCGCCGCCGACGAGCTTGATCAGAACGCCGATATCCATGCCGCTCATCGTGCCCGACGGGTGCACCTGGCGGCCCTTTGCTCTGAGCACAAATACGCATCACCATTGAACGTTCAACAGTGATGCATATTTGTGCTCAGAGCAAAGGGGCCGCGCGGGGCTACTCGGGGTCGAGAACGGCCAGGAGTTCGCCGGTGTCCACTTCGGCGCCGGGCTGGACGGGCAAGGAGGCGACCACGCCGGCCGACGGGGCGTGGACCGGGTGCTCCAGCTTCATCGCCTCCAGGGTGAGAAGGAGTTCGCCCGCGCGTACCCGCTGGCCGGGAACGACCAGAACGCGCCGCACCGCACCCGGCAGCGGAGCGATCAGCGAGCCCTCCGCCGCCTCCGGAGCCGGCAGCGGGAAGCGGGGCACCTCACGCAAGGTGACCGACCCTTCAGGGCTGTCCACGTAGGACACCTCGCCCACCCGGTGCACGTGGAAGGTCAGCCGGATGCCGCTCACGTCCAAGGCGACCTTGTCGCTGGACGCGTGCACCACCGTGGTCGGAGGGTGGTCGTCGATCGTCGGCTCCTGGCCCAGCCCGGCCAGGTCCAGCTCCTCGGGGTCGACCGCGCGCACCCACCAGCCGGCCAGCTCGCCGTGCCGGTTCATCCGGTAGCCGACCTCGACCGGGCCGGCCGGGCCGTCGTACACCGCGGTCTGTGAACCCGACGGCACGTTGCGCCAGCCGCTGGGCAGCGATGCCAGAACCCGGGCCGAGGTACGCCGGCCGGCCGCACCGGCCAGGGCGGCGGCCAGGCAAGAGATGCGGACGGCGTCCACCGAGGAGAGCAGGGGCGCGAAGACTTCGGGATGCCGGTCGAGGAAGCCGGTGTCCACCTCGCCGGCCCGGAACGACGGGTGGCGCAGGACGCGGACCAGCAGGTCACGGTTGGTGACGACACCGTGCAGCTGGGCCCGGGCGAGCGCCGAGCCGAGCATCCGCGCCGCCTCGGCCCGGGTCGGCGCCCAGGCCACCAGCTTGGCCAGCATCGGGTCGTGGTGCACGCCGACCACCGAGCCGTCGGTGACCCCGGCGTCCAGGCGGAGGCCGGGCTGGGGCAGGGGCCGGAACGAGCCGGCGATGTCGGGCACCGAGAAGCGGTGCAGCGTGCCGGCGGCGGGCAGCCAGGCGTACGCCGGGTCCTCGGCGCAGATCCGGACCTCGATGGCGTGGCCGCGGATCGGCGGCGGCCCGGGCATCGGCAGAGGGCCGCCCTCGGCGATCAGGAACTGCAGCCGGACCAGGTCGTACCCGGAGACACACTCGGTGATCGCGTGCTCGACCTGCAGGCTCGGGGTCAGCTCGAGGAAGTGGAAGTCTCCGTCGGAGTCGAGCAGGAACTCGACAGTGCCGACACCGACGAAGCCGAGCACCTTGACGCAGACGATCGCCGCCCGGCACAGCTCCTCGCGCAGCACCGGGTCGACCGCCGGGGACGGCGTCTCCTCGACGATCTTCTGGTAGCGGCGCTGGACCGAGCACTCCCGCTCGCCGAACGGCACCACGTTGCCGTGGGCGTCGGCCAGGATCGGGATCTCGATGTGCCGGGCGTCCTCGATGTACGGCTCGCAGAAGACGTCCGAGCCCACCTCCTGGCGGGTGGCCGCGACCGCCTCGGCCAGCGTGACCTTGTCCCGGACCACGCGCATGCCGGTGCCGCCGTCGCCGATGGCCGGCTTGATCAGCACCGGGAACTCGGTGACCTGGGCCGGGTCGGTGAACGTGGGCAGCGTCCGTACGCCCGCCTCGGCGACCCTCGACTTGCTCTCGATCTTGCTGTGCAGCGTGCTCAGGATCTTGGCCGGCGGCCCCACCCAGATCATCCCGGCGTCCGCGACCGCGGCGGCGAAGTCGGGGTCCTCGGCCATCACCCCGTTGCCGGGATGGATCGCGTTGGCACCGGCCCGGCGGGCCGCGGCGATGACCAGGTCACCGCGGAGATAGGTCGACGACGGCGAGTTGCCGGGCAGGTGGACGGCGTAGTCGGCCTCCGTCACATGCGGCGCGTCGGCGTCGGCATCGGAGTAGACGGCGACCGTCTCGATGCCGACCAGGCGGCAGGTGGCGAAGACCCGGCGGGCGATCTCACCACGGTGGGCCACCAACAGACGTCGGATCACTTTGCTACCCATCTTCTTGTTGCAGTGCGGCGGAGCCGCTTGAGGGGGGCCCAGCTACCTTTCGGGGCTTTCACGGTCGGAACACGCCCACGTGCTCGGCGCCCTGGACGGCGGCGCTGTGCACGGCGGAAAGGCAGAGTGCCAGCACCGTACGGGTGTCGCGGGGGTCGATGACGCCGTCGTCCGGGAGCTTGCGCCGCTGGTCCGGCTCCTCGGCCGGCCGTTCCACCGGCCAGCTGAACAGGAACCGGGGCTCGTACGCCCGACCGTAGATGCCACCCATCTGCTCGGCCGGCGTCGCGCCGATCATCAGCGTCAGATGCGGCACGGTCGACTTGGCCACCGCGTGCACCAGCGGCGCGCCGTGCCGTACGTCGGCCGCCTCCCGGTCCTCGACCTGGGCGTCGCCGGTGTACTGGACGAACAGCAGGGTGGTGTCGGTGGCGTTGGCCAGCTGGATGAAGTGCACGGCCTTCTGCGTCTCGGCCGGGGTGAACGTGCCGCCCAGGTTGGCCACCACGCCGATCGGGTAGCCGTGCAGCTCGCCCCAGCCGGTCACCACCGCCGTGCCCTGGGTCGGTTTGAACTCGTCGAAGTCGCTGTCGTCGAGGATCCGGGCGAGCACCTCGCGCGGGTCGAAACCGTCCTCGCCGGCCATCGTGAGCAGGGCCTCGGCGGCGAACCGGGGTGGGCGCGGGGACGCGGTGCGCGGGTCCGGGCCGCGTTTGCGCCAGTTGAAACGGCGTACGCACTGCCGGGCCAGCCGCAGCCCGTCCCGCTCGTCCTCGGCCAGCTGGTCGGCCGGCCCGGTCACCCCGGCGGGCACGGTCGGGGCGCTGCGGACCTCGGAGCCACGGCCGTTGGCGCCGGCGCGGACCGGCTGCGGGTGGATGGTCAGCACCTTGGCGTGCCCGCGGACCATGATCGTGTAGTCGGACAGGGCCGGCAGGTAGGCGGCGTCACCGGTCGTCGCCCCGAACACGACGCAGACGGTGGGCACCCGGTCGGCGGTGAGCTGGCTCAGGTCGCGGGCGATCGCGCCGCCCGGCGGTGGTCCCGCCGGTGCCGCGGCGCCGGTCGATTCGACCAGGTTGACCAGGGGCAGGCGGTTCACCGCGGCGATGCGGGCGGCCCGCCGGATCTTTTCGACCGTGTACGGGTTGACGGCGCCCCCGTCCACCGTCGGATCGTTGGCGATCACCACGCACTCGACCCCTTCGACCACGCCGATGCCGGTCACCACGCTGGCGCCGACCGGATAGCCGGAGCCCCAGGCCGCCACCGGCGACAGCTCGAGGAACGGGCTGTCCCGGTCGAGCAGCATCTCCACCCGCTCGCGGGGCAGCAGCTTGCCCCGGGCGTGATGGCGGGTCACCCACTTCTCGCCGCCGCCGGCCCGCGCCTCGTCCAGCGCCGCCTCGAGCTCCGCCAAGCGCTCGAGCATCGCCGACTTCGATTGCAGATAGGCGGGAGTCCGCGGGTCGATCGCGGACTCCAGGACGGTCATGTGCTCACCCCGCTGTGCCCGCCGGCCCGTGCGTCGCTCAAGTCCGCGCCCTCTCGCTGTGGATGTCGTGCCTCTCGACCACCTCCACAACGAGCATCTGACCGGGTGCGACACGGATCTTGACGTCCTTCTCCGGGGGTGTTACCAAACGCAAAAAAGGCCGCCCGGTCAGGGGCGGCCTTTCTGTTACGAGTTACCTAGACGCGGGCGCGGCGGGCGAGACGCTCCGGGTCGAGGATGATCACGCTCTTGCCGTCGAGCCGGAGCCAGGCGCGCGACGCGAAGTCGGCCAGCGCCTTGTTCACCGTCTCGCGGGAGGCGCCGACCAGCTGGGCCAACTCCTCCTGGGTCAGGTCGTGGGTGACCCGCAGGACGCCACCGTCGCGGGTGCCGAAGCGGCCGGCCATCTGCAGGAGGTTTTTCGCCACCCGGCCCGGGACATCGGTGAAGATCAGGTCGGCCAGGGCGTCGTTCGTCCGGCGCAGCCTGCGGGCGAGCACACGCAGTAACTGCTCGGCGATCTCCGGACGGTTGTTGAGCCACGGGCGCAGCGACGACTTCTTGAGCCGGGCCAGCCGGGTGTCGGTCACCGCCGTGGCGGTCGCCGTCCGCGGGCCGGGGTCGAACAGGGAGAGCTCGCCGAGCATGTCGGACGGGCCCATGATCGAGACGAGGTTCTGCCGGCCGTCGGCCGCCCGGCGACCCAGCTTGATCTTGCCGGAGAGCACGATATAGAGGCTGTCTCCCGCTTCGCCCTCGTTGAAGACGATGTCGCCCTTGCGGACCTCGATCGTGTCCATCTCCTTGGCGAGCGCCTCGGCCGCCTCCGGGTCAACGCCCTGGAAGATCCCGCTGCGCGCCAGCACCTCATCCATCGCCGCACCTCCACCTGCGCGTTTGCCCGCGCTCGATCAGTCTAGGCGCACGCGGGCCGGAAACTGGCGGGCACCCCTTGATCCAGAACCCGCAGCGTAACCGCTACGGGCCGTCTCGCTCGAAAATCGGTCGCTCTCGGTGATTGACGATCGGCTGAACGACCGTCGTTCGCGCTTGCTCCCTGACGGTATCGTCGCCGTCGATGAATGCCCACCCCCGGACCGGTCTGTTCGGTCGTCCCATCCTGACCGCGACGATCGCCGTCGCGGCGCTGGCCGGAATCGGGATCGGCGGGGTGGCCCTCGCCAATCGTGACAAATCCGACCCACCACAGTGGCAAGCCGGTGCCGCCGCCGCGCCCCCCACCGTTCCCAAGCAGCGCACGCCCTCGTCGTCACCGCCGCGCGAGGAGTCGACCGGCGACGCCATCTCGATGTCGGCCACCGGGGACATCATCATGGGCAGCGCGCCCAACAAGCTGCCGGCCCGCAACGGCGACGGGTTCTTCGACTCGGTCACCGACGGGCTGAAATCCGACTTCGTGATGGGCAACCTGGAACAGCCGCTCACCGGCGACACCGGCACCTCCAAGTGCGGGTCGCCGCCGCGCGCCAACTGCTTCGCGTTCCGGTCGCCCCCGGCGTACGCGAAGCATTTGCAAGAGGCCGGCTTCCAGCTGCTCAACACGGCCAACAACCACTCCAAGGACTACGGCACCCAGGGCTATCAGAACACCGTCCAGGCGCTCGAGGGCGCCGGGCTCAAACACACCGGTGCGCAGGACGAAATCACCGTCGTCGAGGTCAAGGGCGTCAAGGTCGCGGTGGTGGGCTTTTCCCCGTACGCCGGGGCCAACAACCTGAACAACCTCGAAGCCGCGCGTGACGTCGTCAAGCGGGCCGCCGGCCAGGCCGATCTGGTCGTGGTGCAGGTGCACATGGGCGCCGAGGGCTCGGACAAGACGCACGTCAAACCGGGCAGCGAGCTGTTCTTCGGCGAGAACCGCGGCGACCCCAAGGCGTTCAGCCACGCGGTCGTCGACGCCGGCGCCGACGTGGTCATCGGGCACGGTCCGCACGTGCTGCGGGGCATGGAGTTCTACAAGGACCGGCTGATCGCGTACAGCCTCGGCAACTTCGCCGGCGGCGGCAAGACGCTGTCCAGCACCGGAGTCCTCAAGTACGGCGCCATCCTGCACGTCTCGCTCCAACCGGACGGCACGTGGGCCGGCGGCAAGGTGGTCTCCACCTATCTCAACGCGGCCGGCGTACCCACCGCCGACGAGAACGGGAAGTCCCGCGACCTGATCGCCGACCTGTCCGCCGACGACTTCGGCGACACCGCGGCGAAGATCGGCGAGGACGGATCGATCTCGCCGCCGCGGTGACCCGGCCCGTCGTACCGGCGACGTACTCTTTGTCGGTGACTTCGCCCACCGCCGCTCTGCTGGCCCGCTCGGCCAAGCGTTTCGCCGGCGAAACGCCGATCGGGCGCAAACGCCGGGCCCGCAAGATGGCCCGGGAGCTGGCCGAGACGCATCCCGACGCGCACTGCGAGCTCGACTTCACCACGCCGCTCGAGCTGGCCGTGGCCACCATCCTGTCCGCGCAGACCACCGACGTCCGGGTCAACGAGGTCACTCCGCGGGTGTTCAAGAGATACTTGACGCCGGCCGACTACGCGGCGGCCGACCGGGCCGAGCTGGAAGAGGTCCTGCGGCCGACCGGGTTCTTCCGGGCCAAGACCGACTCGCTCATCAAGCTGGGGCAGGCCCTGGTCGAGCGGTACGACTCGGTGCTGCCGGCCAAGCTCGACGACCTGGTCAGCCTGCCCGGCATCGGGCGCAAGACGGCCAACGTGATCCTCGGCAACGCGTTCGGCGTACCCGGGATCACCGTCGACACCCACTTCAGGCGGCTGACCAACCGGTTCGGCTGGGTCAGCGAGGACGACCCGGTCAAGATCGAGTTCCAGGTCGCCGACCTGATCGAGAAGCGCGACTGGACCATGCTGTCGCACCGGGTGATCTTCCATGGCCGCCGGGTCTGCCACTCCCGCAAGCCGGCCTGCGGGGCGTGCACGCTGGCGCCGATGTGCCCGTCGTACGGCACCGGGCCGACCGACGCGGCCGGCGCGGCCAAGCTACTCAAGGGCCCGCGGGCGCGGGAGCTGGCCGTCCACGCCGGCGTCGACCCCTCCCTGGTCCCGGCGGCGGCCATCGTCACCCCGGAGGCCCCGTGAGGCGTGGGCCGGCCGCCCCGGTCACACTCTCCGCGTCCCCGTCGGCCCCCGGTCGGTGGGGACGCGGGATGGCCTGGCTCGCCGTGCCCATGATTCTTGCTCTGCCGGCGTGCACCTCGCCGCCCGAGACCTCCACGACGCCGACGTCGGAAACCCCGTCACCCTTCGACGACTGCGCCGCGCTGACCGCGCCGCCCTCCGCCTCGGCCGGGGCCTCTTCGCCGGCCGAGGCGACCTCTTCGGCCGGGGCCTCCTCGGCTGGGGGCTCCTCCTCGGCTGGGGCGAAACGGGCGGCCGCTCTGCCCGAACTGTCGCTGCCCTGCTTCACCGGAGGGCAGGAGGTCGCGCTCGGCGCCCTTCCCGGCCCGGCGGTGATCAACATGTGGGCGTCGTGGTGCGGACCGTGCCGCAACGAGCTGCCCGTCGTGCAAGGCCTGGCCGCCAAGGCGGGCGGGCGCTTGCACGTGCTCGGGGTCGATGTGGGCGACAGCCGGGAGGCGGCGGCCTCGTTCGGGCGGGGGCGTTCGGTGACCATGCCGACGCTCTACGACCCGAAGAGGCGGCTGCCCGCCGCGCTCGGCCAGATCAACCTGCCGGTCACCGTCTTCGTCGACACGGCCGGCCGCGCCTACGTGCACCCGCTGCCGATGGACGCCCGGACGCTGAGTGAGCTCGTGCGCACGCACACCGGGGTGGCGGTGGCGCCGTGACCGAGTTGCCCGGCTGGTGGGAGCCGTTGCGAAGCCGGACGGCGTCGCTGCGTACGGAAGACTTCACCACGCTGCGCGTACCCAAGGGCCAAGGGCGACCCAGCGCCGTGCTCGTGCTCCTCGGCGAGGACCGCCCCGGTGAGCCCGACCTGCTCGTGCTGCAACGCGCCGCGACCATGCGCAACCATGCCGGTCAGCCCGCGTTCCCCGGCGGCGCGGCCGACCCCGGCGACGCCGACCCGGCCGCCACCGCCCTGCGCGAGGCCGGCGAGGAGGTCGGGCTCGACCCGGCCAGCGCCACCGTCGTCGCGTCCCTGCCCGAACTGTTCATCCCGGTCAGCGGCTTCCTGGTGACACCGGTGCTGGCCTGGTGGCACGCCCCGCATCCGGTGCGACCGTGCCAACCGGCCGAGGTCGCCCGGGTCGAGCGGCTGCCGGTGGCCGAATTGGTCGATCCGGCCAACCGCTTGCGAATCCGGCATCCGAGCGGTTGGATCGGGCCGGCCTTCCAGGTTCGCGACATGCTCGTCTGGGGTTTCACCGCCGGTGTCACCTCGACCCTGCTCGACCTGGCCGGTTGGAGCCGGCCGTGGGACACCGACCGCGTCGAGGACCTGCCGGAGCAGGCCGCACCGGTGCCGGGACAGGTGGTTCCGTGAGCGGGTGGACCGTCACTTCTACGCTGAGTGGGTGCACGTGGTCGATGCGATCCTAATCCTGCTGATGCTGGTCTTCGCGATCAGCGGATACCGGCAGGGATTCGTGATCGGTGCCCTGTCCTTCGGCGGCTTCTTCAGCGGCGCACTGATCGGCCTTCAGGTCGGCCCGCTGATCGCCAACCAGTTCGCCGACGGCGCCGTACGCGTCGTGGTGTCCCTGGTTTCGATCTTCGCGCTGGCCGTGCTCGGTCAGACGCTGGCCGGCTGGTTCGGCACCAAGCTGCGGCGGTCGATGACCAGCAAGCCGGTGCAGCGCCTGGACGACGCCGGTGGGGCCATGGTCTCGCTGGTCGCCGTCCTGCTGGTGGCCTGGCTGGTGGCCATCCCGCTGAAGTCGACGTCGCTGCCGTGGCTCAACCGCGAGGTGCGCAGCAGCGCGGTCCTCGACGGCATCAATTCGCTGATGCCGCAGCAGGCCCAGGCCCTGTCCTCGGCCCTGCGGTCCACCCTCGACACCAACGGCTTCCCCGAGGTCTTCAGCGGCCTCTCCCCGACCAACGCCCGCGAGGTCGCCGCCCCCGATCCGGCCCTGGCCAAGTCCCAGGTCGTGATCAACAGCCGCCGCTCGGTCCTGAAGATCCTGGGCACCGCGCCCAGCTGCTCCCGGCGTATCGAAGGATCCGGTTTCGTGTACGCCGACGAGCGCGTGATGACCAACGCGCACGTGGTCGCCGGCACCCGCGAGATCGAGGTGGAGACGTCGAGCGGCCGCCTCGACGGAACGGTCGTGGTCTACGACCCGAAACGCGACCTGGCCGTCATCTACGTGCCCGGCCTCCGGGCGCCGCGCCTGAACTTCGTCGACAAGCCGGCCGCCACCGGCCAGAACGCCATCGTCCTGGGCTACCCGCTGGACGGCCCCTACGACGCCCAGTCGGCCCGGGTCAGCGACGTCGGCAACGTGCCCGGCCCCGACATCTACGAGGCGGGCGAGGTCAACCGAGAGATCTACACCATCCGGGCGCTGGTCCGCAGCGGCAACTCGGGCGGCCCGCTGATCACCCCGAACGGCCGCGTCCTCGGCGTGATCTTCGCGGCGGCGGCGGACGACCGGAACATCGGGTTCGCGGTCACGGCCCGCGAGGCGGCCGGGGTGGCCCAAGACGGCCGCGACCGCACCCGGGGAGTCCGCACCGGCGACTGTGCTTGACCGCCACTCCGACCTATCTGTGCGGGGAGCCGCTGGTGTGAGGCCGGCGGGCGGTGCCTGGCCGGCCCGTGAGGTAGTGCTCGATCGCCGGGCCGAGCCACGCCGCCAGTTCGCCGGCGGTCATGGACACCACCGCGGGTAGCTCCAGGACGTACCGGGTCAGCGCCAAGCCCATCATCTGCGTCGCCAGCAGCCCGGCCCGCCGGTGGACCTGCTCCGGATCGGGCTCGATCAGCGCGATCAGCGGCTCGATCTGGTTGGCGACGAGGAACCGGGCCCGTTCGGCCGCCGCCTCCTGGGTCGCCGCCACCCGCAGCAGGGCGATCATCGTGTCGTTGCGCTCGCACAGGTCGAGCAGGTGCTGGACCAGTGCGGCGGTCCGTGCGGCCGGGGCGAGCCGGGTCAGGTCGGGCAGCTCCAGACCGAAGTCGGCCGCGGCGGCCAGCAGCTTCTCCTTGGAGCCGTAATAGCGCATCACCATGGCCGGATCGATGCCGGCCTGGGCGGCGATAGCCCGGATGGTGGCCTTGGCGTAGCCGTCGGCGGCGAACCGTTCGCGCGCCGCGGCCAGGATGGCTGCCCGGGTGCGGTCGGATCGGCGGGGCGGCATGTCCTGTTCCCCTGTCACGTCAACAACTGTAGGCCAACAACCGTTGACTTCCTCCGCCGGGGCCGAGGAGGATCGGTCAACAGGTGTTGGCATTCGGAGGGGGAGCGCGATGGATACCGATGTCCTGATCGTCGGGGCCGGGCCGACCGGCCTGACCCTGGCGGGCGACCTGGCCCGGGCCGGCATCGGCCACATGCTGCTGGAACGCCGCTCGGGCGAGCCCAACACCACCCGCGCCTTCGCCGTCCACGCGCGCACCCTCGAGCAACTCGACATGCGTGGCGTCGCCGACGAGCTGGTCGCCACCGGGCAGCAGCTACCCGGCATCCGCCTGTTCGGGAAGACCATGGTCAGCCTGGCCGGCGTACCCAGCCGCTTCCCCTACGTCCTGATCACCCCGCAATACGAGACCGAACGGGTGCTGGCCGGTCGCGGCGTCCGGGTGACCTCCGGCGCCGCGGTCACCTCGGTCGACCAGGACGACGACGGCGTCACCGCGACCCTCGACGACGGCCGGACGCTGCGGGCCCGCTACCTGGTCGGCTGCGACGGGGTGCACAGTGTGGTCCGCCGGGCGATCGGACTGTCGTACCCCGGGCGCTCGGTCCTGCGTTCGATCATGCTGGCCGACGTACGCCTGCGGGAGAAGCCGGCCGAGACTCTCACGGTCAGTTCGGCCGTCGGCGCCATGGCCTTCATCGCACCGTTCGGCGACGGCTGGTACCGCGTCTTCAGTTGGAACAGCGACGAGCGTCCCGTCTCCGAACCGGTCGAGCTGGCCGAGATCCGGGCGACCGTCCGCCAGGCCTGCGGAACCGACTTCGGCCTGCACGACCCACGCTGGATGTCCCGGTTCCATTCCGACGAACGCCAGGCCCCGCACTACCGGGTGGGCCGCGTCTTCCTGGCCGGCGACGCCGCGCACTGCCATTCGCCGGCCGGCGGCCAGGGCATGAACACCGGCATCCAGGACGCCGCCAACCTCGGCTGGAAACTGGCGGCGGCGGTCCGCGGGCACGACGGGCTGCTGGACAGTTACGAGACGGAACGGCACCCGATCGGCCGGACCGCGGTGAAGTCATCGGGCGCCCTGGTCCGCTCGGGCATCGCCCGCTCGGCCCCGCAGCGCGCCCTGCGCCTGGCCGCGGTCCGGATCCCGCTGAGCGTGCCGGCGATCCGCCGCAAGGGCGCGCTCATGATCTCCGGGGTCGGCATCAGCTACGGCAACGGCGTGGACCGGGTGCCGGACGTCCCGCTGCCCGACGGCCGGCGGCTCTACGAGGCGTTGCGGGACGGGCGGTTCGCGCTCCTCGGCCAGCCGGCCCTCGACATCGGCGCCTGGTCCGAGCGGGTCACCCCCACCGACGCGAGTTCGGCCGGCGACCGGATCATTCTGGTACGCCCGGACGGGTACGCGGCGTGGTCCGGCGCCCCGGCCGACACCGCCGGCCTGCTTACCGCGCTGCGGCACTGGTGCGGCGCCCCGGCCGGCAAGCCGGTGGCGAGCTAGCTAGCCCAGCGCCTCAACGCCCCCGGCCGACGTTGGCGGGTTCAGGTCGGCCGCCGGGTCATTCGGGCCACCCATGGGTGCGAGCTCGCCCAGGGATGGACCCGTTCACCGCGCCCGGCGCCGTGGGTCAGGTGACGTTGGCGAAGCGGCGGATGATCGCTACGCCCACGAGGGCGGAGAGGGCGAAGAAGGCGGCCGCCGCCCACCAGCCTCGGTTGTGCTGCTCGTCGTCGGCGGGCGGGGCGGCGACCTGGGCACCGGCGTTCTTGCCGGGGACGCGGTTGTCGCTCGCGGTGTCGGGGGCCGGCTTGTTGGGGGCCGACTGGGCCGAACCGGACACCCGCGCGCTGCCCAGGCGGGCCAGGCCGGGCGTCGGGGAGGTGTCGAGCGGGTTGTCGGCCACCGTGGGAAGCTCGGCGGTCAGGGCGCCGGTCGGGTCGACCAGGCCGAAGCCGTACTTGTTGTCGCGGCCCTCGGGTCCCCGGTCGCGGGCCGTCTTGATGATCCGGTTGACCACCTCGCCGGCCGGCATGGTGGGCCAGCGGGAGCGGATCAGCGCCGCCGTCGCGGACACCATCGGCGCGGCGAAGCTGGTGCCCTGCACGTTCCAGTAGCCCGACGGGCTGGCCCCGACCAGCTTGGTGGCGGGCGCCGTCACCACGGTCTCGGGGCCGGTGATCGAACCGGACCACAGCACGTCGCCGGAGCGCTCCATGCCGGCCACCGCGATCACGCCGGGCTCGCGAGCCGGGTACCACACTCCGCTCGACGACGAGGCGCTCGCGTTGCCGGTGCAGGCGACCACCACGACGTCCTTGGCGAAGGCGTAGTCGATGGCCGCGGCCAGGGCGGCGCTGCTGCCGCTGCCGCCGAGGGACATGTTGATCACGCGCGCGCCGTGGTCGACGGCCCAGCGGACGCCCTTGGCCACGATCATCGCGTCGTCGTAACGGTTTTCCTGGTCGAGCACGCGTACCGGAAGGATTTTGGCCTTGGGCGCGATGCCCACCACGCCGGCGTCGTCATCCTTGCCGGCGATGATCGCCGAGACCGTGGTGCCGTGGCCGACCAGGTCGGTGTCGCCGTCGCCCTTGCTGTCGACCAGGTCGAGGCCGGGCAGCACCTGGCCCTGCAGGTCGACGTGCCGGGAATCCACCCCGGAGTCGATCACCGCGACGGTGACGCCCGCGCCCTGCGACCAGTTCCAGGCGCCGGCGACGTTCAGCGTCCGCAGATGCCACTGCTCGGAGCGGATCGTGTCCTGAGTGACCGGGTTGGGCGCGGCCTCAGCGACGGTGCCGGGAAGACCGACCGCGAGAACCGAACCGGCGAACACACCGGCGGTCGCGCGCAGACAACGACTCACCAAGCCGCACCGCCGAAAGCCGCATCGCCAAGAGCACCACCGAAAGCCGTGCCGCCGAAAGCCGCCCTGCCAAGAGCCGCGCCGGCCGCACCGCCGGGAGCCGCGCCGGCCGCACCGCCGGGAGCCGCGCCGGCCGCACCGCCGGGAACAATGCGAGGTGCACTGCCCGGACCGCCGCCGGAAGCCGAGGCGACCGTATCGCCGCGAGCAATGCGAGGCGAGCCGCCGGGCAGGATCCACCGAGGTGACGCGTCACGGCCCCGGGGGGAGGTGCTCGCTGCGCTCACGGGTCGACGATGCCTATCTGCCAGTGGTGAACGGGGTTGGTCGATGCAGGGAGATTACTCCGAAAAAGCGACGCTTGGCTGGGCTGTGGACAACTCAATCGCACCGTTCGTCCGATCGCCCTAGTAGGGCGGTTGGTGGGCGAGTTGGACCAGGCGTACGCCCTCACGCCGGGTGATGAGGCGGCCACGTCCCGGCGGCATCGGGACGGCCTTCACCGGCCCGATCAGCGCGCCCTCGTCCGGTGACCCGGACATCACCAGTCCCGGTGACGAGAGCTCGCGCAGCCGCTGGATGACCGGCTCGTACAGGGCCCGGCTGGCACCGCCGGCCCGCCGCGTGATCACCACGTGCAGACCCACGTCGCGGGCCTGGGAGAGGTAGGGCAGGAGCGGGGTGAGCGGGTTGGTCGGGCCGGAGACCACCAGGTCGTAGTCGTCGACCAGCACGAACAGCTCCGGCCCGGTCCACCAGGAGCGTTCCCGCAGCTGCTGCGCGGTGACGTCCGGCCCGGGCAGCCGGCGTTCCATGTAACCGGCCACCGACTCCATCAGTTCCAGCGTCTTCTGCGCCTGCATGCCGTACCCGATGCGGTGGTCGGTCTCGGGCATGTCCATCAGGCTGCGCCGGTAGTCGACCAGGATCAGCCGGGCCTCCTCGGGCTGGAACCGCCGGGTCACGGTGCTGGCCACCGCGCGCAGGAACGACGACTTGCCGCACTCGGCGTCGCCGAAGAGCAGGAAGTGCGGGTCGGTCGCGAAGTCGATCTCGACCTGGGAGAGGTCCTGCTCGGACAGCCCGATCGGCAGGCGCAGGCCGGTGCTGCGGGCCAGGTCCATGTCGGCGTACGGGTATGAGTCGGGCAGCATCCGCACCCGCGGCGCCAGCGGGCCACGCCAGTTGGTCGCGATCTCCTTGACCAGCTCCGTCGTCTCGCCGATGGTGCTCAGCTCCGCGCGTACCGTCAGGACGTGGTAGCTCTTGTTCTTGTCGGTCGGGTGCTCGACGATGCCACGGCCGGCCTGTTCGGGGACGTTGTTCGCGGCCCGCCGGTTGACACTGGAGTCGCTCGGATCGCCCAGTCGCAGCTCCAACTGGGAGCCGAAGAGGTCGCGGATGGCCGGCCGGAAGTCCATCCAGCGGGTCGCGGTGCCGACCACGTGGATGCCGTACGACAGGCCGCGGGTGGCGATGTCAGTGATCACCGGTTCGAGCTCTTCGAATTCCTTGCGCAGCGTGGTCCAGCCGTCGACGACCAGGAAGACGTCGCCGAACGGGTCGGCGGCGACCGCCGAGGGGTTGGCCCGGCGGCGCCGGTAGGACGCCATGGAGTCGATGCCCATCTCGGCGAACCGCTGCTCGCGCTGGGCGAGCACGGTCAGGACCTCGCCGACGGTGCGGCGCACGCCGATCGCGTCGGCGCGCCCGCTGACTCCGCCCACGTGCGGCAGATCGCGCAGGACGCCGAGCGCTCCGCCGCCGAAGTCGAGGCAGTAGATCTGCACCTCGGCCGGGGTGTGGGTCAGAGCAAGACCGCAGATCAGGGTACGCAGCGCCGACGACTTGCCGGACTGCGTCGCCCCGACCACAGCCAGGTGCCCGGCAGCGCCGCCGAGCTGGATCCACATCGCGTCGCGTCGCTGCTCACGGGGCTTGTCGATGAGCGCAACGGGCACCTGCAGGGCGCCGTGCAACTCGGGGTTGGCGAAGCTGAGCCCGCGGACCGGGTCGACCGCGACCGGCCCGAGCAGTTCGTCCAGCACCGACGACTGGTTGAGCGGCGGCAGCCACACCTGGTGCGCGGGCGGTCCTTGGCCGGCCAGCCGGGCCACCATGACGTCCATCAGGCTCTCGCCGGCCGGTGTCTCCTCGGGGGTCGGTTCGGCCGGCTTGACGGTTTTCGGCACAGGCACGTAATGGGTCGAATAGGACAGTACCTGCGGTGCGGCGCTTGCTCCGGTGGCGCCGGCGCGACGACTGCCGGGCTTGCGGTAGGTGCCGGAGACGTACGCGGCCTTGAACCGGACCAGCGGCTCGGTGCCGAACTTGAGGTACCCGTGGCCGGGTGAGCGAGGCAGCTCGTACGCGTCGGGCACGCCCAGCACCGCCCGCGACTCGAGCGCCGAGAAGGTCCGCAGGCCGATCCGGTACGAGAGATGCGTGTCCAGTCCCCGCAGCCGTCCCTCTTCGAGGCGCTGGCTGGCCAGCAGCAGATGCACACCCAGCGAACGCCCGAGACGTCCGATCTGGACGAAGAGGTCGATGAAGTCCGGTTTGGCGGACAGCAGCTCGGAGAACTCGTCACAGATCACCAGCAGCGACGGCAACGGCGGTAGCGCCGAGCCACCCGCCCGCGCCTTCTCGTAGTCGCGCAGACTGGCGAAGTTCCCCGACTTCCGCAGCAGCTCCTGGCGGCGCAGCATCTCGCCGTCGATCGCGTCCACCATGCGGTCGACCAGCGGCAGCTCGTCGGCCAGGTTGGTGATCACCGCCGCGGTGTGCGGCAGCCTGTCCAGCGACGCGAACGTCGCGCCACCCTTGAAGTCGACCAGCACGAAGTTGAGCGTCTCGGACGAGTGCGTGCCGGCCAGCGCCAGGACCAGGGTGCGCAGCAGCTCCGACTTACCCGAGCCGGTGGCGCCGATCAGCAGGCCGTGCGGGCCCATGCCGTCCTGTGCCGACTCCTTCAGGTCGAGCTCGACCGGGCCGCCGTCGCCGCCGACGCCGATCGGTACGCGCAGCTTGTCGCGGTTAGGCCGGGGCAGCCAGCTCTGCGCCACGCTGAACGTCTCGAGATCGGGGATGCCGAGCAGCTCGGTCAGGCCCATCTCGGCGGCGAGCGGGGCATCCGGCGACTTCGACGCGGCGGCCAGCCGGTAGGGGGCGAGCCGCCGCGCGACCGCCTCCGCCTCCGGTTCGCTCAGCCGGTCCGGCGTGCCGACCTCGGCCGCGTGCTCAGTGGCGTACGTGTGCAGTGCTCTTTGGCCGGCGGCCTGCTGGACCTCCAGCACCAACAGCGACCGGTCGAGCAGCTTGGGTGGGGTGTCATCGAGATCGAGAACGGTCACGCCATCGATGCCGTCGTCGAGCTGAGTGGCCCCGCGCAGGTCAACCCCGTCGAGCACGATGATCACATGCGGCGTGCTCGTACCCATCGCACCCGGGTTGAAGCGCGGCCGGTTGCCGATCACATCCTCGATCATCCGCTCGAGATCCGGCCCCGAGCTGGCCACCATCCGCACCTGGCCGAGCGCGTCGGTGCGGGTCGGATGCAGGTTGTGCGGCAACCACTTGATCCACTCCCAGGAGGCTCGCCGCTCGCGCCCGGCCGCCACCGCGATCAGCAGGTCGTCGGGTGCGTGGAAGACGGCCAGCTGGGCCAGCACCGCACGGGTGAGCGCGCGGGCCTCGGCCTCGGGCCCGCGCATGAAGACCCGGGCGAAACCGCGCAGCGACACCGCGACGGGAAGATCAGGGACCACCGAG
The DNA here is from genome assembly GCF_043197135.1 of Actinoplanes sp. NPDC049265. NCBI lineage: Bacteria > Bacillati > Actinomycetota > Actinomycetes > Micromonosporales > Micromonosporaceae > Actinoplanes > Actinoplanes sp. NPDC049265. The sequence continues at coordinate 172,007 of NZ_JBICSP010000006.1, read as the reverse complement.
TACGCATCGAGAAACCGGCGCAGTGCACCCGCGGTCATCGGTTCCAGATCTTCGAGTGGCCTGGTCACCGGGGGGACGAGCGGGGTCGCCAAGGTCTGCGGGCCGACCGCCAGCCGGACCACCCCGAAATCGGGATCGGCCGGGCGGCGTTCCCACACCCGGTGGCTACCCGCCGTCGACCACAGCTGGCCCGGCTCCGGATGCCGGTAATAAAGGCCGGTCCGCTGCTTGCTCGCCGTCTCGCGCACCCGGCGGCGCAGGTTGGCCAGATGCCGCAGATATTCGCGACGGGCGGCCATCATCTCGGCCTTCTTGGGCGAGCCGCTGCTGCCGAACGAGGTGGCCAGCATGGCCAGCGAGGAAACCCCGAACAGGCCACCAATCACGTAGGACATGGCGCCGCCCCGGGCCGGGCCCATCATCATGGCCATGGCCACCGAGCCGCCCAGCATCGGCAGCACCATCACCGCCTGCTGCCAGCGCCGGGCACCGTCCTGCGGGATCTCCGGTGGCGCGTCCACGGCCAACTCGCCGGTCGGAATCTCCGGTGCCGGTCGTCTCGCGGACCGCTTGATCACGGTCGTACTCATGACAAGCCGTCCCTTTCTTTCCCCGTCGACTGCACGCACAGTCTGGCACCGCGCCGGCCCGTCGCCTGAGTTATCCACAGGCCGGCCGTCGCCTGCGTCCATCCACAGGCGGGCATCGCGCCGCGCCCAGGATAGGTAAAGTCGCCTCCGTTCCGCAGCCTCGCTTCTCCTCGATGGGTTTCATTCATGAGTGTCGGTCTGGCGCGCATCACGATCAGCGCTCCACAACGCCGCGTCGACGTGGCGCTGCCGGAGCACGTCCCGCTGGCCGAGCTGCTGCCCGAGGTGCTGCGGCACGCCGGCGAGGGCCTGGCCGACGACGGCGAGCGGCACGGCGGCTGGCTGCTGCGGCGCACCGACGGGGTTCCGCTGGCGACGGCTCAAGGTCTTTTCCCGCAAGGGGTACGCGACGGCGAGGTGCTGCATCTGGTGCCCGCGCGCGAAGACTGGCCCGAGCTGGAGTATGACGACGTGGTCGAGGCGATCGCCGATGGTGCGCGCCGCCGGGGCACGGTGTGGACGCCCGCCTCCACCCGCACGGCCACCGTGCTCAGCGGTGCGCTCCTGCTCGGGGTGGGTCTGCTCGCGGTGCTGGCCGCCGGGCCGTCGTGGGTCGGCTCGGCCTACGTCGGGCTTGGCGTGGGCCTGTTGCTCGCGCTGGCCGGGGTGACTGCTTCCCGCGCGTACGGGGACGCGCGGGCCGGTGCGGCCCTGGGCGCGTGCGCGATGCCGTACGCGTTCGCCGGCGGCGCCGTCCTCGTCTCGTCCGGCTCGGCCGATCGCGTGGGCGTGTTCGCCCTGCTCCCGTGGCTGGGTGGCGCCGAGCTGCTGACCGGCTCGGTCGCCCTGCTGCTGGTGGCCGCGCTCGGCGGCATCGGGGTGGCGGCCGGCCTGCGGGTCTTCGCCGCCGGCGGCATGGTCGGCCTGCTCGGCGCGATCACCGCCCTGATCGGCATCTGGGCGTCCGCCGCGGCCGGCGCCGCGGCGCTGATCTCGGTTCTGGTCTGTGGCATCGGCCTGATCCCGCTGATCGCCATCCGCTTCGGCAAGGTCCCGATGCCGCCGGTCACGTTGCCGACCGGCAGCGGCGCCGACGGTTTCACCGCCGCGCAGCAGACCGGGGCGGCCGACCTGGCCCGCGAACGCCCCGACCGGGCCACCGTCTTCGCGGCGGTCACCCGCACCGAGGAACTCCTGGCCGGGATGCTGCTGGGCCACGCGATCCTGGCCGCCGGCGCCTTCCTGGTGCTGGCGTCCTCCGAAAGCCTGGCGGCCCGCCTCCTCATGGCGGTCTCAGCCGCGGCCCTGCTCCTGCGTTCCCGCCTGTTCGTGACGTTGCGCCAGCGGGTCCCGCTGATCTGCGCCGGCCTGTTCGGCGTGGCCGCCCTGGGCCTCAACCTGCTGGCCACCGCCAACACCCCGGTCCGTCTGGCCGTGAGCGCCGCCGCCGTAGTCCTGGCCTTGTCCACAATGGCCGCCGGCGCCACCTACTCCCGCAAGCCCCCGTCCCCCTACCTGGGCCGAGCCGCCGACCTGACCGACACTCTGGTGGTCGTCTCCGTAATCCCCGTAGCCTGCGCCGTAGCAGGCCTATACAACGCCGTAACCAACATCTCTTTCTAGCCACTGGCGCGTTCCGCTGAGCTCAGCCATTCCCACGGCGCGTTCCGCTGAGCTGGTCCTACCCCGTGGCCCAGTCTCCCTGCGCAGCGCCGGCGCGGTCCCATGAGCCCACGCGGCGCGGTCCCCATGAGCCCACGCGGCGCGCTCGACCGACCTCAGCCGATGTGCTCAATCGAGCTCAGCGGGCGTGCTCAATCGAGCTCAGCGGGCGTGCTCAATCGAGCTCAGCGGGCGTGCTCAATCGAGCTCAGCGGGCGTGCTCAATCGACCTCAGCGGGCGTGCTCAACCGACCTCAGCCTGGGCGGTTCGCCGAGCTCAGCCGTTCCTCAGGCCGGTCCGCTGAGCCCAGCCACTCCGTTCGGAGCATCAGGCCGAGCTCAGCCCCCCAACGAGCTAGTGCCCGTCCGTTCCGTGCTCCAGAGCTTCGGCTCGCTTGAACGAGGCCCGGATCTCCTCCTCGGCCTCCACCCGGCCCACCCAGGTCGCGCCTTCCACCGACTTCCCCGGCTCGAGGTCCTTATACACCGTGAAGAAGTGCTGGATCTCCATGCGGTCGAACTCGCCGAGGTGGTGGATGTCGCGCAGGTGTTCCTGCCGCGGGTCCTCGTAGGGAACGCAGAGGACCTTGTCGTCGCGGCCCTTTTCGTCGGTCATGCGGTACATGCCGATGGCTCGGGCGCGGACCAGGCAGCCGGGGAACGTCGGCTCCTGGATCAGGACGAGGGCGTCGAGCGGGTCGCCGTCCTGACCGAGGGTGCCTTCGATGTAGCCGTAGTCGGCCGGGTACTGCGTCGCGGTGAACAGCGTGCGATCCAGTCGGATTCGTCCGGTCTTGTGGTCGACCTCGTACTTGTTGCGCTGACCCTTGGGGATCTCAACCAGAACGTCGAAATCCATGATGTGCTCCCTCGGTCGTATGCCGGCCGTGTGTAGGCCCGATCACGCTGGGGCGCGGGGGAGCCCGGGCTCGGCAGGATCCGCGCGCCGCGATGTGCGGGATGTAAGTAGTCTCCCCTAAGTCTGACGCCGCGAACGAGGAGGGGCCGGTGGGGAGGGAAGATTCACACAAGGGACGGGCATCGGTGCCCGCAAACCCTCCCGAGTCGGTCGCGGACGTGAGTCCGGCTCAGCAATCACAGCCGCCACAGAGTGACCCCCAGCAGGGGGATCGACCGGGTGGCGGGCCGCCGATCAAGGCGGGACGGGCGTCCGTGCCGATGCCCAACGCCGGTGATGGGCAGTCTCCCGGCGGGCAGCAGCGTGGCTTCGGCGGGGAGATGCGCCCGGCCGGCGGCGGGCCTGCAAGCGGCGCGGCGGACGGCGGCTGGGCCGGCGCGCAACAGGCCGACGGTGGCGGCTGGGCCGGCCAACAGGCCGATGGCGGCTGGGCCGGTGGGCCACAGGCCGGCGGTCGCGGTTGGGCTGGAGGGCAAGAGGCCGGCGGTCAAGCGGTCGGGCGGGTCAGTGTGTCCCGGCCGGTGGGGATCGACCGGGCCTCGGCGAGCGCCGGGCCGGGCGGGGGACCGGCGGATGGGCCGGGACAACCCGCAGCGGGTGCAGCGGGCGCAAGCCCGCACGAAGCCGGTGCGGCCACGGGGAGCACAAAGACTCGCCGTACCCTCATGGTTTCCGGTTTATTGACTTTGATCCTGATTGTCGCAGTCGGCGCGGCGGCCTTCATCATGCGTCCGGGGCCGATCGCGGGCTGGCTGGCCGACAAGACCGACCCGACCGCCTCGCCCTCGGTGGCGCCCGAGCCTACGCCCACGCCGGTGCTGGCCGCGGCCGGTGAGAGCGCCACCCAGCCCAGCGCGGCGGCCGTGCAGCAGGCGATCGGCGGGCTGCTGGGGGCCAAGGCCCTGGGCTCCCGGGTACGCGCGTCAGTGGTCGACGTCTCGACCGGCGCGACCCTCTACGCCCAGAACGCCGCGACCCCGACCACCCCGGCCTCGACGACCAAGCTCGTCACCGCCGCGACCGTGCTCGCCACCCGTGGGCCGGCCTACCGCCTGACCACCCGGGTCGTGGCCGGCGGGCAACCGGGCGAGGTGGTGCTGGTCGGCGGCGGCGACCCGACGCTGGCGGTCAACTCCAAGGGGCAGTTCCCGGGCGCGGCCCGGCTGGACAAGCTGGCCGACCAGGTCAAGACCGCGATGGACGGTACGCCGATCACCCGCGTGCTGATCGACACGTCGCTGTTCAGCGGCTCGACCACGGCCAAGGGCTGGAATCGGACCATCATCGCGCCGGAGGGCCAGGTGGCGGCGGTCATGCCGCTGATGACCAACGCGGGGCGCCGGCAGCCGGTGCACCACGAGGTCGGCGGGGATCCGCGGTTCACCGATCCGGCCCTGGCGGCGGGGCAGGCGTTCGCCCGGCAGCTGGGCGTCAAGGCCGCCGTGACCAGGGGATCCGCACCGGCCGCGGCGACGGCGGCCGCGGGCGGCGCGATCGTTCCGGGCGCCGAGCTGGGCAAGGTGCAGTCCCCGCCGCTGGTGCACGTGATCGACTGGATGCTGGAGCAGTCCGACAACACCATCGCCGAGGTGCTGTCCCGGCAGGTGGCGCTGGCCGCGGGTGCGCCGGCCACGTTCGACGGCGCGACCACGTCGATGATCGCCAAGCTGACCGAGCTGGGCCTGCCGGCGGGCGAGATCAAGCTGTCCGACGCCAGCGGGCTGTCCCGGCTCAACCAGATCAGCCCGGATCTGCTGACCAAGCTGCTGGCCCTGGCGGCCCAGGGCGATCACCCAGAGCTGACCTCGATGTTCGGGGGCCTGCCGGTGGCCGGGTGGTCGGGCACCTTGCGGACCCGGTTCGTCACGCCGGCCCCGAACCGGGCCGGCCAGGGGCTGGTCCGGGCCAAGACCGGCTCGCTGAGCGGCGTCAATACGATCGCCGGGCAATTGGTGACCAAGGACGGGCGGCTGCTGGTCTTCGCGATCATGGCCGATGCGACAGGCGACTCGGTAACGGCGCGGCAGGCGCTCGACCGGGTGGCGACCAGACTTGTCGCCTGCGGCTGTTGACGCCGGTTATCCGGGTTTCTACCGGGTCGCCGACTGGTGACTCGCGGGTACTGTCGGTTCATGGCGCAGTTCGTTGACTGGGATCTGGCCTCCGCCACCGCGGGGGCGCTGTCCAAATCCGGCCCCGCGGTGTCCTACGAGGAAGCTATGCAGGTGGTGAGCCAGCTGCGTGAGTTGACCGACGAGGCGGCGGGGCACGTCGCCGCGTACACTGGCCTCACCTCGCAGGTCGAGGTGCCGGCGGTGCGGGTGGTGGACCGGAAGGACTGGGCGGCGGTGAACATCGCCGGGCTGCGGCAGGTGATCAGCCCGCTGGTCACCCGGCTCTCCGGCGACCGGCAGCCGGGCGCGGTGGCCGACGCGATCGGCTCGCGGGTGACCGGGGTGCAGGCCGGCACCGTGCTGGCCTATCTGTCCGGCCGGGTGCTGGGACAGTACGAGGTGTTCTCCGGCGAGCCGGGCCAGCTGTTGCTGAACGCTCCGAACATCGTCGAGGTCGAGCGCAAGCTGGATGCCGACCCGCGCGACTTCCGGCTCTGGGTGTGCCTGCACGAGGTGACCCACCGCACCCAGTTCACCGCGGTCCCATGGATGCGCGGCTACTTCCTGGGCGAGGTGCAGGCCTTCACCGACGCCTCGCAGGCCGGTGCCGAGCACATCCTGGAGCGGCTGCGGCGCGGCGTCGCGACCCTGTCCGACGCGCTGCGCGACCCGGAGAGCCGCGCCTCGGTACTGGACATCGTGCAGACCCCGGCGCAGAAGGCCGTGCTCGACCGGCTGACCGCCCTGATGACGTTGCTCGAGGGGCATGCGGAGTTCGTGATGGACGGTGTCGGCCCCGAGGTGATCCCAAGCGTGGAGTCGATCCGGGCCAAGTTCAACCGCCGCCGCGAGGGTGGCAACCCGCTCGAGATGGCGATCCGCCGGCTGCTGGGCATCGAGGTCAAGATGCGGCAGTACGCCGAGGGCCGCAAATTCGTGCACGGCGTGGTCGAGCGGGTCGGCATGAGCGGCTTCAACAAGATCTTCGAGTCGCCGCTGACCCTGCCGCGGCTGGATGAGCTCGGCGACCCGGATGCCTGGGTGGCCCGGGTGCACGGCGGCGTCGCGGCGGGCTAGATGGCGTTTCTCCCGGCGCCGGTCGCGGCCACCCGCCGGGCGGTTCGTTCCGGCCTGTCGTCTTTGCCCCGCGGCTCGCTCGTGTTGGTGGCTTGTTCGGGCGGGGCTGATTCGCTGGCGCTCGCGGCGGCGACGGGTTTCGTGGCGCCTCGCCTCGGTCTTCGGGCCGGCCTGATCACCGTTGATCACGGGCTTCAGGAGGGGTCCGCTGAGCGCGCTGCCGGCGTCTTGTCGGTCTTTCCAGATTTGTCGCCCACGCTGGCGGTCCGGGTGGAGGTCGTCGGCCCGGGCGGTCCCGAGGCTGCTGCCAGAAATGCGCGATATGCGGCATTGGAAGAGGCGGCTGGTGAGCATCGCGCCTCCGCGATCCTGCTGGGGCACACCCGGGACGATCAAGCCGAGACGGTGTTGCTGGCACTGGCCCGAGGCGCCGGCCCGCGTGGAATGTCCGGAATGCCCCAGCGCCGGGGATTGTTGCTGCGCCCATTTCTGGACGTGTCGAGGGCGGAAACCCGCAAGGCTTGCGCTGCGTTGGGCCTCACGGTCTGGAATGACCCCCACAACCACGATCCCGCGTACGCCCGAGCGCGCGTCCGCGCCGACCTGCTGCCCGCCCTGATCGCCGCGCTCGGCCCGGCCGTGGTCGGCAACCTGGCCCGGACGGCGGGACAGCTGGCGGCCGACACCGAGGCCCTGGACGCGCTGGCCGCCGCCGAGGTGCGCGACGAGCTCGTGGTGACCGACCTGTCCGTCTTGCCCGACGCGATCCGCACCCGGGTGCTGCACCAGTGGGCGCGGCGGCTCGGCGTCTCCGGCGGTGCGCTGTCCCACCGGCACGTGGCCGCGATGGACGCCTTGATCACGGACTGGCACGGTCAGGGTCCGGCCGCGTTACCGGGCGGGGTGCTGGTGGCCCGGCGAGAGGGTTGCCTCAGGCGGGTCGACCTGTGACGGTCGCCACGCCGTGTCACGCCAGCCCACGGTTTAGCGGGATTTGCGCAGGTCCGGCCGCTGACCCCGGCCGCCGCCCGCAACCTTCATCAGGCAGGCTAGGTCCATGGCAGACGGCTCCTGGTATGACGCCGATATCGATCACGTGATCATCTCCGAGGAGCAGATCCGGGAGAAGACCGAGGAACTGGCCAAGCAGGTCTCGGCCGACTACGCCGGCGCCGAGGGCGGGCTGCTGCTCGTCTGCGTGCTCAAGGGGGCGGTCATGTTCATGGCCGACTTCTCCCGCGCGCTGGGCCGGACCGGTCCGTCCGTCGAGATGGAGTTCATGGCGGTGTCGTCCTACGGCTCCGGCACGGCCTCCTCGGGCGTGGTGCGCATCCTCAAGGACCTCGACCGCGACATCGCCGGCCGGCACGTGGTGATCGTCGAGGACATCGTCGACTCCGGTCTGACCCTGTCCTGGCTGATGAAATACCTGCACAGCCGGTCGCCCGCCAGCGTCGAGGTGGTGGCCCTGGTGCGCAAACCGGACGCGGTCAAGGTCAGCGTGCCGGTGAAGTACATCGGCTTCGACGTCCCCAACGAGTTCGTCGTCGGGTACGGGCTGGACTTCGCCGAGCGGTACCGCGAATTGCCGTACATCGGGGTGCTGAAGCCGGAGGTGTACGCCCGTAGCTGAACGGGTTCCTCAGCTTCTTCTCAGGAATGGGGCGCTTCGCCCGCTTTTCAACTGGCTAGGCCGTAAACGGCCGGTGTCGGGCGGGTGGGCTCACGGAGTCGCAACCGGCACCCACGGTGTACCGTCGAGTGACCAATGGCGCAGCCCCATGCTCGCCGGCAGCAAGTCAGGTGACCAGGACGCCGATCAGGAGGGTCCGGGCGCGACAAGTGCCCGACAGACAGTATGGAACGTACGCGTTTCTTCCGACGCCCGGTGGTCTGGATCAGTCTGGTGATCATCGGTGCGATTGCGCTGAGCTCAATCTTCACCAGTGGTCCGAGCTACCAGCGAGTTGACACGTCGGTCGCCCTCGAGCGGCTGACCCAGCCGGGCATCAAGAAAGTCCTGATCAAGGACAAAGAGCAGACGCTGCAGATCGACCTGGTCTCCGACGAGCGCTTCGCCGGCAAACAGACCAAGTTGATCGAGACGCAGTACCCGTACGAGGCGAGCAACCGCATCCTCGACGCGGTCCAGCAGGCCAAGGCCGCCGGGCGCATCCAGGAGAACTTCAACACCACCGTCTCGGGCGACAGCATCCTGCTCAGTCTCCTGATCAACCTGCTACCGATCGCGATCCTGGTGATCCTGCTACTGCTGTTCATGTCGCAGATGCAGGGCGGCGGTTCGAGGGTGCTCAACTTCGGCAAGTCCAAAGCGAAGATGATCACCAAGGACACGCCGAAGACCACCTTCGCCGACGTGGCGGGGGCCGACGAGGCGGTCCAGGAGCTCTACGAGATCAAGGACTTCCTGCAGAATCCGGCCAAATACCAGGCCCTCGGCGCCAAGATCCCAAAGGGTGTGCTGCTGTTCGGCTCACCCGGTACGGGCAAGACGCTGCTGGCCCGGGCGGTCGCCGGTGAGGCCGGGGTGCCCTTCTACTCGATCTCCGGCTCGGACTTCGTCGAGATGTTCGTCGGTGTCGGCGCCAGCCGCGTCCGCGACCTCTTCGAGCAGGCCAAGGCCAACGCGCCGGCGATCGTCTTCGTCGACGAGATCGACGCCGTCGGCCGGCACCGCGGTGCCGGCATGGGCGGCGGTCACGACGAGCGCGAGCAGACGCTCAACCAGCTGCTGGTCGAGATGGACGGCTTCGACACCAAGGGCGGCGTGATCCTGATCGCGGCGACCAACCGGCCCGACATCCTCGACCCGGCGCTGCTGCGCCCGGGCCGTTTCGACCGGCAGATCCCGGTGGACAACCCGGACATGGAGGGCCGCAAGGCGATCCTCCGGGTGCACGCCAAGGGCAAGCCGTTCACGCCCGACGTCGACCTCGACTCGGTGGCCCGCCGGACGCCCGGTTTCTCCGGCGCCGACCTGGCCAACGTGATCAACGAGGCCGCACTGCTCACCGCGCGGAACGAAAAGCGGGCGATCTCCAACGAGTTCCTCGAGGAGTCGATCGACCGCGTCATCGCCGGACCGGAGCGCAAGACCAGGGCGATGAGCGACAAGGAAAAGAAGATCACCGCGTACCACGAGGGCGGTCACGCGCTGGTGGCATACGCTCTGCCGCACTCCGCCCCGGTGCACAAGGTGACGATCCTGCCGCGCGGCCGCTCGCTGGGCCACACGCTGGTCCTGCCGACCGAGGACAAATACACCCAGACCCGGGCCGAGATGATCGACACGCTGGCCTACGCGCTGGGTGGCCGGGCCGCCGAGGAACTCGTCTTCCACGAGCCCACCACCGGCGCCGGCAACGACATCGAAAAGGCGTCCAGCCTGGCCCGCGCCATGGTCACGCAGTACGGCATGAGCTCCAAGCTGGGCGCCGTCAAGTACGGCACCAGCGGCGACGAGCCGTTCATGGGCCGCAACATGGGCCACGAGAAGGACTACTCCGACTCGGTCGCGGCCGACATCGACAGCGAGGTCCGGGCGCTCATCGAGCTCGCGCACGACGAGGCGTGGGAAATCCTGGTCGAATACCGGGACGTCCTCGACGACATGGTGCTCGAGCTGATGGAAAAGGAAACCATCACCCAGGACGACATGAACCGCATCTGCGCCCGTGTGCAGAAGCGTCCTCCGATGGCTCCGTTCAACGGCTTCGGCAAGCGTCTGCCGTCGTCGGCCCCTCCGGTGCTCACCCCGTCCGAGCAGGCCACGCTCAAGGCGCAGGCCGAGGCGGACGGTCAGGCGGCGATCGTGCCCGGGGGTTCGGGCACGGCCGGCAGTAACGGGGCGGAAGGCGGCCACTGATCGGCGAGCTCGACTATCTCGCCGCGCGACTGGTCGACGGCAAACTCAACGGGTCTCCCGTCGAGGACGCCGTCGACCTTCCGCGTATCGAGAAGGCGGTCCGGGAGATCCTCATCGCGATCGGCGAGGATCCGGACCGCGACGGTCTGGAACGGACCCCGTCCCGGGTGGCCCGGGCGTACGCCGAACTCTTCGCCGGCCTGCGGGTCGACCCGGCCCGGGTGGTCACCACGACGTTCGAGGCCGACCACGAGGAACTCGTGCTGGTCCGCGACATCGAGGTGCAGAGCATGTGCGAGCACCACCTGCTGCCATTCGTCGGCAGCGCGCACATCGGCTACATCCCCGGCACCGACGGCCGCATCACCGGGCTGTCCAAGCTCGCCCGCCTGGTCGAGGTGTTCGCCCGCCGCCCGCAGGTGCAGGAACGACTCACCTCGGAGATCGCCGACCTGCTGATGAAGCAGCTCGGGGCGCGCGGGGTCATCGTGGTGCTCGAATGCCGGCACCTCTGCATGGAAATGCGTGGCATCCGCAAGGTCGGAGCCCGTACGGTCACCTCGGCGGTCCGCGGCGCGTTCCAGCGCGACGGCAAGGTCCGCGCGGAAGCGATGGCCCTGATCAACGCGAGGTGACCATGCAGCGTTTCAACCCGCCGGGCCTGCATCGGCCGGACGGCTACGCCCACATCACGGTCTCCTCCGCCAGCCGCATGATCCACTTCGCTGGCCAGTGTCCGCTCGACGTCGACGACAAGATCGTCGGTGACGACTTCCTGACCCAGACCGACCAGGTCATCGCCAACTGTCTGGCCGTCCTCGATGCGGCCGGGGTCAAGCCCGACGCCGTGGTGCGCTCGGTGGTGTACGTGGTCAGCACCGACAGCGGCGAGCTGGCCGACGTGTGGCACCGCCTGATGCGATCCCCGCTGGCGCCGGCCTTCACCAGCGCCAGCACCCTGCTCGGGGTCGCCGCCCTGGGCTACCGCGGCCAACTCATCGAGGTCGACCTGACGGCCGAGACCGCCTAGACGATCATCCGGTAGGTGTCGGCGCTGTCGATCGCCGCCCGGGCCAGCGTCGCCGCCTCGTCCAGCCGCATCCGGGCCTGCTCCAGCTGCGCGATCGCCGACGCCACGGACGGGTGAAACGACCCCACCGCGGTCAGCCGCAGCAGCGCCAGCGCGTCGTCCAGCTGCTCCGACACGTGCTGGATGCCGGTCACCGCCCGCTGCGTGCCGTCCACCGACGCCCGCACGTTGGCCTTGACCTCTTCGACGCTCGCCACCGCCGCACCTCCTACTTGATGAACTGCAGCAGCCCGACGGCCATGCAGGTCAGCAGCACCGGCGTCAGGCACGCGATCACACCGACGACCGGGGTGCGATCCACCTTCTCCGGGCCGCCGCCGTAGACGAAACCGATCGTCACCCAGCCCAGCCCGAACGCCATCACCGGCATGCTCAGCCCGCACAGCAGCGCGTACGTGGGCACCGAGCCGGGCGGCGCCACCAGATACAGCACGATCTGCACGATCAGCACCGCGGCCGCGAACGGACCGTAGATCAGCAGATTGCGGGCCCACGGCCGCAGCGACGAGACCCGCCGGGCCGGGGAGCCGAGCATCGCCGCGTCGGCCGCGTCCGCTGTCCCCCGGGACTGTCGCAATGCGGCCAGGGCCGCGGCCGGACCGCCGTTCACCGTGGGTGCCGCAGCCGCCTGCTCGGCCGGCCGAGGCACAAGATCCTGTTCGGGTACGCCGAACTCCTGCACCAACCGGGCGCGCTGCGGTGCGAGCCGTGCGCGTACCCCCGCCAGCTCCTGCCTCGCGGCCTGCAAAGCCGCAGCCTGCTCACCGGCCGTGACGCTGGCCTCGCGACGCACCGCATCCAACCGCTGCGCCGCGGCCAGATAATCCGCCCACGGCCCGTGCGCGGGCGCCGGCGACTGCTGCTGCGGAATGATCTCGTCGGTGGTCGGCTCCGTCACGGCTCCTCCGCCTCCGGCAGCACGAACGGCACCAGCACATCCACCCGGTCGGCGTGCCGGTCGTGCAGCAACGCGCGGTTCGGGCGCGGCTGCCAGTCGATCTGCCGGCCCAGCATCAGACAGACATCCTGCTGGGCCGTGTTCAGGAACAGCAGCCCGGCCACGTCCTCCCGGCCCGCGCTGCCGCCCGTCTCCTCGGTGAACCGCCGCAGCCCGCGCCACCACGACAGCAGGTGCACGCCGCGGCCCGGCCCGTCCCGCAGCACCTGCCGCAGCGTCGGCAGCGTCCCCGGGCTGGCCGCATCCATCCCGAACACCACCAGATAGCTCGGCCGCTCCAGGTTGAGCTGGGCGGCCAGGCCGGACGCGCCCACCGCCACCACCTCTTGCCGGTGGCCGATCTCGGCTGCGAGGTCGTTGGCCAGCTCATCGCCTTCGGCGACCAACGACGAGATCACAAATCGTGCGGTACGCGGTGCGTGGAACGCCGCCACACCCAACGCGGCCGCCTGCAACACCTCGGCCCCGTCCGGTCGCGTCCCGAAGATCGCCAGGTGCCGCCCCGGCGACGCGTCCAACGGGAACGATGCGGTCGACAGCTGCACGTCGATGACCCGGCCGACCAGCGCGGCCGGCCGCCCCGCCCGCCCGGCCAGCGCGGCCCGGTAGGTCGGGTCGTCGGCCAGGTGCTGCTGCGCGTAGCCGGCGAAGATGCGCGGCGGCGGCGACTCCGGATCACGGGCGCCCCACAGCTTGTGGCGCAGCTCGCTGAGCGCGTCCTTGTCGGCGTGCGGGTCGGGGAAACGCACATGCCGCTCGTGGGCCCGGGTGGCGCCACGCGGGCCGCCGAGGCCACCGGCCGTGTTCACCACCGCGGTGCCCAAAGCCAGGCCGGCCGCCGAGTCGTTGGTCGGCTCGAGCACGTCACCGCCGCCCGGCAGGGCCACCCGCACCGGGAACTGACCGAAGATCGAATCGCGTTTGGTGTACAGCGCCTCCACGCCGAGCACGGTCTGACTGGCCAGGACCAGATGGATGCCGTACGAGCGGCCCTTGCGGGCCAGCGACTCCAGCAGCCCCACCGCCTCAGTGGCAATCGGGTCATTGCCGGCCAGCAACACCTGGAACTCGTCGATCACACACAGCACCCGGGGCAGCGCCTTGCCGCGCCCCTCCTCGGCGGCCACCGCCCGCAGGTCGGCGAACTTGGTCACACCGGCCCGCTTGTACGCCACCGACCGGCGGGTCATCTCGGCGTCCAGCTCGCGCAGCACGGCCAGCCCGTACTCCCGGTCGGACTCGACACCGACCGCCCGCGCATGCGGCAGCCAGGTGCGGTCACGCTGGGTCGGCACGAACTCGGCGAACGAGACGCCTTCCTTGAAGTCGAGCAGGTAGAGGGCCAGCTCGGCCGGGCTGAACCGGGCGCACAGCCCGTACAGCACGTTGATCAGGAAGGCGGTCTTGCCGGCGCCGGACCGCCCGCCGACCATCCAGTGTGGCGTCAGGTCGTTGAACTGCAGCACCACCGGGTTGTCGCCGGCCTGCCCCACCGGCGTGCTCAGCCCGTCGGCGGCGTCGGCCGTCCAGATCTCCTCACGCGGGTCCGGTAGCAGGTCGGACAGCATCACCTGGGCGGCCTGGGCCGAACTGGCGGCCAGCTCCTGGCAGACCGCGTCGATCAGGTGCGGCGGCGGGTCGTCGTCGAGGAAGACCGGCACGTCGAAGAAGCCGTCGACCCCCGCGGTGAAGGCGCCGAGAGGCGTGTTGCCGATGCGTACATCCGGATTGAGCAACGCGATGGCGGTGGCATCCCGCAGCATTCCTTGCTGGCTGTCACCCGTGTTCTCCGGCGGCGGCGGCCAGCCCGCCACGATCAGATGCAGGCCGACACTCGGCCCCTGCTGCGCCAGCAGCGCGATCTGCGGCAGCTCACCCCACGCGGTCGGCGGCAGGCTGGCGATCACCAGCAGCATGACCTTGTCCCGGCGGCTGCGGCGGGCGCCATCACCACGCCGCGCTCGTACCCACTTCTGCGCGTCGTTGAGGGTTTCCCGCAGACCTTCCTGGTCAGTGGCGACCGGATTGAGGACGCCGGTCCCGATCAGCGGCTCGAACGGCGCGAAGACCGTCCCGCCGCCCGCACAGTCGACCGCCCGCAACAGCAGCGACCCGGCCGGAGCGGCCGCCAGCAACCGCAGCACGACGCTGCGCAACAGTCCCGCCACCCGCGCGTCCCGGGCATCCTGGTCGATGGTCAGGTTGCCCGACCCCAGCAGCGGCACAATCGCCGGGAAGGTCGCATCATCGAGCGGCTGCGCCACCCCCACCCGCACGAACTGGGGCAGACCAGCCCCGCCCAGCGGCGTGTTGGCCGACCGGGCCTCCAGCGGCGCGCCCAGCCACCCCGGCGCGAGCGCGCTGGCCGCCGCCCGCAACTCCTCGGCCAGGGCATGCTGCTCCCGCGGATCACCCGCGGCCGGCGCCTGCCCATCAAGCACGGCCGCCGCCGCCGCGACGGTGGCCTCGGCCTGCCGGTGCAGGGCAGCGGCCTGATCGATCCGGGAACTCGACTCCGCCACCGCCTCACCTCCCTGTGTGCGCTCAAACCGTATCCCAGCCACGCCGACCCTTTGCGTTCCGTAGCCACAGCACCTTTCCGTGGCGCCGGTCGATAGATCCTCCAGAGCCACTAAAGTCGACGGTGTGCACCCCCCGGAGCCGCCACCCCAGCCCGAGCAGCCCTCCCCGGCGGCGCCACCCTCCGGCGCGCTCCCCCCGCCGCCTCCCGCCAGTTCGTCGCCCAAGCCTCCCAACCGCCGAGCCCGCCTTCTCCTGGCCATGGCCGCAGGCATCCTGTCCTTACTCTGCCTAGGCGGCGTAGGAGTCTTCGTCTCCCTCTACGATCGAGCCACCAAGATTGATCGGAGCGAACCGGATGTCGTAACCGACAGTTTCCTGATCGCCTTCCTCGTCGATAGAGATGACAAGCAATCCAGCCTCTTCACATGTGAAAAGCCGGACCTGAGGGCGGTCGCTGCTCTCCGAAGCGAGATTCTGCGGCGGGAAACCGAGCAGAAGGTTTCGGTCATGGTGAGCTGGGGTGCGTTGACCCGCACGACCACCGGCCAGGAACAGGAGTCGGTAGGTGTCACGCTGACCATATCCGGCTTTGATCAGGGACAAATGCTGAGCAGTCGTGACGAAGATTGGCAATTCGACGTCAAAAGAACGGGCGACCAATGGCAGCTCTGCGGTGGATCCAAAATGGCTTGAGCTTATTCAATCCACAAGAGTTCCAATGGTACTTCCAAGGTGCTGGGTGTTTTGCCGCTCCACGCCCAGCGGTACCAATCCAGTTCGGTGGCCACGCGGGCACAAATTCCGCCATCGTCGCTGGTGTGCAGCTCAGTTACGCACCGAAGGTCGCGGCGTTCACCGCCGTCCTCGAGTAGTTGGACTGCCCGCCTACCCGTGAGAGTTGGGATGGCGCGGGCTGCCACGGGTGTCCGTCGCGGGGGATCGTCCAGCGAGACGAGCCTGTTCACTACATCGTCGAGGGGCGAAGGCGAGGCCGCCAGGCCAAGTTCTTCGACCCATACGCGCTCGACCGGCACCATCGGCGCGAAGACCTCCGTGCGTTCCGACTCAGCGCGATACCATTCTGACTCCGGCATGACGGGCACGTAGGTCCGACTGCCTTGCACCACCTTCTCATCGGCTCTCATGTCGCCCCGCCATCCCTGACCAGGCAGGCCGATCAAGACGCGGCGCCCTCGCAAGGCCCCCGCCATGTTCGCAGGCGTCGGCACGATCGGTCTGGGAGCCGCGTCCATCCAATCGGCCGGTCCGGTGAACGGATCCGGTAGCTGGCGGCTGTTCACTCGTCGCCTCCGAGGGGCGCGCCCTGCCGTCGCATGTAGTCCGCCGGATTGACGGCCCCGCCACTGGTGCGGTCGTTACCCATATGCACTTCGAAATGCAGATGAGGTCCGGAGGAGTTGCCGCTAGTTCCCACTCGGCCAATGATGTCACCCGCAGTGACCTGCTGACCGACCTTGACGAAGGGATGTTGCACCATGTGGCAGTAGCGCGTCATGACTTTGTTTGCATGCACGACCTCCACCATCCAGCCGCAACCACCCTTACCTGGGTAGCCGTCAACGTCACAGGTACGGCGTCCGCGATGGTCCTCGTCGCACTTGACCACCGAGACCACGCCGCTCGCCACAACCGCGATCGGTGTGTAGCGCTGGACGATGAGATCGACGCCTTGGTGGGTGGGACGTTGGGGAGTGCGGAACCCCGAGCCGACCGTCGCCTTGAGGGGGATCCTCCAACCAGATGCGGCGACCTGCCCGCCGGCCGCGCAGACCATCGCCACTGATTTTCCAACGGCGTTGGCTGCCCCGTTGGCGAGCTTATTAACGATCTGCGTCGCCAGCGGCTCATGTTTGGCGTAGGCGTTGGGATAAGCGCTGCGTTGAACTTTTTGTGCCGCCTGCGTGAGCGACATGTTCTCCCAATTCTTAACGGTCCGCAGCTTTTCGTAGAATTTCCGGCTCGCATAGACGGGATCGCGTACTTGCCCGGGTGTTCCCCAGCCCGCGCTGGGGCGCTGCTGGAAAAGTCCGAGCGAGTCGTGATCATTCCTCTTTCCCAGGTTGCCGAGATTGAGAAGTCGCGACTCCTGCATGGCCGTCGCAATGGCGATCACCCATGCCCGTGGAGGAAGCTTCAGATCCGAGCCCACCTTGATGATTGCCGCCGCGTTGCGCATCTGCTCAGGACCGTACTGCGGGAGTGTAGGTAGCTCACCGTTCACATCGATCGGACCGCCCTGCCCGCACTCCGATGTCGAAAGGGTTTTGGCCTTTTCCTCCCCGCCCAAACCCCCGAGGAGGATCGCGCTCGCGCTACCGCCACAACAGATGAGCGCCAGTGTCGCAACCAAAGCGACCAACAGAGTGACGTGGCGCGGCCGGCGGAGACTCATGACTCGGCCCAATCGATCCCACTGACCACCCATCGCCCTTCGGGCGATACCAGGCGAAGTGTGAGTGTGCCAGTGTCAGCAACGACGACAGCGTCAATCAGCCCGTCGCCGACGGGACGGATTTCCGGACGTCCGGTCACACGGTTCGCTGGAACGTCCGCTGGATCAGTGTCTGCAAGCTCAGCCGACAGTTCCTTGGTCGCGTTGGGCACCAGGCGATCACGCCATGTCTTCGCGGATACATTGTCGTGATCTGCCCAAGCGCCAGCGAAGGCGTAGGCCACCGCCTCCGGGGCGGCGGTTCCAGGGCTGGTGGTGGGCGACGGCGGTGGGTCAGGTGAGATCACACTGTCCTCATCAGCCGGATCCACGGTGAGCGCGGGTGCCGGCGAGATCGATCCGAGCGGGTCCTTACTGTGGTCAGACCCGTCAGAGAAGATTCGGCCGACTCCAACGACGGCCAGCACAATTATCGCAATCACGATGGCTACGCCCCATCGTGACCGGAATAGGCCGGACAAGCCACGTTCTAGTAAGTGCGGAGCCATCAAAGATCACTTCGCCTCGGTGCGTACTCGCGGCTCTGATGGCTCGCTCGTCGTGCTGCCTGTCTCAGGTCGGTAGATGGCGTAGGACGCCGGCTGATCAGCGACGTCGGGCTCGGACCAACTGGGCGCACGGCGAGGTGAAGGTGCCGGAGCCGGTTCGCGTGTTGCCGGCACGTCCTCCTTGTGGCTCTCTGATCCCTCGCGCCGGGGTGCAGGGGCTGTCGTCTCGGGCCTCTGATCGCCACGTCCGGTTAGCGACGGTAGCTTCCGACCCGGTTGAGTCTGTGACGGATCTTCGCCGCGGCTCTCGGGTCGTTGCTGAATAGATGGAGGGCCACCCACCGGATCGACAAAGATGGTTTTCGATCTGCCATCGTCGTCACTGACGACATATTCCCGGCCACGACGAGCCATGATCCCCTCGAAGAGCCGAGACAGCTGCTGTGTCGAATTCTTGCCTCCGAGCTGCGTGACGCGTGTGTAGGGCCGAAGCAATACCCAACCCACTACGCCGCAGAGGAAGACCAGAACGACCTGTAGCCAACCGGCCAGGCTTGGAGTATTCATGATCAGATCAACAGCAAAGAGGTAGACAGCTGAGCCTGTGCCGAAGATCGCGATGTTGAACACCGCTGCGACCACGGCATTGCCCAGGCGCTTGATACCTGCGCTGGCCGGGCGCAACAAGCCGACCGTGCCTAAGATCGGGGCAGCGATCACCGCCCACCGGAAGATCAGGAAGCCGAGTAGCACCAGCAAGGATGCGGTCAAATCGAAAAGCGCAAACATGATTGCGGCCAGAAGCGCAATGAAGCCGGATCCGATCCGCTCCATTCCCCTTTCGCCGGTGAGGTAATCGTATGCCTCGGGATCATCTTGCCGGACGAGCTTCGCGGCCTGGTGCCACTGCTCTTCCTTCTGTTTGATCAGCGCATCGCGGGTCTTGGGATTAGCGTTGAGCTTGTCAGTTTCCTGCCAGGAGTAAGACTTGGCATCATAAAGCGCGAGTCCGTATCTCTTGGCGACCTGGCTGTCAGCTGACCCGAGTAGTCCTCGCAGCCAATTTCGATAAAGCATGGTTTCAGTTGCAGTATCACTCGCTCGAGCGGCTGGTGGACGTTTGTCCTGGCAAGCACCGGGCGTGGGATCGTCGCATCGGCCGTTCGCCTGGCGTGGGCCAACCGCGTCGTGCACCACGCCAAGGGTCGAAATCAGACTCTGATCGGCGATGTTTGCGGATCTCACCGGCCATGCCGCGATGGCCGTGACCGCAACCATGACAAGGATCGCCCACCCGGCAGTGGTCGTCGCTGCGCCCATTTCTGCCTGGCGCGATCGCCAAATCAGATACAGGCCGACTACCGCCAGAGTAACGACACCGAATACGCTGAATACCTTCTCGTAAATGGCCTTGGTTGCCTGCTCTACAAGAGGGTCAGCCCAACCCCACAGTGACTTTGGGTCCCATGCCCTCTCTCGGACGGCATTTGAGGCGCCAATAATCGCCGTGGCGATCATGAACTCGCCGTTGGCTACTGTGGTTTCGAATTTGTACTCAGGATCTATCAGGGATGATGCGCAACTGTCGTTCGGGCTGTATGTGGTGTAAGAATAGCCCGCGTACCCATACCGGCTATACATGCCCCGAACACCGTTGTTGGACGTCGGCGGACGTTCGGCGAACCAGCCTCCGAAACCGGAGTCCGGGCTGCTGGGGGTGGGCGCCTTCTTGCAGTCCACCGCGTCGCTGATGTCAACTTTTGCGCGAACTAGGCACGACCTGAAATCTTGTTGCCATTCCTGGGTGTTGCACGCACCTCCCGGTACCCGCAGCGGGGTTGCGGTTGCGGCGGAAGGGGCCGCCACCGCCCACGCGATCGACGCTACTGCTGTTACCAGCAGGGTCAACACCGTCGCCAGGGCCCGCCGCATCATCTCAACCCTCCAGGTCGGACATGCTCGGAATGGTGGTTACCGGGGGCGCCTGGGCCGCCGGTGTCGTGTCCAGGTGGTCGAGGAGGCCGTCGACGTATGACACGTCGACCCGGACCTTCTGCACCCGCCCGTCCACGTCCCTCATCACGAACTCACGGAAACCGAGTCTGGTGGCGGACGAAGTGTCCACCTGGGAGAGCGACGCCAGCGTGGCCTCGTACCCGTCGTGGACCGGCACCCGCAGCAACCGGAGCGCCTCGCTGGCGATCTCCTGGTCTTCAGCGATCCGGCCGACGAACACCGTCGACACCAGGTTTTGCACGTCGAGGCCGAGGATGTCGCGCGGGTTCTGCGACGCTACCAGCGCCGCCAGGTTCCACTTGCGGGAGTCTCGGGCCAGGCGGACCAGGAACGAACGGCCGGAGCGCCAGCCCTCCATGAAGTGCGCCTCGTCCAGGCCGACCATCTTGCGGGCCGACATCGAGCCGCCGTAGGAGCGGCGGACGGCCAGGCGGTGCGCGGTGTGCAGCATGGGCAGGGCGAGGCTTTCCTCGGCCGACCAGTACTCGCGCTCGATCTTCAGGTCGGGCAGGCGCAGGCCGGCCATGGTGATGACCGTCAGCGTGGCGTCGGCGCCCAGCAGATGCCTGGGCGGGGAGCCGAAGAACAGCAGCGCCAGCGGCATCTCGGCCGTGTCCAGGAGCAGGTTGGCCAGCTCCTTGCCGTCGTCGTCGAGGCCTTGCAGCGTACGCACGACATCGTCCAGCGTCGACGTCTCCTCGGCCGGCACCTGCCGCACCGCGTGCCGCAGCAGCGTCGCCGTGGACGCCTCCTTGGCCACCTGCGGCGGCACCAGCATCGAGCAGATGTCCTGCACGAGCATGCGGCGCTCGGCGCGGGCGTTGGACACGCCGATCTCGTATTCCCGGTCGCCGCCGGGGCCGGCCGGGAACTCGCTGCGTACCGGCGTCGGGATCAGCGCGTACGGCGCCAGCGTCCCCTGCTCCGAGCCGGTCAGATTGAGGACTCGGGAGTACGGCCGCAGCTCCGGCATCTGGCACAGCCGGGCCAGCGGGCCGGACGGGTCGAGCAGCGTGACCTGCACGCCCCGCCGCGCATTGAGGTACCCCAGGGCGCCCATCAGCGTCGACTTGCCACCACCGGGCTCGGCCACGAAGACACCCAGCCCGGACCGCTCCCGCACCTCCATCGGGAAGTGCAGGTCGAGGAAGACCGGCCTCCGGCAGGTTCCCGCGGTACGCCCGATCAGGTCGCCCCGCCGGTCACCGACCGTGGACGCGGCCTGCGGCAGTGCCGCCGCCAGCAGTTTGACCGGCATCCGCCGCACGTAGCCGGTGTTGGCGATCGGCTCGCCGGGAATGAACTCGCGAGCCAGCTGATCCTGGTTCTTCGGATGCTGCAGCGAGATCCGCAGCTCCCGCGAGTAGAGCTGGATCAGGCGGCGGGCTCGTTCGAGACATTCTTCCCGGGTACGCCCACCGACCGCGATCCGATGCCAGCCGTGCGCCCGCGCCGACTCGACCGGAAGTCCCGTGGTCATCTCGTCGCCGATCACCAGTGCCCGCTTGGCCAGGCGTTCCAGTTCGGGCGGGGCGTCGATGCCGTGCTCGGCGTAGTCGAGCTGCTGGGACCGGATCATCCGCAGCCGGTGCTCGAGGTTCTTGAACGAGCTGCCCGAGCCGAGGATGTCGATCCGCGACGACAGTTCCATCGGCCACGGCAGGCGCTCGTGGAAGTGCAGCCACGGCTCGTGCTTCTCGGGGATCTCGAGCGGCTCCATGCGACCGACGGACAGCACGGCGACGTGCCGCTCCTCGCCGGTCATCCGGTTGACCAGCTTGACCGTCGAGCCGTAGGGCGTGCGGTACCGTTCCACCTGCTCGGTCAGCGCCAGCAGGTCCCCGGAATCCCATTGCCCGCTGGTCACGGGGGACAGCGGCCCGGGCGGCGCCATGCACAGCGCGACCGACCGGAAGAGCAGCCACTCCAGCTCCTGTGGGCTGACCCGCCGCCCACGCATGCCGAACGCGTTCAGCACCTCGTCGAACTGCTCGACGGTCCGGCCCAGCTTGCGCCGCTCGCCGTCCGAGGTGCCCTTGCCGAACACGCGCAGGACGCGCTCGGAGAACGTGTCGCCCAGCGACCGCCGCGCGAACGTCACACCCAGGTAGGTCTGGCCTTCGGCGTGGTTGACCGAGAGCAGGTGCCGCTGCGCGGCGACCAGGTGGTCGGACCAGGAGGTCGCGCCGGCCACGTCGGCCAAGGGCTTGGCGGTCAGGGAGTCGACGGTACGGGCCCACTCGTCGGCCGGGAACGGCCGCGTGGTCCGCCGCAGGTGCAGCCGGAACCCGGCCAGGCCGGCGTACTGCTCGGAGATGGCCGAGAGCAGGGCCTCACGTTCGGCGTCGGGCCGGAACGCCCAGCGCACCTCGGGCAGCCAGTACCAGGCTGTGACCGTGGACTGGGTGAAGGTCAGGTGGCCGGCGATCTCACTGATGGCCAGCTCGATGGCCGGGTCGCGATCGCTGAACTTGATCTTGTTGGGCTTCAGCGGCGCCGGTTTTACCTCCTTCCGGCGTACGGCGGGAAGGTTGTCGGGCTGTGTGCGCTTCCGCTTCCGGGCCGGCGCCTTCTCGGGCATCGTGGCCGGCAGGTCGCGCGTTTCGGGTTCGGCCAGTGCCCGCCCGGTGCGCAGAGGCTCGAGCTCCCGTTCCGGCGCGCGCGGCACCGGTGTGACCCCGGGGTGCTGCCCGTTGGCGTGGCGCCGGTCGGGCGTGGCGACGGTCTGCCACAGCGGCGCTGTCGACACGGGCGGCGCGGAAACCGGCCGTCCCGGCGGCGTCCCGTCAGCAGCCTGGCCGCGCGACTCGTCCGCCCGGCCGCGGGTTCGTTCTTGTTGTCCCCGCCCCGGCGCCCGATCCCGTGGCGCCCGGTCGTCCCGCGGCGCCCGGCCCAGGGATCGGTCCGGCGGCGCGTCGAGAGGCCGGTGGGCCGGCGGCGGGTCGAAAGGCTGATCGGCCGGCGGTGGGTCGAATGGCTGGTTGGACGGCGGTGCGTCGACCCGCCGGTCGGAGGGCGATGCGTCGAGAGGCCGGTTGAGCGGCGGCGCGTCGAGAGGCCGGTTGAGCGGGGACCCGCTGACCGACCGGCGCGGCGGCGCCGCGGGCGAAACCGGCGTTCCGGCCCCGCCACGCACCTCGTCCGGCCAATCCTCCAGCCCGGCCCCGAAGTCCTCGTCGTAGTCGGCCGTCTCAGCGACCGGCGGCGCGGCCGGCACCGGCGGGGGCTGGATCGGCGGCCCAGCCGGAGCGGCCCCGCGACGGTCGAGGTCCGATTGCGACCCCGACGCCGACTCTCCGCCGTCCGCCCGAGCCTCCCCGAAGTGCGCCTGCTCCGAGTAGGAGGGCTGGTCCGGGTAAGCGGGCTGCTCCGGGTAAGCGGGCTGGTCCGCGTAGGACGGCTGCTCCGGGACGTCACGCGCGGCCGGCTGCTCGACGGTCGGCGCCGAGGCGAGGTCGGGCTGGAGGTTGGGGTGGGTCACCTCGAGTTCCGGCGGCGGCCCGGGGTCGAGTACCGCCAACTCCGGCGGCGCCGCGTAATCCGAGGCCGGCGCGGGTGCCCCGGCCGGGGTCCGCTCCTCGAACTCGAATCCGAAGTCGAAGTCATCGTCGTCGGACGGCGGGGTGTGCGGCTCCTCGGCCGGCGGCGGGACCGGCGGTGCCGAGGCGGGCGCCCCACCGAAGAGATCGAGGAACGGCGAGTCGATGTCCAGCGAGTTGTCCAGGCCCGGCCCGCCGTTGGCGCGGGGGCGCACCGGTTGCGGCGCCTGGAACACTCCGACGGCCCCGTGCCCGGGACTCGTCACCAACTCGGTGTCGGGAGAGTTGAACTCCTCGGAACCGTTGGCCTCAGCGTAATCATTCGAACGCATACCGTTACTTTGCCTGGCCGACTGAGGAGATCCGCCGCGGGGACGCCCCGGCGGAGGGGATGTGGTCATGAAGTGGCCCCGCTCGGGCGTGCGACAGGACTTGGCAGTCTCATATCAGCTCCTCCCGAACCCGGATGCGGGTCGCGACGAGACGGGGGTCGCGTCGCTCGGCGGCCGGCTCGCGGGTGCGCCGCCAGTCGGTGAGCGCGGTGCGGATGACCGCCCGGGCGGGCCGGTCGGGGTCGACGTGGCGGAACACGTACGACGTGCTGACCATCGCGAGAGCGATCTCCCACGCGGGGAAGGGATCGATCTCGAACGAGATCAGATAGTGCAAGAACATAAAGAACGGAACAAGGAGGATGAACATCCCATACTGCGCGTACGGCAGGTGCATCGGCAGCGTGTAGCCGGGCGGCCCGAGGTAGACGAGCCGTGCCCGGTAGATGTCGTCATCCGTGCGTAGGCGCATGGCTCAGGTGAAGATCAGATCGATCAGGCGGTCGCCGACGAAGAACAGCGTGGCCGCGCCGGCGATGAACGCGAGCCCGACGATGGCGATCGCTGAACTGGTCAGGACCTTGGAGATCTCGCCCCGGCTGGCTCGGCCGATGAAGATGACGCCGAGCACGGCGAGCAGGATCGGGGCGATGTTGCTCGCGAAGAACGACACTATGCCGTTCGTGTTGATCTGGCCCTGATCGGCCGCGAGCACTGCGCCTTGCTGAAGCACCGTCGCTGCCTGGGCGGCGAAGTCGGTGGCGATCATCGGTAAACCTCCCGGGTGACCGACAGAAAGATCGATCACTGCAGTTGTGAAGCCTGACGGCAACCCCATATGGTGCTACTTCTGGCGCACCTGAGTCCAGTGAGCCGTAAGGGCGACCCGTCCTCCGCTAGCCCATCTGCTTCCTTCGGTCCTTCAAATGATGCCTGTCCCGAAGCGTACGGGCCGCCCCTCTTACCTACAAGCTGCCTGATTCGTTACCCAAGGTGAGGGCGTGACTGAACCTGAGTGACGGCGCAGGTGAATCCCCCTTGCGGCAGCCGCGACAGTACATACGTACGAAGATCGACTGGGGCTAGGTTTTGGATTGTGATAATCGGTGACCAGCTAGTGAGCCTGGATCACCCCGTGGTGATGGGGGTCCTGAACGTCACCCCGGACAGCTTCAGCGACGGCGGTCTCTACGCCGGCACCGACGCCGCTGTGGCGCACGGCATTGCGATCAGGAACGACGGGGCCGACCTGGTCGACGTCGGTGGCGAGTCGACCCGGCCGGGCGCCGAGCGCGTGGACGCGCGTACCGAGATCTCGCGGGTTGTCCCAGTGATCTCCGCGCTCACCGCCGCCGGCGTGCCGACCAGCATCGACACCACCCGGTCGGAGGTCGCCGCGGCGGCTCTGGAGGCCGGGGCGGTGCTGGTCAACGACGTTTCCGGCGGCCTGGCCGACCCGGACATGGCGCCGCTGGTGGCGCGAGCCGGCTGCCCGTACGTGATCATGCATTGGCGGGGGCCCTCGCGCGACATGAACGCCCTGGCCCGCTACGACGACGTGGTCGCCGAGGTCGCCGCCGAGCTGGCGCAGCGGGTCGAGGCCGCGCTCGCGGCCGGGGTCGCCGCCGAGCGGATCATCATCGACCCGGGCCTGGGCTTCGCCAAGGACGCCACCCACAACTGGGCGCTCACCCGCCGGCTCGACGTGCTGCTCGGGATGGGCCACCCGGTGCTCTTCGCGGCCAGCCGCAAGTCTTATCTGGGCCGGTTGCTGGCCGGGCCGGACGGCATCCCGCGGCCGGCCCCCGAACGCGACGCGGCCACGCTGGCCACCAGCGTGCTGGCGGTGGCGGCCGGAGTGTGGGGCGTGCGGGTGCACGAGGTGCGCGCGACCCGGGACGCGCTCGAGGTGTGGCGCGCGTCAGGCGCCCCGCGGTTGGTCAAACCCTCGGTGGGTACGCCGTGAGCGACCGAATCCGGCTGACCGGCCTGCGGATCCGCGGCCGCCACGGCGTGTACGACGTCGAGCGGGCCGAGGGCCAGGACTTCGTCATCGACGCCGAGCTCGAGCTGGACCTAGCCCCGGCCGCGGCCACCGACGACGTTACCCGGACGGTGCACTACGGCGAGCTGGCCGGCCGCCTCGCCGCCATCGTCGCGGGTGAACCGGTCGACCTGATCGAGACCCTGGCCGACCGGCTGGCCGCCGAGTGCCTGACCGACGCCCGGGTCGAGGCGGCCACGATCACCGTGCACAAGCCGCAGGCGCCGATCCCGCACGAGTTCGCCGACGTCGCCGTGGTGCTGCGGAGGACCCGGTGACCAGGGCGATCCTGTCGCTGGGGAGCAACCTGGGCGACCGCGCCGGCCATCTGCGCCGGGCCGTCGACCTGCTCGGCGACCGGGTGCTGCTCGCCTCCGGCGTGTACGAGACACCGCCCTGGGGGGACGATCGCGCTCAGCCCGCGTACCTCAACGCCGTCGTGATGGTCCTGGATCCGGACATCGAGCCGGCGGGCTGGCTCGAGCTGGCCCGGGCCTGCGAGAAGGACGCCGGCCGGGTCCGCGACCCGGACCGCCGCTTCGGGCCGCGCCCCCTGGACGTCGACGTGATCGAGGTGTACGGCCCCGACGACACGCCGGTGACCAGTGACGATCCCGAGCTGACCCTGCCGCATCCGCGCGCCCATCTGCGGGCCTTCGTCCTCAAGCCGTGGCTCGACATTCAGCCGTACGCCCAGCTCACCGGCCATGGCTGGGTCACCGACCTGCTCACCCGGCCGGAGCTCGCCGCCGACGCCGCCGCGATGAGCCCGTGCTCCGGCCTGTCACTACAGTTGGACCCGTGAGCAACAACCCGAGCGGTCCGCGCACCGACCCCTCGATCCGTCCCACCAGCATCTCCGTGCTGGTGGTGGCCGCTCTGGTCGCCGCGGCGGTCGGGTGGTTGCTGCTCAGCTTCTTCTACAACGAGTGGCCGGCCCCGCCCTGGCTGCCGGTGATCGTGATCGCCGCGCTGGCCGCCGCCGAGGGCATCCTCGCGCAGAACACGGCCGCCCGGGTCCAGCGCAAACGCGGCGCGCCGCCGGTCGAGCCGCTGGCCGTCGCCCGGTACGCGGTCCTGGCCAAGGCGTCCTCACTGGCCGGCGCCCTGTACGGCGGATACTGCGCCGGCCAGCTGCTGTTCTTTGCCCTGGACATGTCCCGGGAGTTCTCCAACGACTCACTTCCGGCCACCGCGGCCGGGGTGGTCGCGGCGCTGGCGCTGGTCGGTGCGGCGCTCTGGCTGGAGCGTTCGTGCCGCGTGCCCGACCCACCGGACCGGGACGATACCGACGAGCCGGGCATTCCACCCGACCGCATCTGACCTGTCTCTTGGTCTTGAACCCCGCTGGTGGTACATCCGTATCCTGGGCAGGACTGGGCGGAGGCGGACATGGCGTACGACGAGCAGGTCAGTGATCCAGCGGCGTACCGCACAGGTCACGCCGCGCAGGACTTCCGGAGCCGGCACGGACTCGATCCGGACGACGGCGGCGGGCCGCCGCTGCGCCTGGTCCCGATCGAGGACACCGGCCGCGACCGGCTGGGCATCCACATCGGCTGGGAGATCGTCCTGCTGCTCACCGTGGCGGCGATCGGTTTCCTGCTGTATCGACTGGAGCCCGACGCGCTGCGCCGTCCGGCCCTGGACACGCTGCTCATCTGGGGCTCGGCGATCGGCCTGCTGGCCCTCGGGGCCGGGTTGACGCTGCGGGCCGGCGTACCCAACCTCGCCGTCGGCCCCATCGCGATCGCCGCGTCGCTGCAGTACGCCGAGAACGGCGACAAGGGCCTGCTCCAGGCGGCCGTCCCCGCGCTGATCATCGCCGCGATCGCCGGCCTGGCCGTGGCCATCCTGGTGATCAGCCTGCACGTGCCCGGCTGGGTGGCCACCCTGGCCGCCGGGCTCGGCGTGGTCGTCTACAACCAGCTGCGCACCGGCCCGGTCAACGTGCAGGGCACCTTCGACCCTTCCGACCAGGCGTTCTTCCTGTTCGGCGGGTTCGCGCTGCTGGCCGTGCTGGGCGGGGCGACCGGCACGGTGGCGCCGCTGCGCCGGTTCATCGGCAAGATGCGCCCGGTCACCGACCCGGCCCGCCGTCGCGGCGCCGGCGTGACCGTGCCCGTGGTCGCCGCCCTGGTCTTCTCCTCGCTGTTCGCGGTGGTGGCCGGCATCCTGCTGGCCACCGTGCGGCCCAACACCCCGGTCCAGCCCGAGCCCGGCTTCGAGTGGACCGGCATCGCCATCGGCGTGGCGATGCTGGCCGGCACCAGCGCGTTCGGCCGGCGCGGCGGCATCTTCGGCACGCTCCTGGCCACCGCCGCGCTCACCCTGTTCCTGGACTACGCCGACCGCCGCGACCTCGACATCGCCATGTACGCCATCGCCGCCGCCCTCCTCGGTGCCGGCCTGGTCGTCACCCGCCTGATCGAGACGTACGGCCGCCCCCAGCCCACCATCGGCTACGACGACGACTGGCAGATGACGGCGGCCCCGTCGGCCGGCACCTGGCACCCCGACCAGCCGGAAACATGGCAGCAGCCCCCCGCCCAGCCACAGCAGCGCGCCGACCGCTGGGACGACTGAGTTGATGGCCCAGTTCCGCCGCCTCGGAGTGTCGGTCCGGAGCCCTGCCTAGACTGTGACCATGACCTCTGCGAGCTTTGCCGAGCTGGACGCGCTGGAGACCGAAGAGCTGCGCGAGCGCGCGTTCGCCAAGGCGCGGGAGAAGCGCGACCTGAGCTTCTTCTGGTCGGTGTTCAAGCACCTGCCCGACTCGGACGAGGCGTCGGCACTGGACGGCGCGCCCAATTCGGTCGGTCCGACGGTCGACGAGGCGGTCGCGTTGTGGCGTGAGCTGACCGGCCACGGCTACGGCGAACAGGAGCCCCTGCTGCGGGCCGCGTTCATCGACTACCTGCAGAAATAGGACATTCAGCGCCGTCGTTTGAAGCATCCGGCCGCCTGGGAAATAGGCGGCCCATGGCTCTCGGCAACAAGTACAAGTCCGCGCCCGGCGCGGGCACCGCCGCCGCCCTGATATTAGTCCTGGTCTTCGGTAGCCCGTGGTACCGGGACTGGGCGGCGGACAACACGAATCCCGCGACCGCGGGCGGCTGGTTCCTCCGGCTGCTCGGCTGGCCGTCGTGGTACATCGACTCCGGTGACTCCCTGCGCGAGATCGTCGTGCAGGACCTCCGGGCGATCCTGGTGGTCGTCCTGACCGCGCTCTTCCTCTTCCTCCTGCCCGGTTCTCAGCTCGCCCGGGCCCGCGGCACGATCAGCCAGTTCTTCGCCGGCTGGGGTGCGTACATCTTCTCCTGCGGTTTCGCCGCGCTCCTGACCACTCTGTTCCTGGCCAACCCGACGCTGCTCCGCGCGTTCGAGTCGGCCGGGTCCGGCGCCACCTACGGCATCTTCGTCGGCTGGCTGATCGGACTGGTCACCCTCGGCGGCCGCCGAGGCACACGGTCGTAGGCCACGCCGCAGCCCCGGCGGGACTGCGAAACACGGCCTTGACCAGGGCGTGCCGCCCATCCGTCCCCCAACGGCACGTCCACGGCCGGGCGGTCCCGCTCCCGGGACCGCCCGGTACGCCGGTCAGCTGAGGCGGCGGCGTACCCACCAGAAGGTGAGCAGGCCCAGCAGCGCCGTGACCGCCAGGATCAGCCCGGACTCGATCCACTGCAGCGGCCAGAATCGGCTCGCCGGCTGGTAGACCGCGTCATGGTGCAGGTTCTGCGACAGCACCCACTCCTCGCACTTCTTCGGTCCGCCGCCCGCTTCCCGCCCGCAGGAGTTGGGGTCGTACGGTCCGCGGAAGGTCGACCCGTCGGCGGTGACGGCGCGGTTCGACATCACCCAGGCGCCCGGTTTGTCGAGCTTGGGGACGACGGTCATGCTGCCGTCGTCGCTCATCAGGAACTCCTCGAAGAAGTCCTCGCCGCCGCCGCCGGGCTGGGCGGTGATCGCCGCGCTGTCGTGCATGGGCGTGATCAGGTGACCCCGCACGAGGGTCGGCATGAGCACCTGGATTCCGACGACCAGGAGCAGGGTGAGGGCCATGGCCGGGACGGTTCGGCGCAGAACCGTTCCGATGAGCACGCCCAGAGCGAAGGCCAGCCCCGCGTACGCGATCGGCACGATGCCGCGGGCTCCGAACAGCTCGGGGATCAGCCGGTTCGCCCGTGCCGTGTCGAACGGGCTGGAGAACCAGGTCACCACCAGGCTGAGCAGTCCCGCCGCCAGCATCGCGGCGGCCGCGCCGGCCAGCAGCTTGACCGTCAGCCAGCGGGTGCGGGTGATGCTCTGGCTCCAGGCCAGGCGGTACGTGCCCGACTCGAGCTCGCGGGCGATCATGGGGGCGCCCCAGAAGATGCCGATGATGGCCGGGATCAGGTAGACCATGGCCGCGCCGGCCAGGAACAGGGGTGCGGCGGCCAGGCTCTCGGAGCGGAGCAGGAAGTCCTTGGCCTGGTTGGCGCAGTTGCTGCCGCAGGTGTCCATCCCGGTCGACCGGAACAGGTCGACCAGGGCGGGCCGGGTCACCACGAGTGCGACCGCGAGCGCCGCGACCAGGGCACCGACTAGGGCGATGGGGGTACGGAACTGTCGCCACGTCAACCAGGTCATCGTTGTCCCTCCAGCACTCGCGCCGGGCCCGCGCCGGCGGCCTCGGTCATGTACGCCAGGACCAGGTCCTCGAGGTCGAGCGGCTCCACGGTCCACCAGGGATCGTCGATCGGGGCCGAGCTGCGGATGATCATCGTGGTCTGTTTGCCGGCGTGGCTCTGGTGGATCACCTCGTGGCCGGCGGGCAGGGTGCCGGCCTCGCGTCGGGCCCCGCTGACCCGGTGGTGCTGGTCCAGCAGTTCGTCGACGTCGCCGGCGACCCGGATCCGGGACGCGACCAGCACGATCAGGTAGTCGCAGGTGCGTTCCAGGTCGCCGACCAGGTGCGAGGAGAGCACGAGCGAGGTGCCGTGCTCGGCCGTGTGCTCCATCAACCCCTGCAGGAACTCGCGCCGGGCCAGCGGGTCGAGCGCGGCGACCGGCTCGTCCAGCAGCAGCAGGTCGGGGCGTTTGGCGACGGCCAGGGTGAGCGCGAGCTGCGCCCGCTGACCGCCGGAGAGCTTGCCCGCCTTCTGTGCCGGGTCGAGCCGGAGTGCGGCGATCCGGTCCCGGGCCAGGGCGTCGTCCCAGCCCGGATTGAGGGCGCGGCCGAGGCGGAGGTGCTCGGCGATGCTCAGGTGCGCGTACGTCGGGGTGTCCTGGGCGACGAAGCCGATCCTGGCCGCCTGGTGGGAGTCGCCGGGCTGCCCGTCGAGGACCCGGATCGCGCCGGACGTCGGCCGCAGCAGCCCACAGGCCAGCTGGAGCAGGGTGGACTTGCCGGCGCCGTTGGGGCCGACCAGGCCGACGACCCGGCCGCTGGGGACGCTCAGCGTGCAGTCGTTGAGCGCGGTCTTGCGGCCGTACCTCTTGGTCAGGCCCTCAGTCACGATCGCGTCCGTCATGATCGGGCCTCCGCCTGGGCACGAAAAGCGCTGACGAACAGGGCCTCGATGCTCTCGTCGTCGAGCCCGGCCTCGCGTGCCCGAGCCAGCCACCGCTCCAGCTCGGCCCGCAGCGGGGCGTGGGCGGACGTGTCCGGGCTGAGCGTACGGGCGACGAACGTGCCGACCCCGGTGCGCAGGTTGACCAGGCCCTCGTACTCCAGCTCGCGATAGGCCTTGAGCACCGTGTTGGGGTTGATGGCGATCTTGCCGACCACCTCTTTGACGGTGGGTAGCTGGTCGCCCTCGCTGAGCAGGCCGAGCCGCATGGCCCGCCGGACCTGGTGGATGAGCTGCATGTACGGCGCCACGCCGGACCGGGCGTCCAGATGGAAATCGATCACGGACAGCCTCCAATCGACTAAAGTGCTATGACCCTAGCACCCTAGTTCAATGTGGAAGCTGAGAGTTTCCTCAGGCAACCGCCTCGGCGTTCGGCACCTCGAAAATCGCGGAGCGGGAGACGGTGCCGACCGGCGTGCCGTCATCCACCGCCACCACGTTCAGAGCGTCGGCGGTGAGCATCGCGGCCAGCGCGTCGTAGAGCGTGCCACCGGCCTCCACGGTCGGCAGCCGCTCGATGTCCTCGACCCGGCCCAGCGGGCGCAGAGCGTCACGCAGCGGAGTCACGGTCAGCCGGCGGATGCCCCGGTCGGCGCCGACGAAGTCACGCACCGTCGCCGAGGACGGCTTGCTGAGCAGCTCGGGCGGTGGCGCGTATTGCAGCAGCCGGCCGCCCTCACCGAGGACCGCGATCCGGTCGCCCAGGCGTACCGCCTCATCGATGTCGTGGGTGACCAGCACGATCGTCTTGCGTACCGCGGCCTGCAGCCGCAGGAACTCCTCCTGCAGCCGGCCGCGCACGATCGGGTCGACCGCCGAGAACGGCTCGTCCATCAGCAGCACCAGCGGGTCGGCGGCCAGCGCCCGAGCCACCCCGACCCGCTGCCGCTGACCGCCGGACAGCTCGTTGGGATAGCGGCCACCGAACCGGGAGGGGTCCAGGCCGACCAGGTCCAGCAACTCGTCGGCGCGCTCGTTGGTCCGCTTCTTGGGCCAGCCGAGCAGCCGGGGCACCGTACCCACATTGGTGCGGATGCTCTGATGCGGGAAGAGGCCGACGTTCTGGATCACGTAGCCGATCCGGCGGCGCAGCTCGACCGGATCCTGGTCGGTCACGTCCTCGCCGTCGATCAGGATCCGCCCCTTGGACGGCTCGATCAGCCGGTTGATCATCCGCAGCACGGTGGACTTGCCGGAA
Source organism: Actinoplanes sp. NPDC049265 (assembly GCF_043197135.1). Lineage (NCBI taxonomy): Bacteria > Bacillati > Actinomycetota > Actinomycetes > Micromonosporales > Micromonosporaceae > Actinoplanes > Actinoplanes sp. NPDC049265. The sequence goes on along the minus strand of NZ_JBICSP010000006.1, from coordinate 139,480 downwards.
CCGGACGGGCCGATCAGAACCACGAGCTCACCCGCGGGTACGTCGAGGCTGATGTCGCCGACCGCCACGGTCCCGTCGGGATAGACCTTCCCCACATTCTCCAGCGTGATCGACGCCGCGCTCCGGCCAGCGCCGGAGTCGGTGATCGCGGTAGCGTCCACGTATGTCCTTCCTGTCGTGGGACCTCGCGGCGTCCCCGCTGGCCGCGCCCGCCGATGACGGGCCCGGAAACCCGTGGTTCTCCTGGCGCTATCTGAGCGACAACGCCGACGCGATCCTCGACAAGCTGATCATCCACGCGGAACTCACCGCGGAGACCGTGCTCATCGCGCTCGTCGTCGCCGTACCACTCGCGGTCGTCGCCTACTGGATACGACCGCTGACCGGGCCGATTCTTGCACTGTCGGGCGTCCTGTACACGATTCCGTCGCTGGCACTGCTGGCGATGCTCGCCCCCCTGCTGGGCACCACCAACATCGCGTCCGTCCTGGTCGCCCTCGTCCTCTACGCCCTGCTCGTCCTGGTCCGCAACTCGCTGGCCGGGCTGACCGGCGTTCCGGACGAGGTTCGCGACGCGGCCGCGGGCATGGGGTACGGCCGGTTCGGGCGCCTTTTCCGGATCGAGCTGCCGCTGGCCCTGCCCGGCATCATCACCGGCCTCCGGCTGGCCACGGTGTCTACAGTCGCGCTGGTCACAGTCGGTTCGATCATCGGTCAGGGCGGGCTCGGCGACCTCATCCTCGGTGGCTTCCGCAACAACTTCTACAAGGCCCAGATCCTCACCGGCGCGATCCTCTGCGTGGCCCTCGCGCTCGTGCTCGACCTGGTGCTGGCCGGGGTCGGCCGGCTACTCACACCGTGGATCCGGGGGCGGCGGGCGTCATGAACTACTTCCAGCAGGGCTTCGTCTGGCTCAACGACCCGCTGAACTGGACCAACCCCGGTGGACTGCTCGACCGGCTGGTCGAGCACCTGACCATCAGCGGGCTGGCCGTGCTGCTCGGCTGCGTGATCGGCTGGCCGATCGGCATCTGGCTCGGCCACCGCGGGCGGGGCGGCGGCGCGGTCATCACCGTCGCCAACCTCACCCTGGCCATCCCCACGCTGGCCCTGCTCACCATCCTGCCGCTGACCCCGCTCGGCTTCGGGCAGCCGCCGGTGGTCGTGGCGCTGGCCGTGTTCGCGGTGCCGCCGCTGCTGGCCAACGCGTACACCGGGCTCCGGCAGATCGACCCCGAGACCCGGGACGCGGCCAAGGGGATGGGCCTGTCCGGCGGGCAGCTGTTGCGCCAGGTCGAGCTGCCGCTCAGCGTGCCCTACCTGGCGGCCGGGCTGCGTACCGCCGCGGTGCAGGTGGTGGCCACGGCCGCGCTGGCCGCCTTCGTCAACGGCGGCGGCCTGGGCGAGATCATCAGTGCCGGCTTCGGTATCGGGATGAGCCAGGGCGGCGGCGGGCAGATCGTCGCCGGCGGCATCGTGGTGGCCCTGCTCGCGCTGGTCGTCGAAGGCCTGCTGGCCATCCTTCAACGCGCCGTCACCCCCCGGCCGTTGCGGGTTCGCCGGCGCCGTCGCTCCAGCCCGGCGGCGGTACCGGCTGGGTAACGGTCGCCACACCACCTGCGAAGTTGTCATACCCAGCAGGTAGGAAGAGCAGTGGAAGATTCATACGGGCATCGGCCCCTACCGACTGCCCGTCGGACACGCGGCTCGGCCACCTCGCCGATCCGGGACACAGAAGGCGGCAGTAATGCGTCGACACCTGCTCCTGACGGCCACGTCCTTAACGGCGGCCGTCGTCATCCTCTCCGGCTGTGGCAACGCCGGCTCGTCGGGCACCGAGGCCCCGGCCGCGGGTGCCTCCGGGGCGGGCTGCGCCCCCGCCGCCGGTGACAAGCTCGTCGTGCTCGACGACGACAAAAAGCTGCAGAACACCGACAACGTCATCCCGGCGATCAACGCCAAGTCGTCCAGCCCCGAGCTGATCGCGGCGCTCGACAAGGTGTCCGCCGCCCTCGACACGCAAAAGCTGATCGAGCTCAACAAGGCCGTCGACGTCGACCGCAAGTCGTCCAAGGCGGCCGCGCAGGAGTTCGCGACGGCCAACAACGTGACGGCCGGCATCACCAAGGGCAAGGGCGGCGCCATCACCGTCGGTGCGGCCAACTTCGCCGAGAACGCCACCCTGGGTGAGCTGTACGCACTCGCGCTCACCTCGGCCGGCTACACGGTCAAGGTCCAGCAGATCGGCAACCGCGAGCTGTACGAGCCCGCGCTGGAGAAGGGCGACATCGACGTCGTCCCCGAGTACGCGGCGACCCTGGCCGGCTTCCTCAACGGCAAGGTCAACGGCGAGAAGGCGGCCGACCCGTCCTCCCCCGACCTCGACAAGACCATCACCGCCCTGACCGAGCTGGGCCAGAAGACCGGGCTGGTCTTCGGCAAGCCGTCCACCGCACAGGACCAGAACGCGTTCGCGGTGACCCAGGCGTTCGCCGACAAGAACGCGGTCAAGAGCCTGTCCGACCTGGCCGCCAAGTGCTCCGGCTCGGCGACCGTGCTCGGTGGGCCCCCAGAGTGCCCGCAGCGGCCCAAGTGCCAGGCCGGCCTCGTCTCCACGTACAACTTCCAGGCCGGCAAGTTCACCTCGCTCGACGCCGGCGGCCCGCTCACCAAGACCGGCCTCAAGCAGGGCACGGTCAGCGTGGGCCTGGTGTTCAGCTCGGATGCGGCACTGGCCGCGGGCTAGACCGGATTGACAAACCCGGCGCCAGGCTCCCTGGATTTCATGTTCACCAGGAAGCCTGGCGCTGCCCGTTTCGTACCCGGATGAGGATGAGTAACATCGGCGTCCATGTCATCCGACCGGGTTGCTGAAAACGGGCAGAACGCGCGCCTGCTGCGCGCGCTCGTCTGGGGCGGCGTGAGCCTCGCCCCGGTGGCCGCGCTGGTCGTGATGCTGGGCAGCAGCCAGGGCCCGATCCGGTTCGCGGTGCTGCTGATCGCCGTGTGCGTCGTGCTGGTCGGCGCGTCGCTGCTGGTCCGCAATGATCCGGTCCTGCTGCGGATGCAGGTCGAGGACCGCGTGGCCGAGGAGGTGGGCGCGCTCCGCGAGGAGATGCGCGCCGAGATCGCCACCGTCAGCGCCCGGGTACGCGCGATGCCGCCCGCCCCGCCGGCGCCCGCCGCGGCCCCGGTCGCACCGGTGCCGAACGGGCCGGTCGCGGCGGTGCCGCCGCAGCGTTCGGGGGTCGGGCCCCGCTCCCGGCCCGGGGCGCCGCCTCGTCCCGGTGGTGCGCCGCCCGGGGGAGTGGGCGCCGGTCCGTCGACGCCGGTCTCTCCGTCTCGCGAGCCTGGTCAACGCACCGGCGGTCGGCCGATCCCCAACACCGGCACGGTCGTCGGCGGTCCCGCCGTTGGGGGCGCGGCTGTTGGTGGTGCTGCTGTCGGCGGCGCGGCTGTCGGCGGAGCTGCTGTCGGGGGCGCGGCTGTTGGTGGTGGTGCTGGGGTGGCTCGGGCCGCGCGTGTCGCTTCCGCTCCCGGTTGGCCGGCCGACCCGCCCGGGTGGTCCGAGCCGAATCAGTCCGGCTGGTCCGACGGCGACGAATCCGGCTGGTCCGACGAGGATCAGTCCGGTTGGTCCGGCGCCGACGAGGCCGGTGGCTGGTCCGAGCCGCGTGGTGGTCGTGGCGCCGCCCAGGTGCCGCCGGTCTTTTCCACGCCGGCCGAACCAACCGCGCCCGGCGGCACCTACGGCAATCCGCGCCCGGCCCGGCCCGGCCCGCACCCGCCGCACCCGGGCGGTCGCCCGGTCCAGGGTCGCCCACCGCAGCCGGGCCAGGTCGCCGGCCCCGGCCGCGCCCCGAATCCGCCTGGTCGCGCCCCGAACCCGCCCGGTCGTGGCCCGAACCCGCCTGGCCGTGGCCCGAATCCACCCGGCCGTGCGCCGAACCCGCCCGGTCGCGCCCCGAACCCGCCCGGCCGGGCCGCCGGCCCGGGTGACGCTGGTCCCGGCGTCGGTACCGGTCCTGTTCCCGTCCCGGGCGTTGGCGCCGTTCCCGTCCCGGGCGTTGGCGCCGTTTCCGGCCCCGGCGTCGGCGCCGGTCCTGGTCCCGGCCCCGGCGTCGGAACCGTTTCTGGCCCCGGCGGCGGCACCGGTTCCGTTCCCGGCCCCGGCCGGCGCCCGCCGCAGGCCCGCCCGCAGCCGGCTGCCCACCGTGGCGGTGAGGTCTACGGCAGCGCCGACCGCTCGGGCGAGGTCTATGGCGGCGAGCGGTCCGGTGACATCTACGGCGCCGAGCGCTCGGGGGAGATCTACGGCGGCGAGCGCTCGGGGGAGATCTACGCCGCCGATCGGTCCGGTGACATCTACGGTGACGGCCAGCCGTCCGGTGACATCTACAGCTCGGGTTCGAGCGAGGCCTACGCCGGCGGCGGCGGTGTCTATGGAGCGAGCCGCGGCGTGGACGACTCCGGGGCGTTGCCCGGCGGCGATCAGGGCGGTAAGCGGCGGGCCGACGTCACCGCGGTCGACCTCGGTTACACCGGGCGGCGGTCCAAGCCGGATCACGCGGCGGCGGGGGACGACGAGGACGACGGCTACTACGGGAACGGCAATTATTGGGAGGCCGGCGGCTTCGGCACCGTCGACGAGGGCTACCCGGGCTGGTCCGAGGCCGAGGAGCGCCACGGCAAGAACTGGTGACGCGACCTACTTGTCGATGTCGCCGACGACGAAGAACATCGAGCCCAGGATCGCGATCAGGTCGGGCACCAGACAGCCGGGAATCAGCGTGGCCAGGGCCTGCACGTTGGCGTAGGACGCGGTGCGCAGCTTGAGCCGCCACGGGGTCTTCTCGCCCCGCGACACCAGGTAGTAGCCGTTGATGCCGAGCGGGTTCTCGGTCCAGGCGTACGTGTGCCCCTCGGGTGCCTTGACCACCTTGGGCAGCCGCACGTTGACCGGGCCGCCGATCGTGTCCACCTTGTCCAGACACTGCTCGGCCAGGTCGAGCGACACGTACACCTGATCGAGCAGCACCTCGAAGCGCGAGTGGCAGTCGCCGGCGGTTCGCGTCACCACGGGCACGTTCAGCTGGTCATACGCCAGATAGGGCTCGTCCCGCCGCAGATCCAGGTCGAGACCACTGGCCCGGGCCACCGGTCCGGACGCGCCGTACGCCGCCGCCTGCTCGGCGGTCAGAACGCCGACTCCGACCGTACGCGCCAGAAAGATGTCGTTCTTGCGAATCAGCCGGTCGAGGTCGGGCATCCGGCGACGGACCTGACCGATGGCCTCCCGCGCACGCCGCGTCCAACCGGCCGGGACCTCCTCCTTGATGCCGCCGACCCGGTTGAACATGTAGTGGATACGCCCGCCGGAGACCTCCTCCATCACCGCCTGGATGGTCTCGCGCTCGCGGAACGCGTAGAACATCGGCGTGATCGCACCGATCTCCAGCGGGTACGACCCCAGGAACATCAGGTGGTTGAGCACCCGGTTGAGCTCGGCCAGCGCCATCCGCAGCCAGACCGCGCGCTCCGGGACCTCGATGCCCATCAGCCGCTCGACGGCCAGCACCACGCCGAGCTCGTTGCTGAACGCCGACAGCCAGTCGTGCCGGTTGGCCAGCACGATGATCTGCCGGTAGTCGCGCACCTCGAACAGCTTCTCGGCGCCGCGGTGCATGTAGCCGACGATCGGCTCGCACGCGGTCACCCGCTCGCCGTCCAGGGTGAGCTTGAGCCGCAGCACGCCGTGCGTGGAGGGGTGTTGCGGCCCGATGTTCAGCACCATGTCGGCGGTGTCCAGCCCCGCACCGGTGCCGACGGTCATCTCCCGCACATCACTCACCCGAGCATCGTGCCACGCGCGCTTTCGCTCAGCCCGACCGACTGCAGCAGCCTCTCGTGCTCGGTTTCACCCGGCCCGCTTTCGCCCGGCCCGCTTTCGCCCGGCCCGCTTTCGCTCAGCCCCGCCGGCTGCAGCAGCCTCTCGCGCTCGGTTTCGCCCGGCCCGCTTTTACCCGGCCCGCTTTCGCTCAGCCCGACCCACTGCAGCAGCCACCAGTGCCCGCCCAGCCCGTCCGGATCGGTCAGCTCGCCCGCCGCCCCCGCCCCGCTCAACGCCCGCAGATAAGCCGCCGGGTCGCTGCGGGCCAGGTCCAGCGGTGGTCGCGCGCCGTCGACCCCCAACGCTCGGAGGGCCTCCCGCTGACTGATCAGGGTGTACGGGTGACCGCCCGCGACCGCCACCGCATCCATGGCGACATGTGCCGTGACATCGCACGACCCATCCGGCACCGGCACCACCTGCCGCCCGCCCCGGAACCCGGTCAACGTCCCCGGCCGCGGCCGGTCGTCCCTCAGGTGCCCATAGTCGACCGCCAGAGCGAGGCCCCTCCGTAGCCGGCTCACCGCGTCCCGCCAGGCCGAATCCCGGCTCGAACCAATCTCGACCCGCTCACCGCCCCCGGCCGGCCACCACTGCTCGCACCACCGCCGATCCGCGCCCTCAAGCAGCGGCCCCAGCTGTTCCGCCCCCGTAAGCGGGTCGACCAGCACCCGCCGAGGCTCCCCGTCGCCGTCCACCTCGGCCACGTCGATCGGCACGTTGTCCAGCCATTCCGTGGCCAGCATCAGCCCGGTCACCTGGTCGGGCAGTTGCTCTCGCCACTCGACCCGCCCGTCCAGCCCCGCGGGCCGGCTCGCCTTTTCCACCGCGACCAGCCGCACCCGTTCCCCCAGCGGCCGCATCACCCTGCCCGATTCGCCGTTTTTGTCCGCGTCGGCCGCCACCTCCCCCACCCCGTGCACTGGGTGGGCCGAAACGTAGCGGCCGGCGGCGACATTTTCCGTCGGCTGTCCACAGGCAGACGTTTCTGTCGGCTGTCCACAGGCTTCCACCGAGCGCCGCCCCCGCGCCCTGTCGCCCTCCAGCGCCTCGAGCAGGGCCACAAGCAGCTCACCCCGCCCCGCGCCGACATCCACCACGTCGAGCACCGGCGGATGCCCGAGCGCCTCGTCAACCCGCCCGATCAGCCGAGCCACCGCCCCGGCGAACAACGGCGACGCGTGCACGCTGGTCCGAAAGTGCCCACCCGGCCCGTCGCCGTCCCGTACAAAGAATCCGTCCGGTCCATAGAGCGCCGCCTCCATCGCCGCGCGCCAGCCCACCCCGTTCACCACGCCACCGTACGGGACCGGTGCGGTTGGCCACATCCATTGTTTCCGGGCCGTGAAACGGGCGCATACTGGCTCGGACCGGTACCCCTGTGAATGAGGACTGGATCTACAGATGAAGACTGAACCGCTGGTCATCGGCGTGGTCGGCGCCGGCCGTGTGGGCGCCGTGCTGGGCGCCGCGTTGCGTGCGGCCGGGCATGACGTGGCCGCCACCGCCGCCGTGTCGGCTGCCTCGCTCGAGCGCGCCGCGCGCCTGTTGCCCGGCGTGCCGGTGCTTCCGGCCGACGAGGTCGCCCGGGCCGCACGTGACCTCCTGCTGCTGGCTGTGCCCGACGACGCCCTCCGCGCGGTGGTCGCCGGCCTGGCCGAGACGGGCGCCCTGTCCCAGACGCGCATGGTCGCGCACACGTCCGGTGCGCACGGCGTGGCCGTTCTCGGTGACGTGACCGGTCTGGCCCTGCATCCGGCGATGACCTTCACCGGCGAGCCGGGGGATCTGGAACGGCTGCCCGGCATCGCCTGGGGAGTCACCGCCGACGATCGCGGCTTCGCGACGCGCCTGGTCGCCGACCTGGGTGGCGTCCCGGAATGGATCGCCGAGGCCGAGCGGCCCCGCTATCACGCGGCGCTCGCGCACGGCGCCAACCACCTGGTCACGCTGGTCAACGAGGCGGCCGCGATCCTGCGGGCGGCCGGCGTCGAGCAGCCGGCCACGGTGCTGCGCCCGCTGCTGACCGCCGCCCTCGACAATGCGCTGCGCCTGGGTGACGCCGCACTGACCGGTCCGGTTTCCCGCGGCGACGCCGGCACGGTTCGCCGCCACCTGGCGAGCGTCCCGGCCGAGTCGCTGCCGGCCTATCTGGCGCTGGCCCGCCGCACCGCCGATCGGGCGATCGCCTCGGGTCGCCTGCGCACCCAGGACGCCACCCACCTGCTGGACGTGCTGTCCCACCTGACGGAAGCCGTCCGATGACCGGGCGGGCTCGACCGGACGGGGCCGCGATGACCGAGCTGGTCGAGACCAAGTTGGGGCTGCAGGCGGTCCGCAAAGCGATGCCGGGCACGGTGGCCGTGGTGCTGACCATGGGAGCGCTGCACGACGGGCATCGGGAGCTCATGCGGGCCGCCCGCGCCCACGCCGACCGGCTGATCGTGACCATCTTCGTGAACCCCCTGCAGTTCGGGCCGAACGAGGATTTCGACCGCTACCCGCGTACCCTCGAAAAAGATCTCGAGGTTTGTGCCGCCGAGGGCGCCGACGTGGTGTTCGCGCCGAGCGTCGACGAGATGTATCCGGGTGGTCTGCCGGCCGTGCGGGTCGAGGCGGGCCGGCTGGGCGAGATCTTCGAGGGTGCGAGCCGGCCCGGGCACTTCACCGGCGTGCTCACCGTCGTCTGCAAGCTGCTCCAGTTGACCCGGGCCGACCTGACGTTCTTCGGCGAGAAGGACTTCCAGCAGGTCGCGCTGGTCCGGCGGATGGTCCGTGACCTCGACCTCCCGGTCGACGTGCGGGTGGTGCCGACGGTGCGCGAGCCGGACGGCCTGGCCCGGTCGAGCCGCAACCGCTACCTGTCGGAGGCCGAGCGCGAGGCCGCCCTCACGCTGTCCCGGGCCCTCCGGGCCGGTGCGGCGCAGGCCACTGCCGAGGGTGCGCTGTCGACCGCTCGCAAGATCCTCGAGGGGGGTACGGGTGTGCGGCTCGATTATCTGGCCCTGACCGATCCCTTGCTCGGCCCGGCTCCGGAGTCCGGCCCCGCCCGCCTGCTCGTGGCGGCCAGGGTCGGGCGTACCCGTCTGATCGACAACGTCCCGCTGGACCTGGAAGGCCCCTGATGCAACGCACGATGCTCAAGTCCAAGATCCACCGCGCCACTGTCACCCAGGCTGACCTGCACTACGTCGGCTCCGTCACCGTCGACGAGGACCTGCTCGACGCGGCCGACCTGCTGCCCGGCGAGAAGGTCGCGATCGTCGACGTGACCAACGGCGCCCGGCTCGAGACCTACACGATCGCCGGTGAGCGTGGCTCCGGCGTGCTCGGCATCAACGGCGCCGCCGCGCATCTGGTGCACCCCGGCGACCTGGTCATCCTCATCGCGTACGGCCAGATGGACGACGCCGAGGCCCGCTCCTACCAGCCCCGCGTCGTCCACGTGGACGCCGACAACAAGATCCTCGCCCGCGACACCGACCCCACCAGCGCTGCTGTCGGCGTGCCCGGCGTCTAGGGCATTTCCTCGAAGGTCTGGGCCAGCTGCCCGCGGGCGTCGATCGCGTCCAGCAGATGCCCGCGCCACTCGTCGGCGGCGTTCGGGTAGTCCTCCCGCCAGTGGCAGCCACGCGTCTCCAGGCGCGTGGCGGCCGACGCGACCAGCGCTGACGCGACAGTGAGCAGGTTCGTCGACTCCCAGGCGGCATTGCGCGGGCGGGAGCGCTCGGCGCCCAGCCGGGACAGCTCACCGGCCGTCGCCGCCAGCGAATCGGCCGACCGCAGCACCCCGGCGCCCCGGGTCATCGCCCGCTGCAGGTCGGGCCGGGCCGCGTCCGGTATCACCCACGACTCGGCCCTCGACGACACCGGGTCGCCCTGGGCCGGCAGGTCGCGGGCGATGTCGTCGGCGATCCGCCGCGCGAACACCAGCCCCTCCAACAGCGAGTTGCTGGCCAGCCGGTTCGCGCCGTGCACGCCCGTGCAGGCCACCTCGCCGCAGGCGTAGAGCCCGTCGATGCTGCTGCGGCCGTGCAGATCCGTCCGTACGCCGCCGGAGGCGTAATGCGCGGCCGGCGCCACCGGGATCAGCTCGGTGGCCGGGTCGACGCCGGCCGCCCGGGTCGACGCCACGATCGTCGGGAAGCGGTGCTCCAGGAAGTCCTTGCCCAGGTGCCGGGCGTCCAGATAGACGTGGTCGGCCCCGGTGGCGCGCAGCACCCGGTGGATGCCCTTGGCCACGACGTCGCGAGGCGCCAGCTCGGCCAGCTCGTGCTGCCCGACCATGAACCGCTTGCCGGTCTCGTCGACCAGGTGCGCCCCCTCGCCCCGCAACGCCTCGGAGATCAGCGGGCGCTGCACCGAGTTGACGCTCGCGGTCACGAACGACGTCGGGTGGAACTGCACGAACTCCACATCGGTGACCGAGGCGCCGGCGCGCAGGGCCAGGGCCACCCCGTCGCCGGTGGAGACGGACGGGTTCGTCGTCGACGCGTACACCTGACCCATGCCACCGGTGGCCAGCACCACCGCCCGGGCCAGGATCGCGCCGACGCCGTCGTCCGAGCCCTCACCGAGTACGTGCAGGGTGATGCCGCAGGCCCGCCCGTTCGGGGTACGCAGCAGGTCGAGGACCAGCGCGTGCTCGACCAGCCGGATCCACGGGTCGCGGTGCACCGCCTCGTGCAACGCCCGCTGCACCTCGGCCCCGGTGGCGTCACCGCCCGCGTGCACGATCCGGTCGGCCCGGTGCCCGCCCTCCCGGGTCAGCATCAGCGTCCCGTCGGGATGCCGGTCGAACGCCGCGCCGAGACGCATCAGTTCGCGTACCCGGGCGGGCCCCTCCTCGACCAGCACCCGGACCGCACGCGGGTCGCACAGCCCGACCCCCGCGATCTCGGTGTCGAAGGCGTGCGCCTCCGGCGTGTCGAGCGGATCCAGCACCGCCGCGATGCCGCCCTGGGCCCAGCGCGTCGACCCGTCATCGATGTTGACCTTGGTGACCACGGTGACGTGCAGGCCCTGCTCCCGCAGGTGCAACGCGGCGGTGAGCCCGGCCACGCCGGACCCGACCACCACGACGTCGGTGGTCTCGGTCCAGCCCGGCTCCGGGGCGGCCAGACGACGGGGCAATGCGGGGAGATCCATCCGCTCAGTGTTCATCGGGCGGACGCGAGTTTCGACACTCGGGGCGCGAATAGTGCGCTGAGTTACTTGTACTGGACCGGCAGTTCCTTGATCCCCACACCCTTGAGCGACTTGGTCAGCTCGGCGCCGTCCAGCCACATGTAGCAGCGCACCCCATGATCACCGAGCCGCCACACGTCCTCGCCGCCCGGCAGCGACACCACGCCGGTCCGATACTGCAGGTCGGCGTCGTCCGGCACCTTGGCGAAGGAGGCGATCAGCTTCCGGCACCCCTCGTGGAACTTCGCCCACTGCTTGTCATCCTTGGGATAGTCCAGGTCATCCGCATCCCAGACCCCCACGAACTCGGCGTTGTGCCGGGCCCCGCAACTGGCCGCCGGCATCGTGCTGATCGCCCCGTTCGAGTCCAGCTGGATCGCATAGCACCCGAGCAGCAGATCCGAGCCGCTCGCCTTCAACGCGTCCTTGACCGTGCCGAGCCGCATGACCAGCCCGCCGTCGTCCTCGATTGAACTGATCTCCAGCACCTCGCACCGGAACCAGCGGGCGCCACCGGTCCAGGCCGCCGGCGAGGGGTGCGTGACCCCGATCCAGAACCGCCCCGTACGCCACGGCGCTGCCACATAGGCGCTGGTCTTGGCGTCGCACGTCTGGTACGCCCCGCGCGCCGCCGCCGAGTCGTCGGCCGGCGGCGCGGCGGCCTGGGCGGCCGGATCCGCGTACTTGCCGACGAAAACGGTCTCGGTCCGGTGCTTGAGATCGCAGTCGACCTCCTCGTAGGCCGCGCGCGTGCCCACATTCGAGAAGTTGGCCAGGTGACAGGCCCCCGGCTCCGGCGTGAATCCGGTCGGCGCCTGAATCGCACCCCACCCGTCGGTCAGGTCGCCGTCCACCCCACCGGGGTTCCCGCAGCCGGCCAGCACCAGAAGCAGCGCACCGGCCACCCACCCCCGAAACCGCACCGAGCCTCCCGATCGATGTCCGTTTTGTCGATCATAGGCAGATCGTTGATGCAGGTCCCGGTGTTCCAGCCATTTCCCCGCCGCCTCCCACCGCCCCGACCATCAGCGGTAGCGCCGGGCGGCGCGCGGCGGGCAGTTGCCGTCAGGTCCTACCACCGGGCGCGGCCCCTACCGTTGCCGTCCGCGGTGGTAGCTGGGGCCTGGACACCGCCCACCCCTACCACCGAAAAAATCCGCCCGCGCCCCGCTGGACCGCCCCCACCCCAGCACCGGGTGGGGCCCGAACATAGCGCGCGATCCTGGCGATCCTGTGACCTGTCCACAGTCCTGTGGATAGCGCCCCACCCCCAATGGTTAAGTGGTGATCGTGAGCAGAACCGGCCTGGATGTGGCTTCCGTGGAGCGAATCGTCCGGACGGCGCTGGACGAGGATCTGGGTACCCCGCCACGGGACGTCACGAGCGAGGCGACCATCCCCGCCGACCAGACCGACACCGCCGACCTGGTCGCCCGCGCCCCGGGGGTGGTGGCCGGCCTGACCGTCGCGGCTCAGGTCTTCGCGGTCACCTCGGGTGGCCGGGCCACGTTCGAGCAGCGGGTGGCCGACGGCGCGGCGGTGGTCAGGGGCGATGTGCTGGCGACGGTCAGCGGGCCGACCCGGGCGTTGTTGACCGCCGAGCGCACCGCTCTCAATCTGCTCTGCCGGATGTCGGGGGTGGCCACCCACGCGCGGCGCTGGGCGGATGTGCTGGCCGGGACCAAGGCGACCGTTCTGGACACCCGGAAGACCACGCCGGGGTTGCGCGAGCTGGAGAAGTACGCGGTCCGGGCCGGTGGGGGCACGAACAAACGGATGGGCCTGTACGACGTGGCCATGATCAAGGACAACCACAAGCTGGCGGCGGGCAGCATTACCGCGGCCTATGAGCGGGTGCGTGCGGCGTTTCCCGACGTGCCGGTGCAGGTCGAGGTGACGACCGTGGACGAGGCGGTCGAGGCGGTGGCGGCGGGGGCCGACTTTCTGCTGTGCGACAACATGCGGCCGGGGTTGTTGCGGGAGGTGGTCGAGCGGGTGGGGGACCGGGCTGAGCTGGAGGCCACGGGGAACCTGACCTTGGAGACGGCCGCTGAGTACGCCGCCACGGGGGTCGACTATCTGTCGGTGGGCGGGCTGACCCACTCGTCGCCGATCATGGACATCGCGATGGACTTGAGAGCTCGCTGAGCGTCCTCCGGCACTGGGTCAGACCGGATCTGCGGTTGTGGGGCCCGCCCGGCGTACCCGCCGAATGGGTTTGCGGTGAACAATCGGGACCGTGCTGCTTTGTATCGACATCGGGAACACCAATACCGTGCTGGCCACCTTCGACGGCGACAAGCTGGTGCACAACTGGCGGATCAAGACGGACGCGCGGTCGACCGCGGACGAGCTCGGGCTGATGTTCCGCGGGCTGCTGGCGGGGGACGCGGTCGAGGTGTCCGGCGTGGCCGCCTGTTCGACGGTGCCGGCGGCGCTGCGGAGTCTGCGCGGGATGCTGGCGCGGCACTACGGTGACCTGCCCAACGTGGTGGTCGAGCCGGGCGTCAAGACGGGCGTGCAGCTGGCCATCGACAATCCGAAGGAGGTGGGCGCCGACCGGGTGGTCAACACGCTCGCCGCGCACGCGTTGTACGGCGGGCCGTCGATCGTCGTGGACTTCGGCACCACCACCAACTTCGATGTGATCAGCGCCAAGGGCGAGTTCCTGGGCGGGGCGTTCGCGCCGGGCATCGAGATCTCGTTCGACGCGCTGGCCGCCCGGGCCGCCCAGTTGCGCAAGGTGGAGCCGGCCCGGCCGCGGTCGGTGATCGGCAAGAACACCGTCGAGTGTCTGCAGTCGGGGATGTATTTCGGCTTCGCGGGGCAGGTGGACCGAATCGTCGAGCGGATGACCGAGGAGCTGGGCTCGGTACGCGCGGTGATCGCCACCGGCGGGCTGGCGCCGCTGGTGAAGGACGAGTGCCGGACGATCACCGCGTACGAGCCGATGATCACGCTGATCGGGCTGCGGATGGTATATGAGCGGAACGTCTGAGGCGGGCTGAGTAGGCTTCTTCGACGTGACGCAGCAGAACGCCCCAGATTTCGACCCGGCCGAGGACCTTCCCGAGCAGATGAAAGTCCGCCGGGCCAAGCGTGACCGGATGCTGACCGAGGGCATCGCCCCCTATCCGGTCAACGTCGCGCGTACCGCCACCATGGGCGAGATCCGGGAGAAGTACGCCGACCTGCCCACCGACACCCCGAGCGGCGACACGGCCTCGGTCGCGGGCCGGGTGATCTTCATCCGGAACGGCGGCAAACTGTGCTTCGCGACGCTGCGTGACGGCGACGGCGTGGAGCTGCAGGCGATGCTGTCGCTGGACAAGGTCGGTGAGGAGTCGCTGGCCCGGTGGAAGTCGGTGGTCGACCTGGGTGATCTGGTGTCGGTCACCGGTGAGGTGATCACCAGCCGCCGCGGTGAGCTTTCGGTGCTGGCCGATTCGTGGGCGATGAGTGCCAAGGCGCTGCGTCCGCTTCCGGTCGCGCACAAGCCGCTTTCCGAGGAGACCCGGGTACGCCAGCGCTATGTCGATCTGATCGTCCGGCCGCAGGCCCGTGAGGTGGTACGGACGCGGGCGACAGTGGTCCGGAGTCTTCGGGAGTCGCTGTTCCAGCGCAATTATCTCGAAGTGGAAACGCCGATGTTGCAGTTGCTGCACGGCGGCGCCACTGCTCGCCCATTTGTGACGCACAGCAACGCGCTCGACATAGATCTGTATCTGCGCATCGCCCCGGAACTTTTCTTGAAGCGGGCCGCGGTCGGCGGGATCGAGCGGGTCTTCGAGATCAACCGGAACTTCCGAAATGAAGGGATGGACAGCAGTCACTCCCCGGAGTTCGCGATGCTCGAGGCGTACCAGGCCTATGCCGACTACAACGTGATGGCCGAGCAGGTGCGCGAGTGGATTCAGGAGGCCGCCGTCGCGGTGTCCGGCTCCACCTCGGTGACCCACTACGACGGCACCGAACTGGATCTCGGCGGCGAGTGGCCGAAGGTGACGCTGTTCGGGTCGCTGTCCGCCGCGCTGGGGGAGGAGGTGACCGTCGAGACCGATCTGGATCGGCTGCGGGCGTACGCCGACAAGGTCGAACTGGCCGTCGACCCGAAGTGGAGCGCGGGCAAGCTCGCCGAGGAACTGTTCGAGCACCTCGTGGTGCCGTCGTTGCGGGCGCCGACGTTCGTCCTCGACTACCCGGAAGAGACGGCGCCGCTGACCAGGCAGCATCGGGAGGTCCCGGGGCTGACCGAGAAGTGGGACCTCTACGTCCTCGGTTTCGAGCTCGGCACCGCCTATTCCGAGCTGGTCGACCCGGTGGTGCAGCGGGAACGGCTCACCGCACAGTCGCTGCTGGCCGCCGGTGGCGACGCCGAGGCGATGCGGCTGGACGAGGATTTCCTGCGCGCGATGGAGTACGGAATGCCCCCGTCCGGCGGCATGGGAATGGGAATCGACCGGCTGCTGATGGCGCTCACCGGCTTGGGTATTCGGGAAACCATCCTGTTTCCGTTGACCCGGCCGGAGTGAAGCCGGAAGTGAGTGGCGAAGATAAATCTGCCACCCTCCATTGACGTGCTGCGGATGCGACAAGTTATCGTTCAGCTGATAAAGCGCGGGGAGCACCGCGCGGTGCTCGGAAGGATAACGGCGCGTGGCCAAGCAGATCATTCACAAGCTGGTCGATGACCTCGACGGCGGTGACGCCGACGAGACGGTCAAGTTCGCCCTCGACGGCATTCAGTACGAGATCGACCTGTCCGGCAAGAACGCCGGGAAATTGCGCGACCTGTTCGCACCCTATGTCGGGGCCGGGAGCAAGGTCGCGCGCGGCGGTGTCGTGGTCGGTGGGCGGGCTGCCCGGGGCCGTGGCGGCGCGACAGCCGACCGGGAGCAGAACAAGGCGATCCGGGAGTGGGCGAAGAAGAGCGGCAAGGACATCTCCGACCGGGGGCGTATCCCGCAGGAGATCGTGGACGAGTTCCACGCGAAGGGCCCGGGCCGGAGCTGATCGCCTCCCAAAGGTGTGGACGAGGGTCCGTGGCGCGACCGGCGCCGCGGACCCTCGCGCTTTTCGCCCCGCCTCCGGCCCGGGTGCGTACGGTTATCCACAGGGGTGGACAACGTTGTCCACAGGCTGTGGACAACTAGCGATCTCGTCCTGATTTCGCTGTGCGCGTAGTCCATCGGGGTGGGGAACACCTGGTTGGCGTGCGAAGTTGGGGAGAACATCGTCGTCAGGAGTCCCACCCGGGCCGGTGAGCCCCCAGCGGACGCACCCGGCGGCGATAGAGTTACAGCGCGGGCATCACCGATGTCCGTGCGCTGGCCCCGCCAGTTTCAACATTGGCGCACGGCACGTGAGGAGCACGAGGGCATGTTCGAGCGGTTCACCGACCGAGCGCGACGGGTTGTCGTCCTGGCCCAAGAAGAGGCCCGGATGCTCAACCACAACTACATCGGGACAGAGCACATCCTGCTCGGCCTGATCCACGAGGGCGAGGGTGTCGCCGCCAAGGCTCTGGAGAGCCTCGGCATCTCCCTCGAAGGGGTCCGGCAGCAGGTCGAGGAGATCATCGGCCAGGGTCAGCAGGCGCCGAGCGGGCACATCCCGTTCACGCCGCGCGCCAAGAAGGTGCTGGAGCTCTCGCTGCGCGAGGCGCTTCAGCTGGGCCACAACTACATCGGGACAGAGCACATCCTGCTCGGCCTGATCCGTGAGGGCGAGGGCGTCGCCGCCCAGGTGCTGGTCAAGCTCGGCGCCGACCTCAACCGGGTCCGCCAGCAGGTCATCCAGCTGCTCTCCGGCTACCAGGGCAAGGAGCCGGCCGCGGCCGGTGCCGCCGCCGGTGAGGCCGCGCCGTCCACGTCGCTGGTCCTCGACCAGTTCGGGCGCAACCTGACCCAGGCCGCCCGCGAGGGCAAGCTCGACCCGGTCATCGGGCGCGAAAAGGAAATCGAGCGGGTCATGCAGGTGCTGTCCCGCCGCACCAAGAACAACCCGGTGCTGATCGGCGAGCCGGGCGTCGGCAAGACCGCCGTCGTCGAGGGCCTGTCCCAGTCGATCGTCAAGGGCGAGGTGCCCGAGACGCTCAAGGACAAGCAGCTCTACACGCTCGACCTGGGCGCGCTGGTCGCCGGTTCCCGCTACCGCGGTGACTTCGAGGAGCGCCTCAAGAAGGTGCTCAAGGAGATCCGCACCCGGGGCGACATCATCCTGTTCATCGACGAGATCCACACTCTGGTCGGCGCCGGTGCCGCCGAGGGCGCGATCGACGCCGCGTCGATCCTCAAGCCGATGCTGGCCCGTGGCGAGCTGCAGACCATCGGCGCCACGACGCTGGACGAATACCGCAAGCACCTGGAAAAGGACGCCGCTCTCGAGCGCCGCTTCCAGCCGATCCAGGTGGGTGAGCCGTCGCTGGCCCACACCATCGAGATCCTCAAGGGCCTGCGCGACCGTTACGAGGCGCACCACCGGATCAGCATCACCGACGCCGCCCTGGTGGCCGCGGCGACGCTGGCCGACCGGTACATCTCCGACCGCTTCCTGCCGGACAAGGCGATCGACCTGATCGACGAGGCCGGCGCCCGGATGCGCATCCGCCGGATGACCGCGCCGCCAGACCTGCGCGACTTCGACGAGCGCATCGCCCAGGTACGCCGCGACAAGGAGTCCGCGATCGACGCGCAGGACTTCGAGCGTGCCGCCCAGCTGCGCGACAAGGAGAAGCAGCTCCTCGGTCAGAAGGCGCAGCGGGAAAAGGAATGGAAGGCCGGCGACCTCGACGTCGTGTCCGAGGTCGACGACGAGCAGATCGCCGAGGTCCTGGGCAACTGGACCGGCATCCCGGTCTACAAGCTGACCGAGGAAGAGACCTCCCGGCTGCTCCGCATGGAAGATGAGCTGCACAAGCGGGTCATCGGCCAGGAGGACGCGGTCCAGGCGGTGTCCAAGGCGATCCGGCGGACCCGGGCCGGTCTGAAGGACCCGAAGCGCCCGTCCGGCTCGTTCATCTTCGCCGGCCCGTCCGGTGTCGGTAAGACCGAGCTGTCCAAGGCGCTGGCCGAGTTCCTCTTCGGCTCCGAGGACGCGCTGATCCAGCTGGACATGTCCGAGTTCCACGACCGCTACACGGTGTCCCGTCTGGTCGGTGCCCCTCCCGGCTATGTCGGCTACGACGAGGGTGGCCAGCTGACCGAAAAGGTTCGCCGCAAGCCGTTCTCCGTGGTCCTCTTCGACGAGATCGAAAAGGCCCACCCGGACGTCTTCAACACCCTCCTGCAGATCCTGGAGGACGGCCGCCTCACCGACGGTCAGGGCCGCATCGTCGACTTCAAGAACACGGTGATCATCCTGACCACCAACCTCGGTACGCGGGACGTGGCCAAGGCCGTGTCGCTCGGCTTCCAGGCCTCCGAGGCCGAGGAGTCGAACTACGAGCGGATGAAGCAGAAGGTCAACGACGAGCTGAAGAACCACTTCCGCCCCGAGTTCCTCAACCGCATCGACGACACGATCGTCTTCCACCAGCTCCGCCAGAACGAGATCCTGCAGATCGTCGACATCTTCGTGGCGCGCATCGAGACCCAGCTCAAGAACAAGGACATGGGCCTCGAGCTGACCGACAACGCGAAGAAGTACCTGGCCAACAAGGGCTTCGACCCGGTGCTGGGTGCCCGGCCGCTGCGCCGCACCATCCAGCGCGATCTGGAGGACACGCTGTCCGAGCAGATCCTCTTCAACGAGCTGCGCCCCGGCCAGATCGTGGTGGTGGACTGCGAGGGCGACCCGGCGAACGTCGAGAAGAGCAAGCTGACGTTCACCGGCGCCGACCGCGGTTCCAGCGTTCCGGACGCGGTGCCGGCCGACCTCGGCGCGGGTACCGCCGAGGGTGCGACCGAGTAAGTACGTCTGAGTGACGGCCCGGCGGGGTTACCCGCCGGGCCGTTCCGTGTCCCCGGCAAGGTCGCCGGCCAGCGCGAAGGAGTCGCCGGAACGGGGCTCGACCAGGCCGTCCGAGACCAGGGCGGCCAGGGCGCGGGCGCGCTGGACGTCGTCGCCCCAGACCACGTCGATGCGCGGGCGGGGGACCGGGCCGGTGGCGTGGCGCAGCACCTCGAGGATGAGGCCGCGGACCTGGCGGTCGGTGCCCGCGTAGGTCTGGGGTTTCCGGCTTGGTCCGTCGGGCAGCTTCTGGCCCGAGGCGCGCCACAGGCAGACATTCTCCAACGGGCAAACAAGACATTTGGGATTCCGGGCCACGCAGACCAGCGCGCCCAGCTCCATGAAAGCGATGGAGGCGCGAGCGGCGCGTGGAGGATCCGAGGGCAGCAGATCGGTCATGGCGACCAGGTCGGCCGCGGTGGTGGCGGGACCGGCATCCGGCTGGCCCTCCACCACCCGGGCCACGACCCGGCGCACGTTGGTGTCCACGACCGGGTGACGTTGCCCGAAGGCGAAGGTCGCCACCGCCCGCGCCGTGTACGTCCCGATCCCCGGCAGCGCCAGCAACTCGTCCAGATCCGAGGGCACGTCGCCGTTGTGCTTCGCGACCATCGCGACCGCGCACGCGTGCAGGCGCATGGCCCGCCGCGGATATCCCAGCCGCCCCCACATCCGGATCGCCTCCGACGGCGGGTCCGCGGCCAGCGCGGACGGCGTCGGCCAGCGCGTCATCCAGGAACGCCAGGCCGGCTCGACCCGGACCACCGGCGTCTGCTGCAGCATCACCTCACTGACCATCACCCCCCACGGCGTGGTGTCCGGCTGCCGCCAGGGCAGATCGCGGGCGTTGGCTTCGTACCAGGCGATGGCGTTGTCAGCGAGCGTCATAGCGCCCCCTACTGTAGGGCTGTGCACGAGCTCGCCATCACCGTGATCGGCCCGGACCGCACCGGGATCGTCGCCGACGTCGCCGAGGCGCTGGCCGGGGTCGGCGCCAACCTCGCCGACTCCACCATGACCCGGCTGCGCGGCCACTTCGCGATGACCCTGATCTGCACGGGTCCGGCCGCCGGGGCGGTAGAGAAGGCGCTCGAGCCGCTCACCGCCGACGGGCGCCTGGTGGCCATCGTGCGCGCCGTACAACAGGAAGCCGACGCGACCCCACACGGCGAACCGTTCCTGGTCAGCGTGCACGGCGCCGACCGCCTCGGCATCGTCGCCGCCGTCACCCGGGTCGTCGCCGCGGCCGGCGGCAACATCACCGACCTGACCAGCCGGCTGACCGGCCCGCTGTACGTGATCGTGGCCGAGGTCGACCTCGGCCCGGACCGCGCCGACGTGCTGGCCGCCCAGCTGGCCGTGGCCGCCGCCGAGCTGGGCGTGGACGTGACGCTGCGGCGCGCCGAGTCGGAGATCCTGTGAGTCCGGACCTGCTCGACTGGAAGCCGGACCTGCTCGGCGTCGAGGGCCGGGTCCGCCCGGTCGTCACCGCCCCGGCCCCCGTGCTCAGCACCACCGGCGAGGACGTCGACCCGGCCGACCCCGAGGTCGTGCAGCTGGCCGCCGACCTGGTCGCCACCATGCGGGTGTCGCCCGGCTGTGTGGGGCTGGCCGCGCCGCAGCTCGGGGTGAGCGCGCAGGTCTTCGTCGTCGACGTCACCCAGCATCCCAAGACGGTGACCACGCACGGCACGTTCGTGCTGTGCAACGCCAAGGTGGTCGAGGCCAGCCGCTGGCGGCCGGGCCGGGAGGGCTGCATGTCGGTGCCCGACCTGACCGGTGACGTGAAGCGGGCCGGCCGGGTGGTCGTCGAGGGTGCGCTGCCGGGCTCGGGCGACCCGGTCAGCCTGGCCACCGACGCGTTCGAGGCGCGCGCCCTGCAGCACGAGATCGACCACTGCGGAGGGAAACTCTTCCTCGATCGGGTGGCCGGCGCGCATGCGATCTACCAGCGCAAAGTCTACCTATAAGCGAAGCACCGTCGCGTCCCTCGGCGCGTCGCGGCGATTGGTGCTCCGGCGCGGCGTACGGTGAGGCCATCATGCGATCGACGGTCGGTCCCCTTTCTCCCGCCGTTTACTGGCGGCGCCGGGTCGTGGTGCTGGGAGCACTGCTGCTCGTCGGCATCCTGCTCTTCGTCTCGTGCGGCGGTAACGACGCCGACACCAAGCGTGGCGCAGGTAAGGGCACTTCAGGCTCCCAGGCACCGACCCCGGCCCCCGACGACTCGGACAGCGCCGAGCCGGAGCCCTCGTTCGGCGACGACAAGCCCAACGAGCCGGCCCTGCCCGACCCCGACCAGCTCCAGTCGGGCACTCCGGCCGTCCCCAACCCGTCCTCGGGCAACGGCACCGGCACCAACAACAACGTGGACGCGCCGACCAACGGATCCTGCGCCGACCAGGCGATCGCGCTGACCCCGCTGCCCGCCGCGACCACCGTCAAGTCCGGCACCCCGCTGACCATTCGCATCAAGATCAGAAACACGTCGCCCACCGCCTGTACGCGCGACCTCGGCGCCGGCGCCCAGGAGCTCTACCTCGACCAGGGCGCCCACAAATTCTGGTCGTCGGACACGTGCAGCGCCGACCGCTCCACCAACCCGACGAAGATGCAGCCCGGCATGGACTACCACTTCTCGATCACCTGGAACGGTCACCAGGCCAACAAGTGCTCGGCCGCGCTGCCCACCGGCCCGGCCCTGCCGCCCGGCCAGTACCAGCTCCGCGCCCGCCTCGACCGCAAGATCAGCGAGCCGGTCGCGGTCACCGTCACCGCCTGAAACTCGCTCGCGTCACCCGGGCGGAGCGTGTGAAGCTCCGCCTATGACGTCGCAGTTGTGGGACAGCTTCCGCGCCGAAGGCTACGACGAGGGCACCGATCTGGTGCCTCCCGACGCTGCCGTCGACTTCCTGGCCGCGCTCGCTCCCGGCGGTCGCGCCGTCGAGTTCGCCATCGGCACCGGCCGGGTCGGTCTGCCCTTGAGCCGGCGTGGCATCGAGGTGGCCGGCATCGACACCTCCACCGCCATGCTCGCCCACCTGCGGGCCAAGCCCGGCGCCGACCAGATCACCATCGTCGAGGGCGACATGTCCGCCGACCGTGCCCCCGGCCAGTTCGACCTGGCCTACCTGGTCTTCAACACCATCACCAACCTGCTCACCCAGCCGGCCCAGGTCGCCTGCTTCGCCAACGCGGCCCGCCACCTGCGCCCCGGCGGCAGCTTCGTGATCGAGTGCTACGTCCCCGCGCTGCGTCTGCTCCCGCCCGGCGCGGTCGCCGTCCCGTTCGCCGTCGAGGACGAGTACGCCGGCTTCGACACGTACGACCTCCTCACCCAGCGCCAGACCTCGCACCATTTCACCGTCACCGAGGGCCGCTCGCGCGTCGTCCACTCCGAGCACCGCTACGCCTGGCCGGCCGAGATGGACCTCATGGCGCAACTGGCCGGCCTCCACCTGACCGAGCGCTGGGCCGACTGGTCGCGGTCCCTGTTCACCGCCGACAGCCCGTCCCACATCTCCGTCTGGCAAAAACCCCTTTGACGGGTACGCCACTCTGAAGTCCCCAATGCCGAAGCGACCTCCCTGCCGCTCAAGGCCGTAACGCCCGCATCCGGCCCAAGACGCCGGTCCTTCCAGCCCTCCCCCGACGATCCCCCGAGCTCGACAAGCCCCCAGTGGTAGCCCCGAGCGGTTTCCGCGCCGCGGTTACCGCCCTGGGCTACCACTGCGTCGCGCCGTAGTAGGCGGAACGGGGCGGTTACGGTTGCGGGAGGGCGGGGATCGCCGACTGCGGGTCGACGCCGGCGAACGCGAGAGCGATGACGAAGCCGGCCACCTCCTCCAGCTGGCGGGCCCGGTCCAGCCCGCCGAGCACGGACGGAACGCCGCCGAGGTCACGGACGAGCGACCCCACCACCTCGAGCGCCCGCGGGTCGTCGCCGCACATTGCCACCGCCGACGGCGACGGGCTCGACGTGGTCCACCGCGTCGACGGGAAGAGGTTCAGCGCCTTGACGACGTGGGCGCCCGGCGCGAGCTCGGCCACCCGGTGGGCGATCGCACGCCCGGGCTCGGTCCGCAGCACGCCGTACCCGTGATCGACCGCATTGGTCGGATCGATCAGAGGCTTGCCGGCGAGCGACCCCGCCGCTGCCCCGGCCGCCGCGAGGATGTCGGCGATGCCCTCCCAGTGCACGCTGAGCAGGACGGCGTCGCAGCCTTCGCCGATTTCGGACAGCGGCCGGGCCTGGGCGCCGGACGCTTGAGCGGCGGCCTTCGCCCGCTCGGGTGAGCGGCCACCGACGATGACGTCATGTCCGGCCCGGGTCCAGCCGGTGGCGAGCGCGGTGGCGAAGGTCGCGGTACCGAGGATTCCAATTCGCATGACGTCGAACCTAGGAACGCCGAGGCGCACCGATCAGCTCGTCACGCACCATCGGGTGCGCGTCGCCCGTGCCATCATGGCCGGATGTCCCACGACACCGCCGCCGACTGTTTCGATCTGGTGGCCGACTGCCGGATCCGGATGGCGACGGACCTGTTCACGCACGCCTGGGACCCGGTGATCGTGGCCGCTCTCACCGCCGGCCGGCAACGCCGCCGCGCCCTCCGGGCCAACATCGGCGGCATCAGTGACAAGGCTCTCACCGAGGCCCTGCACCGGCTCTCGTCCAACGGCCTGATCGAACGCACCTGGTTCCCGCAGGCCCCGCCTCGCGTCGACTATGCGCTGACGCCGCTCGGCCAGACCTTCGCCGACGGGCCGATGCGGGCGCTCGCCGACTGGGTCACCAAGTACGGCGACGAACTCTTCGAGGCCCAGGAACGTAACGAGCCGGCTCAGACGTAGCGCTCGAGGATGGAGGCCTCGGCGAGGCGGGACAGGCCCTCGCGGACTCCTCGGGCGCGGGCGTCGCCCACCCCGTCGACGGCTTGCAGGTCTTCGACTGTGGCGCCGAGCAGGCGTTGCAGGCTGCCGAAGTGGCCGACCAGGCGGTCGACGATCGGCGTGGGCAGCCGCGGCACCTTGGCCAGCAAACGGAAACCGCGCGGACTGACTGCCGCGTCCAGTGCGTCGCTGGCTCCGGCGTACCCGATCGCCTTGGCCACCGCGACCAGGTCGATCATCTCGGTCGCGGTCAGCAGGTCGAGCTCGACCAGCGCTTCGTCGAGCGTGCGGGCCTTGCGGCCGGTCGGCAGGTAGTCGCGGATGACCAGGGTGCGGTCGGAGTCGACGCCGGCCATCAGCTCGTCGAGCTGGAGGGCGAGCAGGCGGCCGTCGGTGCCCAGCTCGACCACGTAACCGGAGATCTCGTCGGCGATGCGGCGGACCATCTCGAGGCGCTGCACCACGGCGACCGCGTCGCGCACGGTGACCAGGTCTTCGATCTCCAGGGCGGACAGTGTGCCGGAGACCTCGTCGAGGCGGAGCTTGTAGCGTTCCAGCGTGGCCAGGGCCTGGTTGGCCCGGGACAGGATGGCGGCCGAGTCGTCGAGGACGTGGCGCTGGCCGTTCACATAGAGCCCGATGATGCGCATCGATTGGCTGACCGAGATGACCGGGAAGCCGGACTGCTTGGCGACCCGCTCGGCGGTGCGGTGCCGGGTGCCGGACTCTTCGGACGGGATCGACGGGTCGGGCATCAGGTGCACCGCGGCGCGGACGATGCGGGTGCCGTCGCTGGACAGGACCACCGCGCCGTCCATCTTGCACAGCTCGCGGAGCCGGGTCGCGGAGAACTCGACGTCGAGCGGGAAGCCGCCGGTGCAGATGCTGTCGACGACCGCGTCGTGTCCGAGAACTATCAGGGCGCCGGTGCGGCCGCGGAGGATCCGCTCGAGCCCGTCGCGCAGCGCGGTGCCGGGCGCCATCAACGCGAGATTGGCTCGTAACGGGTCGGCGCTGACGCCGCCGCCGGTCAGGCCGGGCGGTGTGGGAACGATCCCACGGGACGACGAACCGTTCACGCCCGGGCGCGGCACGTTGCTGGGCACGGCGGGCTTCGAAGGATCGCGGTCGAGCGGCACCGGTACATTCTACGGACTGTCAACCAGGTCAACGAGGCGCGGTGCGAGGAATGCTCCGTAGCGTGATGATCGGTGACCTTGCGTGATCAGGAAGCCGAGAGGCTGGCCGCCGATCGCAACGCTGTGCGCAGGTCACCGACCTCGATGACGTCCATGCCGCGGGGCGCGTCGCCACTGCAGCCGGGCGGCACGAGCGCCGACTTGAAACCGAGCCGGGCCGCCTCGGCCAGCCGCCGCCCGACCGCGCCGACCCGGCGGATCTCGCCGGTCAGCCCGACCTCGCCGATGGCGGCCAGATGCGGGGCCATGGCCAGGTCAAGGCCACCGGACGCGACCGCCAGGGCCATGGCCAGGTCGGCCGACGGCTCGACCAGCCGGATGCCGCCGACGGTGGCCGCGAACACCTCGCGGTTGTAGAGCTTCAACTGTTTGGTCCGGCGTTCCAGCACGGCCAGCACCATGGCCAGCCGGGCACCGTCGAGCCCGGACACGGTCCGCCGCGGCGAACCCTGCACCTCGGCCCCGATCAACGCCTGCACTTCGGTCACCAGCGCCCGCCGGCCTTCCATGGCGACCGTCACACAGGTGCCCGGCACCGGCTCCTGATAGCGGGTCAGGAACAACCCCGACGGATCGGGCAGGCTGGTGATGCCGCCCTCGTGCATCTCGAAGCAGCCCACCTCGTCGGCCGCGCCGAAGCGGTTCTTCACACCGCGCACCAACCGCAGCGCGGAATGCTTGTCGCCCTCGAAGTGGAGCACCACGTCGACCAGGTGCTCGAGGACCCGTGGGCCGGCGACCTGTCCGTCTTTGGTCACATGGCCGACGAGCACGGTGGCGATCCCGCGTTCCTTGGCGACGGCCACGACAGCCGCGGTGACGGCACGCACCTGGGTCACGCCGCCGGGCACGCCCTCCTGGCCGGGGGTGGAGATCGTCTGCACCGAGTCGAGCACGAGCAGCCCCGGCTTGACCGCGTCGAGGTGCCCGAGCACGGCGTCGAGCGCACTCTCGGACGCCAGGAAGAGCCGCTCGTGCAGGGCGCCGAGCCGCTCGGCCCGCAGCCGGACCTGGCTCACCGACTCTTCACCGCTGACCACGAGGGACGGTGTGCTCGCGTTGACCGCCCACTGCTGGGCCACGTCGAGCAGCAGCGTGGACTTGCCCACGCCCGGCTCGCCGGCCAGCAGCACCACCGCGCCGGGCACCAGCCCGCCGCCGAGCACCCGGTCGAGCTCGCTGACGCCGGTCGGCACCGCTTTGGCCGGGGCCGCGCTGATCTGCGAGATGGGGCGGGCCGGCTCGGACGGCATCCGGGAGCTGACCACCCGGCCGGACACCAGCGGACCGGTCACCGTGGACTCGATGACCGAACCCCATTCGTTGCACTCGGGGCAGCGGCCGACCCACTTGGGCGGCTGGTGCCCACACGCGTCGCAGACGAAGGCCGGCTTGGGCGCCTTGGTGGCGGCGCGGGATGACGTCACGGAGCAAAGCTATCGGCCGGGTACGACAAACCCGGAAGCCCGCCGGCCGAACCGCACGCCGGAAAGCGGCGAAGGGCGAGCCGGGGAACGGCGAGCCGGGGAACTGGCCGCCGGGAGTGGAAGCCGGGCGGGTTACTCGCCGCCCTCGGGCTCCTCGTTCTCGGCCGGGTCGGCGGAGCCACGCGGGGCGGCGGACATCGGAACCCCGACCGGAGCCTGGAGTTCGAGCGGCTGCGCGCCGTTGCTGAACTCGAAGACCAGGTTGATCGCCTGGCCGTTGGTCACCTTGCTGGTGATGCCGGTGGCCAGGAGCTGGGACGAGTCGCCGGGCATGAAGGACGCCGAGCCCATCGCGCCGATGGTGATGCGGGCCGGCTGCAGCTGCGGCGTGTTTCCGGGTGCGGGCGGCGGCACCGCGGGACCACCGGAGGCGCTGCCGGACGGGACATTGTCGGGGGTTTCGGTGTCGGGAGAGGCCGGCGGGCGGCTGCCGGACGGCTCGGCGGCGGCGCTGGCCGAAGCGGCACCGGGGCCGCCGGTGATGCCGATCTGGCCGGCCGCGACCGCGCCCTGACTCGGCGCCGCGCCGGACAGCGGCCGGCTGCTGATCGTGACCACGACCTGCTCCGTCGTCTGGTTGAACAGCGCGACCTCGAGCGGAACGGGCGTGCCGGGGGCGTACCCCTCGACGCCGTTGTAGACCGCCTGCAGGTTGCGCACCACGACGCTGTTGTTGGAGTTGCTCGCGTTGACCCCGGAGTTGGACGGCTTCTTCATCGCCGTCTCGGCGACCTGGCCGGCGCTGCAGCCGGTCAGCGCGAGGGCGGCGACCGTGGCCGAACCCGCGACCAGCGCGGTAACACGGCGACCAGTGAAGCGCATCGTTCAGCCTCCAACAACAAGGACAGCGGAAAGCGGCAGGGAAAGGCTGAGGGCCAGCCTAGAGGTCGCTGATCGGGCGCGTGCGGCGACCCGGGCAATCAGCGCACGGGCCCACTGAAGATCAGCAGCAGCACGTCGATCAGGGCCACCAGGATCACCGCCCGGAACATCGCCACCGCGCGTCCCTGTGCGCGGCGGGCGGCGTACCAGCCCAGGGGAAGGACCACGACGGCGGCCGCACCGGCGGCCAGGCCGGCCCACGACGGCGGCCCGGACGGCCCGAGGACCAGCGCGAGCGTCGCACCCAGCAGGAGCACCGCGGCGGCGATGGACGAACCGGTCGGGCCCAGCCGGTGCGGCAGCCCACGCACCCCGGTCGCGGCGTCGTCGGCCAGGTCGGGCAGCACGTTGGCGAAGTGCGCGCCCCCGCCGAGCAGCGCACCGGCCGCGACCAGCCACAGCGGAGGCGCGGGGTGGCCGGGCAGCGCCACCACGACGAAGGCCGGCAACAGCCCGAACGCCACCAGGTAGGGCACGATCGAGAAGGCGGTCGATTTCAGCGGCCAGTCGTAGAGCAGCGCGAACACCCCGACCAGGGTGATGCAGACGGTCGCGGCCGGGCCGAAGGGCAGCCCCAGCACGGGGATGACGAGCGAGGAGATCAAACCCGCGAGCCCGACGGTACGGCGGGAGACCGCGCCCCGCGCCACCGGCTTGTCGACGCGTCCGGCGGCCCGGTCCCGGTCGGCGTCGAGCCAGTCGTTGACCCAGCCGACCGAGAGTTGGGTGGCGCCGACCGCGGCCGCCACGCCGAGGATCGCCCAGCCCCGATGGCCGGCGCCGACCGCCAGCAGGGTCATCGCCAGTGTCACGGCTCCGCCCGGTTCGGGGTGGGAGGATCGGAGCAGGGCAAGGGTGCGGGACATGTCTGCAGTGTGGTGCTTGTTCCGGTGTCGTGCCACGCTCGATTACATGCGGCGACGCAATGACCCCGGACAGTACGACGACCTGGTCGGTGAGTGGTGGCGGCCCGGCGGCACCTTTGAGCTGCTGCACTGGCTCGCGGCGGCGCGGGCTGCCCTCGTACCCTCGGCATCTCGAAAAAGGGCCGTGCTCCTGGACGCCGGGTGCGGCGGTGGCCTGCTCGCCCCGCACGTGGCGCGGCTCGGCTATCGGCACGTCGGCGTCGATGTCGGGCGAACCAGCCTGGCCCAGTCCGTCCGGCGTGGCATCCGCCCGGTCGGCGGCGATGTCACAGCGCTGCCGCTGGCCACGTCCTGTGCCGACGTCGTTGTCGCCGGCGAGATCCTCGAACACGTCACCGACCTGCCCGGAGCCGTCGCCGAGCTGAGCCGGGTGCTGCGGCCGGGCGGCCTGATCGTGCTCGACACGCTGAACGCGACCGCGGTGAGCCGGTTCGTCACGGTCACCGCGGCCGAGCGCCTCGGCATCGCCCCGCGCGGCCTGCACGATCCGGCGCTGTTCGTCCGGCCCCGGCGGCTGATTGAAGAGTTCCGTCACCAAGGGGTTGATCTGCGGGTCAGGGGTATCCGTCCGACCATGACGGGGCTGACGCGCTGGCTGTTCCGGTGGCCGCCGACCGGTGGCGGCCCGCTCGGTCGCATCGTGCCCACGTTCACCACGGCCGTCCTGTTCCAGGGCAGGGGGCGGAAGTCATGATCGAGGAGGCCCGGCGGCTGGCGCCCCGGTTCGCGGCCCGTGCCGCCGGTCACGACCGGGACGGCAGTTTCCCCACCGACGACTTCGCCGACCTGCGACGCTCGGGGCTGTTCGGGTTGATGGCGCCGGTCCGGCTGGGCGGTTCGGGGGCCGGCTTCGGCGCGTACGCGGCGATCGCCTACGAGCTGGCCCGCGGCAACGGCGCCACCGCGCTGATCTTCAACATGCACGCCTCGGTGACCGGCGCCCTGGCCGGCGTCACCGACGAACTGGCCGATGCGCTCGGCCTGCCCGCCGAGGCCCTGACCGCCCGCGACGACTACCTGCGGGCGGCGGCCGAGGGCCGGTGGTACGCGGTGGCGATGAGCGAGCGGGGCGCCGGCTCCCGGCTGTCCCAGCTCACCACCAGCTACCAGAAGGTGGACGGCGGCTACCGCATCGTGGGCAGCAAGACGTTCTGCTCGGGAGCCGGGCACGCCGGCGGCTACCTGGTCGCCGCCCGCAGCACCGAAGACCCGACCCAGGTCAGCCAGTTCATCGTCCCGCCCGGCGACGGCGTACGGGTGGAGCAGACCTGGGACGCCCTGGGCATGCGGGCCACCGGCTCGCACGACCTGCACCTGGACGTGACAGTGCCGACCGGCGCGCTGCTCGGCGGCGTCGAGGGCCTGGCCCTGGTGGTGGCCCAGCTCGCCCCGCAGTGGATGGTGGCCAGCTACGCCGCCGTCTACGTCGGGGTGGCCCGGGCCGCCGTCGACGCCGCCGTCGAGCACGTCAACCGGCGCGAGCTGGGGCATCTGCCGGCCGTACGGGCCCGCATCGGCCGGGCCGACGCCCAGGTTGCGGCGGCCCACCTGGCCGTCATGGAGGCCGCGGGCCGGGTCGACGAGGCGCCCGGCGACGCCGAGACCAACCGCTGGGTGTGGCGGGCCAAGCTGCTCGCCGGCACCACCGCGGCCGAGGTGGCGGCCTCGATGCTGGAGGCGGCCGGCACCTCGGCGATGCGGCGCGGGAATCCGCTCGAACGGCTCTACCGCGACGCCCGCGCCGGCTCCCTGCAGCCGGCCACCTCGGACGTGTGCGCGGACTGGCTGGGCGTGGACGCGCTCGGCGGCGATCCCGACTCGGAAGGGTCGGCGCCACGCTGGTAGGAGGCATTTTGTCGAAGATCGCCGGGCTCGGTATCGCCCTTCCCCCGTCCGTGGACCAGGACGAGCTGTGGTCCGGCTACTTCGCCGCCCACTACGACGCCCGCCGCCGCCCGCTGGCCCAGCGGATCTTCCAGAACTCCGGGGTACGCCGCCGCCAGATCGCCGTCAGCCCGCTGGTCGAGGACGCGTCCGAGTGGACCACCCAGCGGCGGATGGCCCGCTACCAGATCGAGGCGATGCCGCTGGGCAAGGAGGCGATCGACCGCGCGCTGGCCGACGCCGGGGTCCGCGCCGACGAGATCGGCCTGTTCGTGGTCTGCTCGTGCACCGGCTACGCCACCCCCGGCCTGGACATCCTCCTCGCCCGTGACCTGGGCATGGCCCCGAGCACGCAGCGCCTCTTCATCGGCCACATGGGTTGTTACGCCGCGTTGCCGGCGATGGGCACGGTCGCCGACTACGTCTCGGCCCACGGCCGTCCCGCCCTGCTGCTCTGCGTCGAGCTGACCAGCCTGCACGTACAGCCCGCGGCCGCCCGCGTGGACGTGCAGCAGATCGTCTCGCATGCGCTGTTCGCGGACGCGGCGGCCGCCGTTGTGCTCACTCCGGGTGACGATGCTGACGCGTACGCCTTCCGTCAGCTGTCCGCCCTGACCGACACCACGGCGGTCGACCAGATGACCTGGGACATCACCGACGCCGGCTTCCGCATGGGGCTGTCCCCGCGGGTCCCGTCGGTGCTGGCCCGGCACGTGCGGGGCTTCGCCGACGAGATCGGGGTCCGTCCCGGCGACGGCTGGGCCGTGCACCCTGGTGGCCCCAAGATCCTGGACGTGGTGGAGGAGCGGTTGGGCCTGCCGCCGGACGCGCTCGAGGCGTCGCGGAGCGTGCTTTCGGCGTACGGAAACTGCTCCTCACCGACCGTGCTCCTGGTCCTGGACGCGCTCCGCCGCCGCGACGACCGACCAGATCGCGTGGTCCTGATGGCCTTCGGCCCCGGTCTCACTCTCTACGGCGCGATCCTGGGACCTAATCTGGGTCCGTGAGCGAGGAGCGTCTGCGCGGCGTGCTGCTGTATGGGCTGGCCGCCGTGGTGCTCCTCGGTGGCGGCCTGTGGTTCGTGCGGGCGGCGCCGCTGACCGGGGCCGACCCGCGGTTGCAGGCCTGGCAGGAGACGGTCGAGGGGCTGCTGCCGGACCGCCCCCGGGCGCTGGCCGAGACGGTACGCCTGGACGGCGACCGGGCCGCCGAACGCACCAGCCCCGTCGACAGCGGCTCGTACACCCTGGCCATGGTGTGTGCCGGCACCGGCCGGGCCCGGGTCCGGGTGAGCACCAACCGCCGCGATTCCGGTCGGGCGGTGCCGTGCTCGGACAACCCGGAGATCGGCCGCCTCGACGTGGCGCTGGCCGACGAGTTCTACATCGAGATCACCGGCGAGGACGAGCAGAGTGGTGCCGTTTTCCGCTGGCGCCTCGAACGCAACCTCGGCTACTGACCCGGCCGGTTCGCTCTGCGCTGCGCGCGGGCGCTCGGCTCCGAGCTCCGCGCAGGTGGTGGGCTCTGTGCTGTTGCGCGGCCGGTCTGTTCTGCGCGGCCAGCGGTGGCTTCGCCGGGAAGCGTGGCCGCCGACCGTTCTCGCGGTCCGCCTTGATGTTCCTGGCGCTGGTCAGAGGCGGGCCAGGTCACCCTTGAACGCCTCGACCGACGCCGTGCGGGCCTCGGTGCGGATGATCTTGCCGCCCCGGTCGACCAGGACCGTGCCCGCGGTGCCGTCGGGGGCCGCCAGTTTGAGGTATCGCCGCAGCTCGTCAGTCGGGTCGCGCAGCTCGCGGACGGTCTTGCCCTGCGGCTGCGGTGCCGCGCCGGTCGGTGGCGCGGTGCCCTTGGTGGGGCGGATGGCGCTCACCGTGACCACAACGATTCCGGGGCGTACGGCGGTGACGGTGTCGTTGATCAGATCGGTGCAGGCACAACCATCGGTCAGCAGGATCACCGCGGGTAGTTGACCACGGAGCGCGACCGCCTTGCCCTCCCGGTCGAGCAGTTCGAGGGACGGCAGCGTGTCGCCGGGCTCCTCGGTGTTGTCGGCCGTCCGCTCGGTCGCCGGCGATCGGGACGGCCCCGGCCACGCCGACGCGAACAGGCTCGCCACCGTCACCAGCACGGCCATCGCGATGATCACCACCGGGGCACGGAGGCCGGCGCTCGCGATCCGGCGCAGGCGGCGTACCCCCGGGCGGACCTTGAACCTCTCCCACCGCGAATAGGGTGCGGAGATCGCCAGCTCGGCCTGCACCGCCCTGACCTCGTCGGCAAGCTCCGAGAGATCGTCGGGGATGACGATGACGCCCCACTCCTCGGGCAGCTCGGGGAGGTCGTCTGGGGAGCCGCCGTCGCGCGGAAAATCGCCGCCGTTGTCGTTGGAGCCGCCCATAATTCACCCTCCTCCCAGACCGACCACATGTGCCGTTCGAGGACTTGTTGCCAAGCCTCTCTCAAGCGGGGCCGGGACGCCAGTAGTGTCTGGTTCCGGTCCCCAGCGATAAGCTTGACCTCACAAAGCAGTCAGTTCCGACTTTTACGACTCGGTCGATGAGCCCGTAACGCTGTGCTCACGCTGAGTGACGCAGGCAGCTCAACGCCCGCATGTCAAGCGGTAGAAAGGCCCGTCACAAGGCCTCTGAGCTGCACTAACAGTCACAGGCAGGGTGAGACATCGCCGCCTGAGCGTGTTACCCTGGTAACAGCGAAAGGGGTTTCGAACCTATGGTTTTCAGTGTCGGCGAGACCGTTGTTTACCCCCACCACGGGGCCGCACTCATCGAGGCAATCGAGACTAGAACTATCAAGGGCGTGGAAAAGCAGTACCTCGTCCTTCGGGTTGCCCAGGGCGACCTGACGGTCCGCGTGCCCGCTGAGAATGCCGAGATCGTCGGCGTGCGTGAGGTGGTTGGCGAGGAAGGCCTGGGCAAGGTCTTCGATGTCCTCCGCGCACCGCACACCGAGGAGCCGACCAACTGGTCGCGGCGTTACAAGGCCAATCTCGAGAAGCTCGCCTCAGGCAACCCGCTCAAGGTTGCCGAAGTCGTTCGTGACCTCTGGCGTCGTGAGCGGGAGCGTGGCCTTTCGGCTGGGGAGAAGCGCATGCTCGCCAAGGCTCGCGACATCCTCGTCGGCGAGGTGGCCCTCGCTGAGAAGAGCACCAAGGACGAGGCGGAAGTCCTCCTCGACAAGGTCCTCACCGAGGCCTGATCCGCCACATCACTCATAAGCAACACTTGAGAAGGACCGCGACGTGACCGCGCAGCTCAATGCTCGGGGTGACGTCGCGGTCCTCGTTCCTGCGGCGGGCGCCGGAGTCCGCCTTGGTCCGGGCGGACCCAAGGCGCTGCGGTTGCTCGCCGGGGAACCCCTCCTGGTTCATGCGGTACGCCGGGTCGCGGCCGCGCCGAGCGTACGCATGATCGTGGTCGCCGCCCCCGCGGCCGACGTCGAAGCGGTGTCGGAGCTGCTCACTCCGATCACCCCCGTCTCGGTCGTGGCCGGCGGCGCCGAACGCCAGGAGTCGGTCGGCCGCGCACTGGCCGTCGTGCCCGCCGACGTCCCGATCGTCCTGGTCCACGACGCGGCCCGCGCCCTCACCCCACCCGACCTGATCGAGTCGGTGGCTTCCGCCGTCCGAGCCGGTCGGCCGGCGGTCATCCCCACCCTCCCCGTGGTCGACACGATCAAGGAGGCGTCGCCCGAGGGCCTCGTACTCGGCACGGTCGACCGGTCGGTGCTGCGAAGCGTCCAAACCCCCCAGGGCTTCCAGCACCAGGTCCTGGCCGCCGCCCATGCCGCCGCGAGTGATCCACTGACCGACGACGCCGGCCTGGCCGAAAAGGCCGGAATTCCGGTCACCTGCGTGCTGGGTTCCGAGCTGGCCCTCAAGATCACGCGCCCCCTGGACCTGGTCATCGCCGAGGCCCTCCTCGCACACGGTCCCTTCTGAGCGGCCCTTCACGCGAGGCCTAGGCTGACCGGGTGATCTTTCCTCGGGTAGGCCTGGGCACCGACGTGCACGCTTTCCAGGACGGCGAGGAATGCTGGGTGGCCGGCCTGCACTGGCCCGGCCAGATCGGCCTGGCCGGACACTCCGACGGCGACGTAGCCGCCCACGCCGCCTGCGACGCACTGTTCAGTGCGGCCGGCCTGGGCGACCTCGGCAGCAACTTCGGCACCGCCCGCCCCGAGTGGGCCGGCGCCTCCGGCGTGACACTCCTGACCGAGGCGGCCCGGTTGCTGGTTGCCGCCGGCTTCACCGTGCTCAACGTGTCAATCCAGGTGATCGGCAACCACCCCAAGATCGGCCCACGCCGCGACGAGGCGCAGCGAGTGCTCTCCGAGGCGGCCGGCGCCCCCGTCACCGTCGCCGGCACCACCACCGACGGGCTGGGCCTGACCGGCCGAGGCGAGGGCCTCGCGGCAACGGCCGTCGCCTTGGTCCTGCCACCATCCGCCTGACCTGTCCACAATCCCGCGCCCCTGTGGACAATCCCGGCCGCCGCCGTCCGCGCCCGCTACATTGACCGCCCACCCTGTGTTCGGGTGGGGGAGGCGGCGGATCGTCGATCAGCGCAACCCACCACCCAGCGAGGCGGGCGGGCGAGCAGGCGCTGAGAGCGAGCTGAGCCGCGGCCCCTGGGCCTGTCGCCAGCCGCGGGAGCTAGCCGGGCGAGTGGGGGCGGGGTGTAGGAGGGCGAGCGGGAGCGGGCAGGGCGAGTGGTGTTCAGGTTGGTCGCCTACGCTCGGGGCGTGAGTGCCAGCCCGTTGGAGCCTGAAACGACGCCGGAGGAGTATCGGCAGCGGGCGCTGCTCTTTGCTGACCTGGGGCGGTATGACGACGCTGCCGCTGAGGTGGCGGCGGGGCTGGCGGGGGCGCCGCAGGATGCTGAGTTGCTGGCCACGCTGGCTCGGGTGCACCTTGTGGCCGATCAGCCGGCCGAGGCTCTGGTTGCGGCCGAGCGGGCCGTGGCGGCGGGCAGCGGCACGGTGGCGGCGCTGGTGGTTCGGGCGATGGCTCTCACCGACAACCGGAAGTTCGGCGAGGCCGCACGGGTGGCGAACCAGATACTGGCGCGGTGGCCGGGCGACGCCTACGCCCAGCGGACTGGGGCCGCGCTGCTCAGCGAAGCCCGGAACGGGCAGGATGCGCTGAACGCGGCCTGGAACGGGGTGCGGGCGGCGCCGGCCGAGGCTGAGGCGCATCTGGTGCTGGCGGTGGTGGCCGCCCGGCTTCGGCTTTTCGATCTGGCTCAGCGGGCGTACGCGGAAGCCCTCGATCTTGATGTTGCGATCGGCGACGCCCAGCGTGACGTGGGGATCGTGCGCCTGGAACGCCGGCGGTGGGCGTTGGCGCTGGAAGGGCTGGCGGACGACGCGGCGATCGACACGACCGCGCCGCCGGTGGTCGAGGAACTGCCGCGGGCCTATCCGGCTCCGGACCGGCCCGAGCCCGCGCCGGAAGCCTACGATCCGACGGCCGGCCTGCGGGGCGAGGTGTTTCAGGAGCCGCCGCCGGTGAGCAAGCCGCGGGGGCCGGTGCTGGACCCGTCCGGTGACTCGCGCGCCGCGGTGCGGCAGATGATCCTGTACGGCAGCAGCGGCACCCTGGTGGCCGCCCTGCTGACAGCGCTGATGGCGCAGGCCAGCGCGGGCGCCTCCCGGGTCTGGGCCGGCCTGATCAGTGTGATCCTCTTCGTGGCCCTCGCGGTGTGGCTGAGCCGGCGTCTGACCGAGCGGGCCGCTGCCGCCCTGACCCGCCTGCGGCGCACCGAGCCGCTGATGGCCGTCGCCGCCTACGCGTCGCTCGTGGCGCCGTTGATCATTTTTGGGTACGCCCTCATCGGCGGCCTGATCCCGCTGGTGGTGGCCATGATCGTGGCGGCGGCGGCCGAGTTGGTCGTCCTGCTGCGGCGCTGATCGGCGGCGAGGCCGAAGTGGTCCTCGGCCAAGGGGTCGGCGGCGGGGCTGAGGTGGTCCTCGGCCAAGGGGTCGGCGGCGGGGCTGAAAGGGTCTGTGGCGAAGGGGCCGGGGCTGGGGCCGGGGGCGCGGAGGCTGAGGTCGGTGGTCAGCGGCCAGTGGGCCGGGGGCGGGGCTGAAGCGGTACGCGGCACAAGGCTGGCCAGGGGCGGGCGACATGCGGCTCAGGGCAGCTTGGCCAGCAGGACCTGGTCGCGGGTGAAGGTCGGGCCCCGGTCGATGGCCAGGTAGCCGTCGGCCAGCTGCCATCCGGCCGGCGTCCAGTCGGTCCGGTCGTGGGGGTAGCCGAGGACGAAGTCGCCCCGGACCGTGCCGGTCGTCTCGTCCCGGGCGACCAGGTGGCGGTCGGGTGTGAGCACGTACGAGACGCCGCCGGCCGAGCCCAGAACGAAACCGGAGGGCGGAGCATAGGCGATGGGCCGCCCGGCCCGCCAGACCCGCCCGCTCACGTCACGCGCCCCGAGACAACCGACGGCGCACTCCACGCCGGTGAAGGTACCGGTGGCGACGACCGCGCCGGTCGAGGCCGACAGCAGCCGGTCGCCGCAGGCCAGGTCGGAGTCGGTGGCGAACGCCGGCCCGGCGCAGGCACGGGACCAGACCGTGGCCCCGGTCGCCGCGGCCAGCGCGGTGACCTGTCCGCCCGAACGGAGCAGCACCACCCGGGCCGCGGCGGCGGCGAACATGTCGGGCGGCGACCAGAGAACGTCCCTAGGTATGGAGAAGGACCCCGAAAAGCCTGAGGCGCGCCAGAGGGTACGCCCGGTCAGCCCGTCCAGCGCGATCACCGCCCCGTCCGACCAGCGGGTCACCACCACCGTCCCCACCGCGACCACCCCGCTGACCGACTGCGGCCACCGGCGCAGCGACCAGAAGGGCGTGCGGGCCGTATTGGCCGCCACGGGACCGTCGGCCCGCACCTGGCGCCGGGACACGTACACCCGGAACTGCCCCTCGACCAGCAACGGGATGACCGACATGCGGCCGGTCGGGCCGGGTGCCACGTCGACCGGTGCGGGGACCGTGCCGGTGGCCGAGAGCGAGGCTGGACGCAGCACCCGCCACCCGATCAGCCCTGTGACACCCACCAGCACCAGGGCGAGCAGTGTGCGGCCGTACGTCAAGCGGCCGCCGCCAGGTCGTCGAGGTCGCGCCGCAGGGCACCCTCGACCGTGCGGGCGGCCAGGCCGCCGAAGACAAGGGCCAGGAACCGGCCCGCCGGCGCTGTCGGAGTGCCGTCCTGGACCACGGTGACCATAGTTCCACCGCGGCGTTTGCCCTCCAGCACCGGTACGAACGTGTATGTCATGCGGTATTCGGCGCCGATGCCGGGCGACTCGACGGCGAAGCAGTTCCCGGGCGTGCTCGCGCTGACCTGGAACTCCTCGGTGATCTCGCCGCCGTCGGGCATGGTGCGGGTCTCGCGCCACACCGTGCCTTGCCCGAACGGGCCGGTGGTCAGCACCTCGACCGCGGTGACCGTGTGCAGCCAGGTGGCGCGGCCGGGCAGGTCGGTGAAGACGCGCCAGACCGCTTCGATGGGTGCCTCGATGAGGCGTGTCACCACGACTGTCGACATTGCGTGACCTCCCGCGTACAAAATACGGGGAACGGGCCGGTGCCGGACAGGGGTTACTGGTAGCCGCCGTTGATCAGGCCGAGCCGGACCAGCTCGGTCAGCGGTTCCATGATCGCGGCGGCGCCGAAGGCCGCCCACAGGGGCCGGGGTTCGTCGCGGCGGGCGCGGGCCGGCTCGACCAGCGGCACCGGGTGGGTCGCGCCGAGCGCCTCGGCCACCTCGGCGACCTCTTGCCCGTCGTTGGCCAGCAGCACCGCGACCAGCACGTTGAGGAAGCCGTGGTGGGTGAAGCCGGTTTCCGGGTCGGTGTGCCGCAGCGCGTGCCGGATGCCGGTGGCCAGCTTGAACGGCAGCTCGCGGTCGCGGCAGGCGCAGATTACGGCGGCCAGCTCGACGGGGGTGGGGAAGAGCTCGGCGGCCAGTCCGCCGACCCGGAATTTGGGCGCTATCCGCAGGCCGTCGGCGCGCATCGCGGCCACCGCGTCCAGTGCCGCCAGCAGGCCCCAGCTGAGCGGGATCTCGGCGTACACCTCCAGGTCCTTGTCGGTGGCGGCCAGCCGGCGCAGTTCGGCCAGGCCGGGTTGCGGGTCCTCGCCCCGGCGGGCGACCGCGGCCTCGATCGAGCGGACCTCGGCGCCGCACGACCGCAGCTTGGCCACGGTGGCGGGCAGGGCGGTGAAGGCCCCATCGTTGATCACGCCGACCGGCAGCCCGGGCGGTTCAAGATCAAGATCCAGGCGCGACGAGGGTACGAGCAGAGAGCCGGCCAGTTGGCCGTACCAGGCGTCGCGGTGCTCGCGGAGCCCGGCGGCGGCCGTCTTGACGGCTGTGTCGCCGGGCTGGAGCAGGGCGGCGTCGTCAACCAGCCCGGCCAGCAGCGGTGGCACCATCGACGACACGAATCGAACCTAACGGACGCTGCGAGCGGTGTTCAACAGCGTCCGTCAGGCCGTGTTTTCCATAGACAGATCAGTCGATCCGGAACTGCTCCCCGTAGACGGCGAAGACCAGCGGCGTGTTCAGGTCCAGGTTGCCGTTGTTGAGGAAGACGCGCTGCGCGGTGTCCACCCGTGAGGTGTCCGAGTGCGCCTCCTCCTTCTTCATCTCGGCCACCCGCGCGTCCAGGAACGCGTTCAGCCAGGTGGTCTCGTTGCCGCCCTGGGACGGCGGGACGGCGTGCCGCAGCGCCTCCGACCGCACCGAGCGCATGCCGTCGTACCCGTGCATGACCGCGGCGTCGTAGTAGGCGAACTGGCCGAGCGCGCGGACGCCGTCGTTCTTGGCGTCGCGGACCGACGGGTTGAAGTAGACCCGGTCGCGCTCGGATTCCTGCGCGGCCTGGAAGACGCTGTCGCCGGCGGCGGTACGCCAGTCGGCCGGGTAGTTGGGGTCGAGCCCGGCGTGCGAGTCGCTGCCGTCGACCTGGCGCAGGGCCGGCAGGTACTTGGCCAGCACGTTGTTCGGCTTGGTGGCGGTGTAGTTCTCGACCAGTTCGAGCATGTCGCCGGTGCCCGAGCAGAAGCCGATGATCCCAGCGGTGTAGCCACGGCCGTCGCCGATGTCCTCGATGTACCGGAACTGGGCCCGCCAGTCCAGCGACGAGTTCTCGGCCGCGCTGACCAGCTTCATCGCGACCTCCTTCTTGGCCGGGTCGTCGAGCGGGGTGCCGGTCGGCGGCGGGTTCTGGCCGCCGCCGGGCAGGGTCCAGCGCTGGTTGGCGCCGGAGCCGCAGGTCCAGATCTGCAGCCGGGTGCCGTCGGCGGAGTTGTTGCCGGTCACGTCCAGGCACTTGCCCGATCCGGTGTTGCGCAACCGGCCACTGTCGGCGGTCCACTTCTGGGCACCGCTGCCGTTGCAGTCGTACAGCTGGACCTTGGTGCCGTCGGCGGTGCCGGCGCCGGTGACGTCGAGGCACTTGCCCAGCGCGCGGACGTCGGTGCCGGCGGTCCAGTTCTGGGCGTTGGTGCCGTTGCACGTGTAGAGGTTGATCGCTGTGCCGTTGGCATTGGCCGCGCCGGCCACGTCGACGCACTTGCCGGCCAGGCCGGTGATCGGGCCGGCGCCGGCCGCGCTGGCCGGGAGGACGCCGAGGACGATGCCGCCGGCACTGATGAGCACACCTGCTGCGGCCGCGATCGCGGCCCTGGGGATGGACATGAGCGCTCCTCATATCGATGGGGAAGGTAACGCTATGTCAGTTAACCTGTTTTATCAATTCTCAGTTGTCAATGTCTGACAGCGGTGGGCGTCGCTTGACACTGATGCGTCATACGCCTACGTTCCGTGACATCTGTTCGATGTTCGTGGGGAGCAAACGGGTTGTCGCGACCAGCGGGTTCATCGAAGCTCCTGCGTGCCATGAACGAGAGCGCGGCCTTCGCGTATCTGCTGGATCCGGGCACGTTGACCCGCGCTGACCTGCGCCGGCTGACCGCCCTGTCGACCCCCACGATCTCCGAGGTGCTGCGCCGGCTGGTCGGCGCCGGGCTGGTCTCGGTGGTCGGGCACAACAGCGGCCGGCCGGGCCCGAACGCCGAGGTCTACTCGGCCAATCCGGACGCCGCCTGGACCGTCGCCATCTCGGTGCGTGACATCGGCGCCAGTGGCGCACCGTCGCTGACCGCCGCGGTGTGCGACCTCACCGGCGAGGTCCGGGCCCGGGTCGAAACCCGCGTCAACTTCCTCGAGGCCGACCCGATCGAGGCGCTCGGCGGCGTCGTCGACCGGCTGCGCGCCGAGACCGGGGCGCCCGCCGCCTGGATCAAGCAGATCCAGCTCGGCGTGGCCGGCTCGTACGACCCGCGCACCGAGACCATCCACCACGTCGAGGTGCCCGGCTTCGGGCGCAGCGGGCTGGTGCCGGAGATCGCCGCCCGGTTCGGCACCCGGGTCGACGTGGACAACGATGTCAACCTGGCCGCGGTGGCCGAACGCCGGCGCGGGATCGGCCAGGGCGCGGACGGCTTCGCGCTGCTCTGGCTGGGCCAGGACGGCCTCGGCCTCGCGATCGACATCGGGGGCGCGCTGATGCGGGGCGCGCGCGGCGGGGCCGGCGAGATCGGTTACATGCCGCTGTACGCACCGGACTCCGCGCACAGCAAGATCGCCCTGCAGGACCTGGTCGGCGGCGCGGCCGTGCTGGATCTGGCCCGCGAGCATGACATTCCCGGCGAGACCCCGCCCGAGGTGGTCGCCTACGCCGGCGAGCGGCGGGCCGACTTCGCCGAGTTCTTCAGCCAGCTCGCCGACCGGGTGTCGGTCGGTCTGGCCGCGGTGATCGCGGTGCTCGACCCACCGCTGGTGGTGCTGGCCGGCGAGGTGGCGCAGGCCGGCGGCGGGGCGCTACGCGACGCGGTGGCCGCCGCCATGCAGCGCAACGAGCCGCTGCAGGCGCAGATCGAGGTGACCAGCATCCACGATGACGCGGTGCTCCTCGGTGCCCTCGACGCCGGCCTCAACTCGATCC
This sequence comes from Actinoplanes sp. NPDC049265, assembly GCF_043197135.1. NCBI lineage: Bacteria > Bacillati > Actinomycetota > Actinomycetes > Micromonosporales > Micromonosporaceae > Actinoplanes > Actinoplanes sp. NPDC049265. The sequence goes on along the minus strand of NZ_JBICSP010000006.1, from coordinate 98,149 downwards.
GTGAGGCGCTGCTGTCGGCGATCTCCGACGCTTGAGTTGCCGGCTCCGCTCCGCTTCGCGGGCGATCGCCGCATAGTCTCGTGGCGTGGTGGAGTTGGTTCTCGAGGGAATCGTGCTGGGGGAGTCGGTTCGATGGCACCAGGGCCGGGTGTGGTTCTCCGACTGGGTCGCCGGTGAGCTGATCCAGGTCGAGGGCGGGTCGGCGCGGGTGGTGGCCCGGGTCGACGGCATGCCGTTCTGCTTCGACTGGCTGCCCGACGGCCGGATGGTCAGCACCAACGGCACCCATCAGCGGCTGCTCGCGATCGCCCCGGACGGCGAGCAGACCACCCACGCCGACCTCGCCGGCGTCGTCGCCCCGCACGCCTGGAACGACATCGCGGTCGACCCGCGCGGGCACGTCTTCGTCAACAACATCGGGTACGACTTCCCGGCCGGCCCGCCCGCACCCGGCCTCATCGCGGTGATCACCCCGGGCGGCGCGGTCCGCCGGGTCGCCGGTGACCTGCTCTTCCCGAACGGGATGGCGGTCAGCCCGGACGGCGGCACGCTGGTCGTGGCCGAGTCGCACGGCGAACGGCTGACCGCCTTCGACATAACCGCGGAGGGCAACCTGACCGACCGCCGGGTCTGGGCCGAGCTGCCCGGCGACGCCCCCGACGGCCTGTGCTTCGACCCCGAGGGCGCGATCTGGTATGCCTCGGTCCCAGGCCGGCACTGCCGCCGGGTTCGCGAGGGCGGCGAGATCCTGCAGACGGTCACCTTCGAGGACGGCGCCTTCGACTGCGCCCTGAGCCCCGACGGCACCCTCTACGCCGTGACCGCCGACTTCTCCGACCCGAACGCCATGTTCTCCGGCGCCCGCACCGGCCGCCTTCTCGCTGCCACGGTCAAACCTGACTGACCTCTCGCCAGCCGGCGGCCCGTCCCGCGATTGTCCCGTCGTTGAGATGGCCCGTGGTTTTCTGGCGCCCGTCGGGGTTTGCGGGCGTCAGAAAAGCGCGAGTCATCTCCAACGGCATCAGGGGACGATCGCCTCGCCGAGCGGAGCGAGGCCATCCAATACAGCCAGGAAGGCGTCGTTCTCCTCGGGGGTGCCGATGGTTACGCGTACGCCGTCGCCCTGGAAAGCCCGGACGATCACGCCACGCTGCTCGCACGCGGCCGCGAAGGCCGCGGCCTTGTCTCCCAGCGGGAGCCAGATGAAGTTGGCCTGGGACGTCGGGACGTCGAGGCCGAGCTTGCGGGTGGCCTCGGTGACGCGGTCGCGTTCGGCGATGACCACGGCGCAGCGGCGGCGTACCTCGTCCTCCTGATCGAGCGCGGCCATGGCCGCGGCCTGCGCGACCAGGCTGGTCGAGAACGGGGTGACGACCTTGCGGACGGCCGCGGCGACCTCGGGCTGCGCGACCAGGAAACCGATCCGCAGGCCGGCCAGACCCCAGGCCTTCGAGAGGGTACGCAACACGACCACGTTGGCCCGGTCGCCGTAGGTGGTCAGCGCGTCCGGGACCCGCTCGTCGGTGACGAACTCGCGGTACGCCTCGTCGAGGATGACCAGCACGTCGGACGGCACGTCGTCGAGGAAGCGGTCGAGCTCGGCCCGGCCGACCGAGGTGCCGGTCGGGTTGTTCGGGTTGCAGACGATCACCACGCGGGTCCGGTCGGTGATCGACGCGGCGAGGGCGGGCAGGTCGTGCCCGTGGGTGGCCGTGTTGGGGACGCGGACCGAGGTGGCGCCCGAGGTGGCGGTGATGATCGGGTACGCCTCGAACGAGCGCCACGCGTACACCACCTCGTCACCGGGCAGGCTGGTCGCCTTGATCAGGTGCTCGGCCAGCGCCACCGAGCCACAGCCGGTGACGACGCGGTCGGCGCTCACCGCGTACCGCTGAGCGATCTTGTCTCGAAGATCGACCACGCCCATGTCGGGGTAGCGGTGCGAGCCCAGCATGCACTCGGTCACGGCCTCGACCACGCCGGGCAGCGGCCCGAACGGCACCTCGTTGCTGGCCAGCTTGATCGCCTCGGCGATGCCGAGCTCCCGCGCCAGGTCGGCGACGTTGCGCCCGGGCACATAGGTGGGCAGTGCGTCCAGGTCGGCGCGGGTCAACCGGGTCATCAGGAGGTTCCTTCCCGTTCCGTGGGTGGCTTGTGGTCGGGCTGCAGGGCGATGACGACCGTACGCGCGGTCTTGTCGTGCAACGCCTGCCGCAGCTGCTGGTCGAACAGCGGCGACAGCGAGTCGACCAGCTGGATCACCAGGCCGAGGCCGGCGCAGCCCCAGAAGGGGGTGAACAGGCCCAGCCGGGCCCAGCGGCGGAACGCCCGCCCGAAGCCGAGCGGCTCGGTGTTCTCGACCGCCATCACCTTGATGCCGACCATCCGTTTGCCCAGCGTCTGCCCGCGGGAGCCGATGGCCGGCGCCTCGTAGAGCAGCCACAGCAGGGTGGCCACGATCAGCATGGTCCAGAGCAGGTATTCCGACCGGGCGCTGGGGTCGGGCTGCTCGCCGAACGGGTCGGCCAGCGCGGCCCGGTACATGGGCAGGAACTCCTGCAGGAACTGGTAGGCGAACCAGCCGTTGACCACGACGTTGAGCAGCAGGACGGCGAACACGTCGACGAGCCGGGCGACCAGCCGCTGACCGAACCCGGCGAGCGCGAAGCCGTGCGGCCGGGCCTGCACGATCCAGCCCGAGCCGGGCGGCGGCGTCCACCCGGGCGGCGGCATCCAGCCCGGCGGGGGCGGCGGGTAGCCCGGCGGCGGTGTCCACGTCTGCGGGTAGTCGGGCAGCTTGTTCGGGTCCTCGGCCGGGGCTGGCGTGGTGACCGGCGGCGCGACGACCGGCTCGGGCAACGGCTCGGGCCCGTCCGGCGGGGGCGTGGCGTCGGCCGGGATGGCCTTGCCGACCCAGCCCTCACCGTCCCAGTAGCGCTGGGTCGCCGGGTCGGCCGGGTCCTTGTACCAGCCCGCGGGCAGGGAGCTCATGGGCCAACCTTTACCACGACGGTCTCGGCGAACTTGTCGTGCAGGGTCTGCTGGTACGGCTTGTCCCAGAGTTGCCAGAACCCGTCCAGGTAACTGAACATCGGCACCACGAGCCCGCAGATCGTCTCGACCACGTACCGCTTGGCCGCCATGCCCCGGGTCAGCCGCAGGTTCGGGTCGATCGGGACGACCTTCAGCTTCATGATCTTCTTGCCCAGGGTCTGGCCGCCGCGGTGCATGTACTCCACGTGGTAGAGGTAGAGCAGGATCAGGTCGACCAGGAAGATGCCGGCGTAGATGATCAGGAACGGCCCGATGACGTCGCCGAACGGGTTCGGGTCGGTCGCGTCGACGCTGTTCATCACCCCGTAGAGATAGAACCCGTACACCGGCAGGAAGATCAGCATGATCACGGCGCCGAGGATGGCGCTGTCGATGATGTAGGCGAGCAGCCGGTTGCCGAAATCGGCCAGCGGCTGCCCGCCCGGGCTCATCGGTTGGGGCGGCCCGCCGTACCCGTACGGCGGCGGTCCCTGGTAAGGCGGGTAGGCCTGGTAAGTCACCGGGACAGTGTTACAGGTTTCCGCGCAGCTCTTGCTCCCGCTCGATGGCCTCGAACAACGCCTTGAAGTTCCCCTTGCCGAAACCGAGCGAACCGTGCCGCTCGATCAGCTCGAAGAACACCGTCGGGCGGTCCTGCACCGGCTTGGTGAAGATCTGCAGCAGGTAGCCGTCCTCGTCCCGGTCGACCAGGATCGAGCGCTTCTTCAGCTCCTCGATGGGTACGCGGACCTGGCCGATCCGTGCCCGCAGTTCCGGGTCGTCGTAGTACGAATCCGGGGTGTCGAGGAACTCCAGCCCGGCCGCGCGCATGGCATCGACGCTGGCCAGGATGTCGTTGGTGGCCACGGCGACGTGCTGGGCGCCCGGGCCGCCGTAGAACTCCAGGTACTCGTCGATCTGCGACTTGCGCTGCGACACGGCCGGCTCGTTCAGCGGGAACTTGACTTTGCGGGTGCCGTCGGCGACGACCTTGCTCATCAGGGCCGAGTAGTCGGTGGCGATGTCGTCGCCGATGAACTCGGCCATGTTGGTGAAGCCCATGACCCGGCGGTAGAACTCCACCCACTCGTCCATCTTGCCGAGCTCGACGTTGCCGACCACGTGGTCGACCGCCTGGAAGTAACGCTTGGGCTGCAGGCCGGCCGCGATGGCGGCGCCGCGGTCGACGATCGGGCCGCGGGCCACGAAGCCGGGCAGGAACGGGCCGTCGTACCCGGACCGGTCGATCAGGGTGTGAATGGTGTCGCCGTAGGTCGCGACGGCGGCGATCCGGACCGTGCCGTGCTCGTCTTTGACGTCGTACGGCTCGGTCACGCCGCGGGCGCCGGCCGCTGTCGCGTGGGCGTACGCCTTGTCGACGTCGGGCACCGCGAGCGCGATGTCCTTGATGCCGTCGCTGTGCGCGGCGACGTGGTCGGCACCGGCCGCGCCGGCGTGCACGGCACCGGTGATCAGGAATCGGGCACCGCCGCTGACCAGCACGTACTCGGCGTGGTCGCGGTAGCCGTGCTCGGGCCCGCGATAGGCCACGCAGGTCATGCCGAACGCGGTCGAGTAGTAGTGGGCCGCCTGCTTGGCGTTGCCCACCAGGAACTGGAGGTAGTCGACGCCCTGGACAGGGAAGACGTCGGCAGTCGGGGTCGCGCTTTCCATCGTCTGCGTCATGACGTGATCGTTGTCTCACGTACGGTCGATGGGCAATAGTTACAGTTTTTGCTGGTCAACGTGCGCAATCCGTAGAGTGGGGGACGGCTGTGACTGGTCAGGATGTCCAGCTCGACGAGCTTGACGCGCGGCTGCTCTCACTGCTGCAGGACGAGCCCCGGATCGGCGTGCTCGAACTCTCCCGGCGGCTGTCGGTCGCCCGCGGCACGGTCCAGGCCCGGCTGGACAAGCTGATCGCGCGGGGCGCGATCCGCGGCTTCGGACCGGACGTCGCGCCCGCGTCGATCGGCTTCGGCGTGACCAGTTTCGTCACCCTCGAGATCAGTCAGCGGTACGGCCACAGCGCGCTGATCAAGCACCTGGCCGACGTGCCGGAGGTGCTGGAGGTGCACACCATCACCGGCAGCGGGGACATGCTGTGTCGCGTGGTGGCCCGATCGAACACCGACCTGCAGCGGGTCATCGACCGGATCCTGAACCACGAGGGCATCGAGCGGGCGGCCACCATCATCGCCCTCGCCGAGCTCATCCCGTACCGGATCATGCCGTTGGTTTTGGAGGCCGCGAAGCGCTCTCAGCGATGACCGCGGCCGCGAAGCGCTCTCAGCGATGACCGCGGCCGCGAAGCGCTCTCAGCGATGACCGCGGCCGCGAAGCGCTCTCAGCGATGACCGCGGCCGCGATGCGCTCTCAGCGATGATTGAGGCCGCGAAGCGTAACCAATCGGGATGACACGGGCTTAAGGGGCCCTCCCGGTCGAGCCGGGTGGATCTCGTTAGCGTGTGGCGTGGCTTCCGGCGGCACCCCGAGGGGGTACATCGCGATCTTCGTCGTCGTCGGCCTCGTCGTGCTCGCCCTCACCCGCGTCTTCAACCCCTGGCCACAGGTCTGGAACTGGGTGACAGCGGCCGGGCCGGTGGCCGAAGGCGCCTCCCAGTGGCAGATCAAACTCAGCGGATCCCCGGCCGGCGTCACCATCGCCGGCGACGCGGCCATCGTCGAATACCGCACCCGGGTCGAGTCGTACGGGCTCGGCGCCGGCGTCAAGCTGTGGCAGTCCGACGCCGACTGGGCCTCGGTGGCCGGCACCGGCCCGGACGCCGTGGTCGTCACCGGCAAGCTGCTGACCAAGGGCTACCAGGTGCTCGACCCACGCAGCGGCGCGGTCCGGCGCAGCGACAACGCGGCCACCGCGGTGTGGGCCTACCGGGACGCGATAGTCGACCTGGCCTGCGTCAAAGGCGGCGAGTGCGAGCTGTCGGCCTGGGACCCGCGGGGCTCACGTCCGCTGTGGAGGGTCAGCACCGGCGGCATCGGCTTCGTCCTCGACGCGGCCAACCCCGCCCTGCCCGGCACCCAGCCGCTGCCCGCGTCCCAAGTGGACGACCAGGTCGCCGGGCGGCCGTACCTGCCCGGGCTGATGGGTCTGGCCGACGGCGGGCACGTGCGCATCGTGGACACCGCCACCGGCAAGGTCGTGCAGACCCTGACCCCCAAGCCGGCCGAGCGGGTCACGGTGGTCGGTGGCCGGGTCATCACCGTCACCGGTACGGCCGGCGACGGCACCTGCTACTACAGCGTGGTCGCGACCAACCCGGGTGCGGGCACGGTGTGGCAGCGGGACGGGCTGAACCTGCGGACCGCGGACAACGGCTCGTCCTGCAAACAGACCCGGGACCCGGCCGGCGGTGACGACGTCGTGCTCGGCGTCGACCCGGTCGGGCGCGAGGAACTGATCGCGGCGCACGACGGGCGGCGGCTCTGGTACGGCGCCAAAGATCAGGACGTGCTCGCCGTGAACGACGCCCACGCGATCGTCCGGAGCGCCGACCGCAAAACGCTCAGCGGGCGATCCTTCAGCACCGGGGACGTCACCTGGCGGCGGAACGTCAACGACGGCGCGTCGGCGGCACTCACCCCGTACGCGGCGATCATCGCCAACGCGTCGCCCCGGCGGATCATCGCGCTGTCCCCGGCCGGTGGGCGAGTGCTGGTCGACGCGCGTACCGAGGCCTCGGTTTTCGCCACCGGACCGCAGGGCCTGATCGCCGTGGACGGGCGGGACATGGCCTACCTGCCGTACAAGTGATCGATTCGAGATCCCGGGCCGTTCGCAGTCGCGCAACCCTCTGATTTAGGCTTGCCGCTCATGAACAGACCCGGCTCCTTCACCTACGCACCCTTGCTGCCGGTCGGTGACGACACCACCGACTACCGACTGGTCAGCGATGAGGGCGTGGATGTGGTCGAGGGACCCGGCAAGCGCCGCTTCCTGACCGTCGAGCCCGAGGTGTTCACCCTCCTCACGGCCGAGGCGATGCACGACATCGCACACTTCCTGCGGCCCGCCCACCTCGCCCAGCTCCGCTCGATCATCGACGACCCCAAGGCATCGCCGAACGACCGGTTCGTGGCCCTCGACCTGCTACGTAACGCCAACATCGCGGCCGGCGGCGTGCTGCCCATGTGTCAGGACACCGGCACCGCGATCGTCATGGGCAAGCGCGGCCGGCACGTCCTCACCGACGGCCGCGACGAGGAGGCGATCGCGGCCGGCGTCTACGAGGCGTACACCCGGTTGAACCTCCGTTACTCACAGCTCGCGCCACTGACCATGTGGGACGAGGTGAACACCGGCTCCAACCTGCCGGCCCAGATCGAGATCGCGGCCGAGGACCCGGGTGGCCATCCCGACGCGTACAAATTCCTGTTCATGGCCAAGGGCGGCGGCTCGGCCAACAAGTCGTACCTCTACCAAGAGACCAAGGCGCTGCTGAACCCGGCGCGGATGATGGCCTTCCTGGACGAGAAACTGCGGTTGATCGGTACGGCCGCCTGCCCGCCGTACCACCTGGCCATCGTCATCGGCGGCACCAGCGGCGAGTACGCCCTCAAGACGGCCAAGCTGGCCAGCGCCAAATACCTGGACAACCTGCCCCGGCACGGCACGATGGCGGCGCACGGCTTCCGCGACGTCGAGCTGGAGGCGGCGGTCCTCGAGCTGACCCGCGACTTCGGCATCGGCGCCCAGTTCGGCGGCCGGTACTTCTGCCACGATGTCCGCGTCATCCGGCTCCCGCGGCACGGCGCGTCCTGCCCGGTCGCGATCGCGGTGTCCTGCTCGGCCGACCGCCAGGCCGTCGCCAAGATCACGCCCTCCGGTGTCTGGCTGGAACGGCTCGAGACCGACCCGGCCCGCTTCCTGCCCGACGTTTCCTTCGACAACGAAGAAGTCGTCCGCGTGGACCTCAACCGGCCGATGGACGAGATCCGGGCGCTGCTGTCCAAGTACCCGGTCAAGACCCGGCTGTCGCTGACCGGCCCGCTGGTGGTGGCCCGGGACATCGCCCACGCCAAGATCGCCGAGCGGCTGGACGCGGGCGAGCCGATGCCGCGATACCTGCGCGACCACGCGGTCTACTACGCCGGACCGGCCAAAACCCCCGAGGGGTACGCGTCGGGTTCGTTCGGGCCGACGACGGCCGGGCGCATGGACTCCTACGTGGAGAAGTTCCAGGCCGCCGGTGGGTCGATGGTCATGCTGGCCAAGGGCAACCGCTCGGGGCAGGTGACCCGCTCGTGCCAGACGCACGGCGGGTTCTACCTGGGCTCGATCGGCGGCCCGGCGGCGCGGCTGGCCCAGGACTGCATCCGGCACGTCGAGGTCCTGGAATACCCGGAACTCGGCATGGAGGCGATCTGGAAGATCGAGGTCGAGGACTTCCCGGCCTTCATCGTCGTCGACGACAAGGGCAACGACTTCTTCGCCGACGTGACCAGGCCGAAGGCTGTTCTCAACATCGGCGCCCGCCCCTGACGCGCTGGCGGCGGTGGTAGGAGCGGGCGGTATCCGCGGAGCGGATACCGCCTGGGCTACCACTGGGGTTTGGGGCGCAACCACTTACGCAGGTGGAGCGGAGCGACCCTCGGCGGGAGCAGCGGTCTGTACCACCCACCCCGCTACGACCGGATCTTGAACTTGGTCTTGGTCTTGATCAGGCGCAGAAGCCGGTCACCGGGTTCATCCAGTCGAGCATTTTCGACTCGATTTTGGCGTCCAGGTCCTTGGTTGTCTTGATCGAGTCGAAGAAGGCCTTGTCCGACGCGCTCTGCGTGACCTTCGCCGCACTCTGCTCGCCGGCGACCTTGAGGTCGGGGTCCTCGGCCACCGAGACCTCCTTGGTGATCTGCGCGCCGACCTTCTTGAGCTCCTCGCCGGCCGCCTTCTGCGCGGCGGTCGCCTCGGGCGCCTGCTTTGCCTCCTTGTTGGCGATCATCTTGCCCATCTGGGCCGAGAAACCGCCGAAGCCGTCCGCGTAGATGGCCGAGACCTTGTCGCACACCTGCTTGGTGTTGGTCGTGTAGTCGGGCGCCACGTAGGTCGACTCGGCCGACGCCGAGGGCGACGGAGGCGCCTGCTCAGCGGTGGTCGAGGCGTTGTTCGCGTCGCTGCCACAGGCGGTCAGCGCCACGAGAGCACCACCCGCCACAGCGGCCAACAGAGCGCGTCGCATCACAAAGATCCTGTTCAGTAGGCAGTCCAAACGCTGGCCCACGGTACGTTCCGTCGTCCAGCCCGTCCACTTTCGGTGTACGAATGAGGGTGTGACGAGTGACGAGAGCGGATACCGCATCGAGAAGGACACGATGGGCGAGGTCCGGGTCCCGGCCGACGCCCTGTGGCGGGCGCAGACCCAGCGCGCGGTGGAGAATTTCCCCGTCTCGGGGCGCGGGCTGGAGCCGGCCCACATCAAGGCGCTGGCCCAGATCAAGGGGGCCGCGGCCCAGGTCAACGCCACTCTGGGCGTTATCGACGACGATCTGGCCAAGGCCATCGCCACGGCCGCGGCGCAGGTGGCGGGCGGGGGTTTCGACGACCAGTTCCCGATCGACGTCTTCCAGACCGGGTCGGGCACGTCGTCGAACATGAACGCCAACGAGGTGATCGCCTCGCTCGCCGCGCGTGAGCTCGGTCGCCCGGTGCACCCGAACGACCACGTCAACGCCTCGCAGTCGAGCAACGACGTCTTCCCCTCGTCGATCCACCTGGCCGCCACCGAGGCGGTCACCAGCAACCTCATCCCGGCCCTGGACCACCTGGCGGCCGCGCTCAAGGCCAAGTCCGACGCCTGGGCCGAGGTGGTCAAGAGCGGGCGTACGCATCTGATGGACGCGACGCCGGTCACGCTCGGTCAGGAGTTCTCCGGCTACACCGCGCAGGTGCAGTACGGCATCGACCGGCTCACCGACACCCTGCCCCGGCTGGCCGAGCTGCCGCTGGGCGGGACGGCCGTGGGCACCGGCGTGAACACGCCGCCCGGCTTCGCCCCCGCGGTGATCGCCACGCTCAAGGAGATGACCGGGCTGCCGCTGAGCGAGGCCCGCAACCACTTCGAGGCCCAGGGCGCCCGGGATGCGCTGGTCGAGGCGTCGGGCCAGCTCAAGGTGGTCGCGGTCGGGCTCTACAAGATCGTCAACGACATCCGCTGGATGGGGTCGGGGCCGCGGGCTGGCCTGCGCGAACTGCGGCTGCCCGACCTGCAGCCGGGCTCGTCGATCATGCCGGGCAAGGTGAACCCGGTGGTGCCCGAGTCGGTGCGCCAGGTCTGCGCCCAGGTCATCGGCAACGACGCGGCCGTCGCGTTCGCCGGCACTCAGGGTGACTTCGAGCTCAACGTGATGCTGCCGGTGATGGCCCGCAACCTGCTCGAGTCGATCCGGCTGCTGGCCGCGGCGGCGCGCATGCTGGCCGACCGCTGCATCGACGGGCTGGAGGCCAACGAGGAGATCGCCCGGGGGTACGCCGAGGGCTCGCCGTCGATCGTCACACCCCTCAACCGATTCCTGGGGTACGACGAGGCCGCCTCGATCGCCAAGGAGGCGCTGGCCTCCGGTTCTTCGATCCGCTCGATCGTGCTGGCCCGAGGCCACGTCGACCGTGGCACCCTGACCGAAGATCAACTGGACACGGCCCTCGACGTCCTTCGCATGACGAGGCCCTAGGCCTAGGCCTGGTTTCGAATTCAATCCCGGGGCGTCAGCACTGGTGGCGAATGTGAAAACCAGGCCTTTGTCCACAGGCGGAGCGTTACCGATTGGACCACCTCGGTACCCTTGATTGGTGACGCTCCGCCTGCATGACACCGCGACCCGATCCGTCCGGGAGTTCGTCCCGAAGACGCCCGGTCAGGTCGGGATCTACCTGTGCGGTCTCACCGTCCAGTCGGTGCCTCACATCGGCCACCTGCGGTCCGCGGTCAACTACGACGTGTTACGGCGCTGGCTGCTGCACACCGGCCTCGAGGTCACCTTCGTCCGCAACATCACCGACGTCGACGACAAGATCCTCGTCAAGGCGGTCAACGAGGGCCGGCCGTTCTGGTCCATCGCGTACGAGAACCGTCGCGTCCTCGACTCCGACTACGCCGCGCTCAACGTGCTGCCCCCGACCTACGAGCCGCTGGCCACCGCGCACATCCCCGAGATGCACGAGCTGATCGACGACCTGATCGAGCGCGACCACGCATACCCCGCCGAGAACGGCAACGGCGACGTCTACTTCGACGTCCCGTCGTATGCGGAATACGGCGCCCTGTCCGGCCAGAACCCCGACGACATGCGCGCGCCCGCCGACGGCGGCGAGAAGGACAAACGCGACTACCGCGACTTCGCCCTGTGGAAGGCCGCGAAATCCGACGAGCCGGTCGACGCCACCTGGCCGTCGCCGTGGGGTCGGGGCCGGCCCGGCTGGCACATCGAGTGCTCGGCGATGGCCCGTCGCTACCTCGGCGATGAGTTCGACATCCACGGCGGTGGGCTCGACCTGACCTTCCCGCACCACGAGAACGAGATCGCCCAGTCCCGCGCGGCCGGGCTGCCGTTCGCCCGCTTCTGGGTGCACCACGCGCTGCTCAACCTGGGCGAGGCCAAGATGAGCAAGTCGCTGGGCAACGTCATCGACTTCGCGTCGATCATGCAGATGGGCGTCCGGCCGGTCGAACTGCGCTACTACCTCGGTACTCCGCACTATCGCTCGCGGATCGACTACTCCGAGGAAGCCCTGCGGGAAGCGGCCACGGCATACCGCCGGATCGAGGGCTTCGTGCAGCGGGCCGTGGAGATCGTCGGGCCCGGCCGGCCGATGGACGTGCCACCCGACTTCGCCGCCGCGATGAACGACGACCTCAACACCTCGGCCGCCCTGGCGGTCGTGCACGACACCATCCGGGAGGGCAACACCGCGCTCGCCTCGGGCGACGAGACCGGCGTACGCGCCGCGCTCACCGCCGTGCGGGCCATGCTCGGCGTCCTCGGCCTCGACCCGCTCGACCCGGCCTGGGGCGGTGGCGACCGCGGCGACGACCTCAAGCCGGTGGTGGACGCCCTCGTCCACCTGGCCCTCGAGCAGCGGGCGCAGGCGCGGGCCCGGAAGGACTGGGCCGCCGCCGACGCGGTCCGCGACCAGTTGAAGCATGCGGGCATCCAGGTGGAAGACACCCCGGCCGGACCCCGCTGGACAGTGGGAGAGCAACACTGATGCCGGGTAACTCCAGCAACCGCAGCCGCCGCGTCACCTCGAAGAAGGGCGCGCCGATCGGCTCGGGCGGCAAGAACCGCTCGGGCCTCAAGGGCCGGGGCCGCACCCTGCCCGCCGACGAGCGGCCCTGGCACAAGGGCTACTCCGGCACCGAGGAACTGCCGGCCAAGACCGCGCGCAAACAGGACAAAGAGCGCCGGGCGGCCGCCGCCGAGGGCCGCGCGCCCAAGGTCGGCCTCCCCGGCTCGAAGGACACCACGTGGGGCCGGGGCGGCGGGCGAGGCACCGGCCGGCCCACACCGCAGCGCGGCAAGACCAGCCAGCGGGGTGGCCCGCGGGTCGCGCCCGGCCGCCGGTCCAACCCCACCAAGGAAGGGCCGGAACTGCTGCTCGGCCGCAACCCGGTGGTCGAGGCGCTGCGCGCGGCGATCCCCGCGACCGCGCTGTACGTGGCCCAGGGCATCGACATCGACGACCGGGTCAACGAGATCATCCGCACCTCCGGCGACCGGGGCATCCCGATCCTCGAGGTCAGCCGCAACGAGCTCGACCGGATGACCGGTGGCGTACTGCACCAGGGCATCGGGCTGCAGGTGCCGCCGTTCGCGTACGAGCAGCTCGACGACCTGATCGCGGCCGCTCTGGAACAGACCGCACCGCTGCTGGTCGCATTGGACGGCGTGACCGACCCGCGCAACCTGGGCGCGGTCATCCGCTCGGTGGCGGCCTTCGGCGGGCACGGCGTCTTCATGACCGAGCGGCGCGCCGCCGGCATCACCGCCACGGCCTGGCGAACCAGCGCCGGCGCGGCCGCCCGGGTGCCGGTCTCGCAGGTGGTCAACCTGACCCGCGCGGTCAAGGCCTGCCAGCAGGCCGGGTTCACGGCGATCGGGCTCGACGCCGACGGCGAAACGGATCTCTACCAGCTCGAGGCCGCGGTCGGCCCGCTGCTGGTGGTCGTCGGCTCCGAGGGGCGCGGCCTGTCCCGCCTGGTCGGCGAGACCTGCGACCTGCGGGTCAACATCCCGATGGCGTCCACGGTGGAGTCGCTCAACGCGTCGGTGGCCGCGGCCGTCACGCTGGCCGAGGTGAACCGCCGCCGCACCTACGGCTGAGCCGTGACCGCGCACCGCCGGCCCAGACGCAGGCGGTGCCGCGGCGTGCCGCCTATGCCCGCACCGTCAAGGGAAGCCGGACCGCCGGCGGGAGCGGGAGCGGCACCGGCCGGGCGCTGAACGACTGGAGCATCAGGGCGGCGAAACGGCGGGTCGCCGCCAGCCGCAGCTCCGGTGACTCGGCGCGGATGCCGTCGTTGGCCATCATGGCGAGCACGACATCCTCGAGGACGACATCCGGACGCAGGCCACCGGACTCCTTCGCGCGGCGCATGAGGCCGAGCAGCTTGCGCAGGGAACGGTCGCGGCCGTCGGCGAAGTCGAAGACGCGCGGGTACTGCGCCGTCATCGCACGAGCGAAACCACTGTCGAGGGCGTGCAGCGCCAGCACCTTGTCGATCGCCCGGCAGAGGCCGGCCCACGGGTCGGGCACGGTCAGGGCCTCGTCGAGGACACGCTCGCACGCCTGCATCTGCTCGGCGAAAGCGGCCGTGAGCAGGGCCTCCTTCGTCGGGAAGCGGCGATAGACGGTCGCCAGGCCCACCCCGGCGCGCCGGGCCACCTCGCGCATCGGCACATCCAGACCATCGGACGCGAACGCCTCGCGCGCCGCCTCGACGATCCGGTCACGGTTGTCCCGGGCATCCGAGCGCAGCTTGCCGACCAGTTGCTCCGTCACAATCCCACTCTAGCTAAGCGGATCAGCTGTTCCACTACGCCGCCACTCGCGGGCCAGGACGGCGAAGACCAGCCGGTCGGCCCACTCGCCGTGGAAGCGGTAACTCTCGACGTGCCGTCCCTCCAGGCGCATGCCGACCCGGGTCATCAGGCGCGCCGACCGGTCATTGCCGGCGTGGCACCGGCCATGGACGCGATGCAGCCCGAACTCCGTGAACCCCCACTCCAGCATGGCGGTCACGGCCTCGGTGGCCAGACCCCGGCCGCCGTGGTCGGGGTGGAAGACGTAACCCAGCTCGGCCGTGGCGTCGGCCTCGCTGTGCCAGACCAGCTCCACCGTCCCGATGACCCCGGCGCCGGTGCATGCGGCCAGGGTCAGAACGTCACCCTCGGCGCGCAGCGCGTCCTCGCCCGACATGGCGATCACCGACGACCGCGACTGCTCCCGCGTGCGGGTCGTGGCGCCGAGCATCCAGCGGACGACGTCGGGGCGGCGCTGGTAGGCGTACACGTCGTCGAGATCGTCGAGGGTGACCGGGCGCAGAGTCAGCCGGGGGGGGTGCGGATCGGGTAGGCCGGGCGGAACATCCGACGCAGTCTAGGCCGTTTCGCGGCTCCGGCCGTTTCGCGGCCCTGGCTGGACCGCGGCCCTGGCTGGACCGCGGGCCCGGCCGGACCACGGCCCTGGCTGGACCGCGAAATGAGGCCTAGGCGTACGACCGTCGCGCTCGGGTGATCCTCCCGTTTCTGCTGGTAGTGCCCGGGCCGTAACATGACGGGCCGGGTGTCCGTTGGCGGAGGAGCAGCACGATGACCGAGCCCGGGGACGGCTTTGTGCTCGCCGTCGACCTTGGAACGTCGCACACGGTCGCCATGCTGCGCCGGCCCGACGGGCGGACCCGGCCGCTGCTCTTCGACGGGCAGCCGCTCCTGCCGTCGGCCGTCTACCTCGACGCCGGACGGCGGCTGCACGTGGGACGGGACGCGCAGCGGCTGGGGTACGCCGACCCGGCGCGCATCGAACCGCACCCGAAACGGCACATCGACGACGGCACCGTGCACCTCGGCGACGCCGGCGTTCCGGTCGCCGAACTGCTGGCCGCGCTGCTCGGGGCGGTGGCCCGGGAAGCCGTCGCCACGGCCGGATTCCTGCCGCAGGCCGTCCTGACCTACCCCGCCGCCTGGGGCAGCCTGCGGCGCGACGTGCTGACCGAGGCGCTCGGCCGGGCCGGCTGGCCCGCGGCGACCCGCCTGGTGCCCGAACCCGTGGCCGCCGCCCGCTACTTCGCCGACGTGCTGCGCCGGCCGGTGCCGGTGGGCGCGGCGCTGGCGGTGTTCGACCTGGGCGGCGGCACGCTCGACGTGGCCGTCGTACGTAACGAAGGCCTTGGATCCGACGGGCGCCCGCGCTTCGAGGTGGCGGCATCCGGCGGCGCTGACGACCTCGGCGGCCTCGACCTGGACGCGGCGCTGGTCGACCACCTGGGCAAATCGCTGTCCGGGGCCGAACCGGAGGCGTGGGCGGCGCTGACCGATCCGCGCACGCTGGCCCAGTGGCGGGCGCGGCGGCAGTTCTGGGAGGACGTGCGCGGGGCGAAGGAAATGCTGTCCCGCTCGTCGGTCGCGCCGGTGGCGGTGCCCGGCGTCGAGGAGGCCGTGCACCTGACCCGCGACGAACTCGAGGCGGCGGCCGGGCCACTCATCCGCCGCGGGGTCGCGGAGGCCGACGCGGTGATCCAGGCGGCCGGATTCACGCCGGTCGAGCTGGCCGGGTTGTTCCTGGTCGGCGGGTCGTCACGGGTGCCGTTGGTGGCGCGGCTGCTGCACGCCGAGCTGGGCGTCGCGCCGACGGTGCTGGAGCAGCCGGAGCTGCCGGTCGCCGAGGGTGCGATCGTCGCGGTTCAGTCAGATGCGACGGGTACGCCGGAAGCGCCGTCCGCCGCGCCCCCGGCACCGACCTCAGGGGTGGGCGCCGAGGCCCGGCCACCCGAGTCGGGCGTCGCGTCGGGTGGAGTGGCGCAGGGTGAGGTTGGGCCGGGCGTCGCGTCGGGTGGAGTCGTGCGGGGTGAGGTTGGGCCGGGCGGCGCGTCGGGTGAGGTTGGGCCGGGACCCGCTTGGCCTGGCGTCGCGTCCGGGGCGGTTGGGTCCGGCGGCGCGTCGGCGGCCCCTGGCGCCGAGGTGGGTGGGGCGGCGGGTCTGGCGGCGCTCGCGGCCGAGGCGGGGACCGGTGCCGCGGACGATGGCGGTGGCACGCAGGTCGACAACCGGGGGTGGGACACCGGGACGGCGGTGGTGGTTCCGGATGATCAGGCTACCTATCGGCGAGGGGAGGCCGAGGCGGCGACGCCCACACCCACGCCGGCGACGATTCCGGCGCAGCAGGTCCGGGGGGAGCCGGACGCGTCGCAGTATGCGGAGCCGGTCGACCCGTGGGCGACCGGTGAGGCGGAGGCCTTCGGGCCGGGTGGGCCGTCGGCCTACCACGGCGGTGGAGGAAACAGCGGCTTCGGTGGTGAGCGGGGCGGTCACGGTGCCGGTGGGCTCGGCGGTGGCCAGGGCGGCGTTCACGGGGCCGCTGGGCTCGGCGGCGGTCACGACGGGCAAGGTGGTCTCGGCGGGCAAGGTGGTCTCGGCGGGCAAGGTGGTCTTGGCGGGCGCGGCGGGCAAGGTGGGCGCGTCGGCTCGGTGGGGGCGCAGGGCGGGGCGGGCGGTGGGTCCTGGCTCGCGTCGGCGGAGCGGGAAGGCGACAGCGCGGGCAGAAGGGCGTACCGGAAGAAGTGGGTCGGGGTTGTCGCTCTGGTCGCGGTCGTCGTGGTCGCGGCGGGGGCGACGCTGGCCTGGGTGCTGTGGCCGGGGTATCGGGCGATCGACTTCCAGGCGCTGGACAAGGCCGCGCCGGTGACGTTGGACGCGGCCGCCAAGGTCGGCAGCAACCTGGTCGAGACGGTGATCTACGGGGATCGGGTGTATTACGCGACCGAGGGGGACGACGGCGCGCTCGGGATCGTGGCGGCCGACGCGGGCAGCGGCAAGAAGGTGTGGGGGAACACGGCGGCCGGGATCGCCGGTGGGTGGGAGCAGATCATCGGGCTGCCCGACGGCGTCGCGGCGATCAGCGAGGTGGACAGCACCAGCGGGCAGCGGCGGCTGGTCGTGCTCGACGGGGACTCGGGGCGGGTGCGCTGGCAGCGGGCGATGGACCGGGACGACACCGTGCGGTTCAGCGGGCCCAACGCCGTCTTCACCGACAGCCGGAACAAGCGGCTGCTCGGACTGCGCCGCAGCGACGGCGACAAGGCGTGGGAGACGCCCGACCCCAAGGTCGAATCGACCACGACACCGGTCGTCTGGACCAGCCAGACCGCCGACGACCTGTCCGGGCCGGCGCGGACCACGGGCGTGCCGTTCGCGCCCGACTACGACGACGACACCCGGCTGCTGCAGGTGCTGGGCGACCGGTCGGCGCGGGTGATCGACGCGGGAGACGGCAGCGTCAAGGTCGCGCCCAAGGCCGGCGTCGCCGACACCGATGGGCTGATCTCGGTGACCGGCAACCGGGTCGTGACCGTCGAGACCAACGGCAACACCCAGCGGGTGCTGTCCTTCGACCTGTCCACGCTGGAGGGTCCCAAGGTGCTGAGCCAGGCCGAGAACGACGCCCGGATCATGGCGCTGGCGTCGTGCGGCGGTGACTACGTCTGCTGGATCGAGTCGACCAGCTATGACAGCAAGACCCACAAGCTGGCGGGTGTACGCGTGGCCGACGGTGCCAAGACCTGGCGGGTGTCGCTGCCCGGCGCCGAGACCATCGTCCCGGTCGGCGACCACGCCCTGGTCACCCAGAACCTGTCGCCGACGGCCAAGGTGGCGTTGGTCGACTCGGCCACCGGCAAGGTCGCCTGGACCGCGGACGGCGCCGCCGGCCGGCTCGACGGCGGGAACGTGCTGCTCTTCTCCCACCCCCTGAACACTTCGCCCGAGGACCCGGCGCTGGCCGGGCGGCACGTCGGCGACGATCCGGTCCAGTTGGGGCCCCTGCCCGGCGTACGCACCGCCTCGTGCTCCTGGAACACCGAAGTGATCGCCTGCGTCGCCGACGCCACCCTGATCTGGCAGCGCTTCGCGGCATAGAAAACGGCCCCGGCGTTGACAAACGCCGGGGCCGTTCCGTGGAAACTCAGATCCGTTCGCCGCTCGACGCGTTGAACGCGTGCACCTGGTTGGCCTGCGGCTTGATGTGCACGGTCTCGCCCATGTTGGGCATGTTGCGCCGGTCGGTGCGGACCACGAAGCGCTCCGAGCCGTCGTCCATGGCCGCGTGGCCATAGACGTTGGCGTCCGAGCCGAGGTCCTCGACCAGGTCGACGACGATCGGCAGGCCGCCGTCGGCCGCGCCGACCAGGTCGGTCGCCTCGGGGCGGAAGCCGACGGTCACCTTGCCGCCACCGCTCTGCGCCGCGGCGACCTGCTCGCGGGACAGCGGGACGGCGAGCGGGCCGAAGTTGGCGCCCGCCTCGGTCAGCGCCACGGTCTTGAGGTTCATCGCCGGCGAGCCGATGAAGCCGGCCACGAAGACGTTGCCGGGGGTGTCGTACAGGGCGCGCGGGGTGTCGCACTGCTGCAGGACGCCGTCCAGCATGACCGCCACCCGGTGGCCCATGGTCATGGCCTCGACCTGGTCGTGGGTCACGTACACGGTGGTGATGCCGAGCTTGGCCTGCAGGGTGGCGATCTGCGAGCGGGTCTGGACGCGGAGCTTGGCGTCGAGGTTCGACAGCGGCTCGTCCATGAGGAAGACCTGCGGCTCACGCACGATGGCGCGGCCCATGGCGACACGCTGACGCTGACCACCGGAGAGCGCCTTGGGCTTGCGGGCCAGGTATTCGTCCAGCTGGAGCAGCGCGGCGGCCTCCTTGACCCGGCGGTCGATCTCAGCCTTCGGGGTCTTGCGCAGCTTCAGGGCGAACGCCATGTTCTCGTACACCGACATGTGCGGGTAGAGGGCGTAGTTCTGGAAGACCATCGCGATGTCGCGGGACTTCGGCGGGAGGTTGGTGACGTCCTTGCCTTCGATCAGGATGCGACCGCGGTCGACGTCCTCGAGGCCGGCCAGCATGCGCAGGCTGGTGGACTTGCCGCAGCCGGAGGGCCCGACCAGGACGAGGAACTCGCCGTCGCCGATCTCGAGGCTGAGTTCGTTGACCGCGGGGCGCTCAGAGCCCGGGTAGATCCGGGAGGCTTTGTCATAGGTGACGGTAGCCATGAAGTATCGACTTCCTTTCCACCGGCAGGAACGTGCCGGACGATCCGAGTGGATGGAACAGCGTTACGTTAAATCCTTTTCACGATTCTGCCAAGGTCCAGACGCGCTGAGCTGGCGTTTCGAGGGTCATCACCCTTTGCCGGTATGCTGTTCGGGCGCCCTTGTAGCTCAGTTGGCCAGAGCAACCGCCTTGTAAGCGGTAGGTCGCCGGTTCGAATCCGGCCGGGGGCTCTCCACCGCGGCCAGGTCTTCGAGGGGACGCCGGCGGCAGGTCAAGCATCGGGATCTCCTTCGTCGAGCCGGTCCCGCAGGGCGGCCAGCGGGCCGTCCCAGTCGCGGGCCAGTGCGGCCAGGAACTGCTGGGCCACCCGCATCGGGGCGGAGTTGAGCCGATGGCGGATGCGACGTCGTTCGCCCGGCTCGGTCACCACCAGACCGGCCTCGGTCAGCAGGGCGAGGTGTTTGGCGATGGCCTGCCGGGTGATCGGCAGCCGGCCGGCCAGGTCGGTGGCGGTGGCTGGGCCGCCGGCGGCGAGGGCGGCCAGGATCGCTCGCCGGCTCGGGTCGGCCAGCGCGATGAAGACCTCGGCCGCCACGGCCTCCAGGTCAGGGCTGGGCATCGAGGTACGCGACCAGCTCGCCCAGCTCGTGCGTCCAGCCGTCGGTGTTGCCGCCGTGCGCCTTCTCGTGCTGGTCGCCGGTCACCTGCGCGAACCCGCTCTCGACCATGGTCAGCGTGGTGCCCGACGTGGTCGGTTCGAGCGTGAACTCCACATAGGTGCGGCGCGGGTCGCTGTCGGGCAGCCCGTTGATCGGCCAGCTGTATGCGAACACGCGCGGCGGCTCCAGCCGCTCGATGACCAGCGTCGCGTTGTCGCCGCTGTCCCAGCTGAGCCGGGCCTCGCCGCCGACCCGCAGGTCGACCTCGGCGCGGTTGCCGAACCAGGTGCCCAGGCCCTCGGCGGTGGTCAGGGCGGCCCAGACGCGCTCGGGGGTGTGCTTGAGCTGCAGGGTGCGCTCGATCTGATTGGGAAAGGTCATGTCGTCCTCCATATAGCAACCATTGGGTTGCTACTGAAGTTATAGCAACCCAATGGTTGCGTCAAGGCGCGCCGACCACGTCCTTGCCGGTTGTGGATCCACTCCATGGCCATGCCCCTATCGTGGCGCCATGCGGATCGAACGGGTGGTGGACGTCGCCGAGGTGCTGGGGGCGGCGGATCTCTTCGACGGGCCGCCGATCGAGGATGTGACCCGGCGGTTCCTGCGCGAGCCGGGGCATCACCTGCTGTTCGCGTACGACGATGCGGGGCGGGCGGTCGGGATGATCTCGGGGGTGGAGATGACCCACCCGGACAAAGGGACCGAGATGTTCGTGTACGAGCTGGGCGTCCTACCGGCGGCGCGACTGCAAGGGGTCGGCACGGCGCTGGTCGAAGGCCTGGCCCGGCTCGCGACCGAACGCGGCTGCTACGGCATGTGGGTCGGCACCGAGCGGGACAACGCCGCCGCGCAGGCGACCTACCGCAAGGCCGGCGCCGACGAGGAAGAGCCGTTCCTGCTGCTCAACTGGGATCTGACGTGACGCCGATGCGGGCCCGGCGGGTGGACGAGTCGCATCGGGTCGCCACGCCGCTGGAACTGTTCTTCGACCTCTGTTTCGGTCAGCCCATGACCTGCTGGGCTCGCTGCGGATGTCGATGCTGTGGGGTACGGCCACTTTCTGATTTTCGCGGCCGCCGCGGCGGTGGGGGCCGGGCTGGGGGTGGTGGTCGACTTCGACATTCGGGACACCGAGATCGGCGGGCATCTCGCCGGGTTCGCGGTGGCCGTACCCGTCGCCGTTTATCTGTTGATCGTGTGGCTGTTGCACATTCGGCCGCAGGCTCATGGCGCCGTGCTTTTCGCGTACCCCGGCATCGTGGTTTTGATCTTGTTGACACCGCTCGGCCCGGCGCCGGTGCATGTGACCGCCGGGCTGCTCGCCGTTTTGGTGCTGATCACGCGGCTCCGCGGTCGAATTGACCCGGAACGAAAGCAATCAGCCGACTAGGAAAACGCATATGCGCACGCGTAAATGTCTCATCCTGGTCACGAACTCCATCGACCATAGTGACTAGCTGACTACCGGAGTCCGAGGATCCCTGGATACGTCCGCACACCCCCTTGGCGGGCGAGAAGTTCCGGAGGATTCGTACGTGAGACATCGATCCGCCTGGAGCCGGCGAACAGGTATCGCCGTGCTCGCGGTGGGAGTCGCCGTACTCGGCAACGCCCTTCCCGCGCAGGCCGCGCCCGCACCGACCGTGCCACCGGCCCAGGAGACGCCGGGCGACTCGCCCAAGGACGCCCCCGCCACCACCCTCGACTCGCACGACGCCGACCTCCTGACCCAGGCCGAAGCCAAGGGCGCGGCCAACGTCACCGTGATCATCGCCGCCGACCAGGGCCGGTCGGCCGACGTGGTGGCCAAGGTGAAGAGCCTCGGCGGCACCGTGACCCGCCGCTTCGACCAGGTCGGCTACGTGCTGGCCTCGGTGCCGACCGGCAACGTGGTCAAGGCGGCCAAGCTGCCCGGTGTATCGGCGATCGACCTGGACGAGAAGATCCAGCTGCCGGAGCCTCAGGAGCAACTGGGTAAGAAAGGCGCGAAGCAGACCGACACGCTGCCCGGCCCGGGCCCGAGGACGCCGGCCGCGAACCCGTACATGCCGACCGACGAGACCGGCTCGGTCGCGTTCAAGCGCAAGCACCCGGAATGGGACGGCCGCGGCGTCACCATCGGTGTCATGGACTCCGGTGTGGACCTGGAGAACCCGGCCCTGAAGACCACGTCGACCGGCGAGCGCAAGATCGTCGACTGGGTGACGGCGACCGACCCGCTGCTGGAGAACGACGCGACCTGGCGGGCGATGCGTTCCGCGCCGCCGGCGTCGGTGAAGAAGCCGGAAGGCACGTACCTCTACAGCACCTTCCGTGAGTCGATCACCGTGGCCGACGACCTGGCCGGCGACGTCAACCGCGACGGCGACAGCACCGACGTCTTCGGAATCCTCTACGACCCGGCCTCGCACGACATCCGGGTCGACGTGAACCAGAACAACGACTTCACCGACGACGCCGTGATGCGGCCGTACAAGGAGAAGTACGACGTCGGCTACTTCGGCGTCGACAACCCGGCCACCCCGGTCGCCGAGCGCGTCCCGTTCGTGGTCGAGTTCCGTGAGGACGTCGACCTGACCCCGGCCGGCCTGCCCGGTCAGGTGGCCGACTTCGTCAACATCGGCATCCCGGAAGCCTCGCACGCCTCGCACGTCTCCGGCATCCTCGCCGCCAACAACATGCTCGGCAACGACAACCTCGACGGCCAGGCCCCGGGCGCCAAGATCGTTTCGTCGCGAGCCTGCTCGTGGGGCGGTGGCTGCACCGCCGCCGCGCTGACCACCGGCATGGCCGACCTGGTCGTCAACCGCGGCGTCGACGTGATCAACATGTCGATCGGCGGCCTGCCCCCTCTGAACAGCGGCGACAACGCCCGGTCGGAGCTCTACAACCGGCTGATCAGCGACTACGGCGTGCAGATGTTCATCTCGGCCGGCAACTCCGGGCCGGGCGTGAACACCATCGGCGACCCGTCCGTGGCCACCGACGTGGTCAGCGTGGCCGCCAGCATCAGCAAGGAGACCTGGCTGGCCAACTACGGCTCGGTGGTCCGCAAGGACATGGCGATGTTCAACTTCTCCTCGCGGGGACCGCGGGAGGACGGCGGCTTCAAGCCGAACATCACCGCGCCGGGCTCGGCCATCTCCACGATCAACATGTGGCTGAACGAGCCGGGCATCCCGGAGGCCGGCTACACCCTGCCGATCGGCCTCAACCACCAGAACGGCACCTCGATGGCCTCGCCGCAGGCCGCCGGGGCCGCCGCGTTGCTGCTCTCCGCGGCCAAGCAGTCGAACAAGCAGGTCAACCCGGCGCAGCTGCGCAAGGCGATCTACAGCTCGGCGCAGCCGATCAAGGGCGTCTCGGTGGCGGCACAGGGCGACGGCCTACTCGACGTCAACGGCGCCTGGAAACTGCTGTCCAAGACCGTCGACACCATCGGGTACGAGTCGTCGGCGCCGGTCTGCACCGCGCTGTCCGAGTTCCTGACCCCGACCCCGAATCGTGGCAGCGGCATCCACAACCGCTGCGTGGCCGGTGAGGGCGGTCAGACGGCCGACTCCACCCGCGTCTACAACGTGCAGATCAAGCGCACCAGCGGCGCCGCCGGTACGGTCCGGCACAAGCTGACCTGGGTCGGCGACAAGGGCGCGTTCAAGTCGGCCGGCAGCGTGCTGCTGCCACTGAACAAGGCGGTCACCGTCTCGGTGGTGGTCACCCCCAAGGACGGCCTCAACTCGGCCATCCTCAAGGTCGACGACCCGGCCACCTCGGTGGTCGACTACGAGATCATGAACACGGTGGTCACCTCGGTCACCACCAAGAAGCCGTCGTACGCCCTGAAGGGCGAGGGCAAGGTGGACCGCAACTCGTCCGTCTCGTACTTCGTGGTCGTGCCCGAGGGCGCCAGCTCGCTGCAGGTCGACCTGGCCGGGCTCAAGGGTGACTCGCAGACCCGGTTCGTCGCGATCAGCCCGTACGGCGTGCCGCTCGACCCGACCTCCAGCCTCGAGTGCTACCCGCACTTCTCCAACCCGGACACCTGCAAGCCGGACGAGCGTTCCTACGACGACCCGATCCCGGGAGTCTGGGAGATCGAGGTGGAGTCCCGCCGGACGTCGCCCTACCTGCAGAACCCGTACCAGCTGACGGCCAAGGTGCAGGGCGTCACGGTCGACCCGGAGACGGTCACCCTGCCCAGCGTCAAGGCCGGCACCCCGGCCCCGGTCAGCTGGAACGTCACCAACAACTACGGCCCGCTCACGCTGACCGCGCAGGGCGGCCCGCTGGGCAGCGCCAAGTCGGACCGCCCGACCATCGCGGACGGCGACCAGCAGGAGTTCGAGGTCGTCGTGCCCGCCGGTGCGTCCCGCCTCGACGTGGCCATCGGTAACCCGTCCGACCTCGGGGCTGACCTCGACCTGACCGTCTACCTGGGCGACACCCCGGTGGCGCAGCAGGCCGACGGCGACGCCGAGGAAGCGGTGTCGATCCCGTCGCCCGCGGCGGGGACGTACACCGTGGTGGTCGACGGCTACGCGATCCCGGCCGGGACCACGCAGTACGACTACCTGGACGTCTTCTACAGCCCGGCGCTCGGTGCGCTGACCGTGCCGCCGACCGAGACGCCGCTGGCCAACGGCGCGTCCGCGACCGTGACCGGGTCGGTGACCGCCGCGGCGGCGCCGTCCGAGGGCCGTGACCTCTTCGGCGAGGCGGTCTTCACGACCAGCGAGGGCGCGGTCGTCGGCCGCGGCTCGGTGGCCATCAGTTCGGTCAGCTAGCCCCACACGGTGGTAGGCCGGAGCGGCATCCGCCGGGCGGAGACCGCCGAGGTCTACCACTTCCCCGGGCGGTGGTGGGCCGGAGCGGCATCCGCCGGGCGGATGCGCCCGGGGCTACCACTGGTCTTTGACGAGAGCGGGCCCATCCTCAACGGCGAGGATGGGCCCGCTTCGCGTGCGGGTTACTTGTAGTCCGGGTCCTGGCCGGCGACCGGGCGGCCCTCGGAGAACGGGCGCGCGGACTCGCCGTCGATCGGCTCCTCGTCGAGGCGCTGCTGGTCGTCGCCCGGGCCGGCGGCCGGCGTGGTGTTACCTCCACCCGGCGGGACGTCGGTGCCGCCCGGAGGCAGGCCACTGATGTCGGTGGACGTGGGCAGGGTCCGCACCGGCTTCTGCGGCAGCAGGCCCCCGAGCAGCGGAAGGTTGCTGCCGGCGAGGCGGGACTCGGTGCCGGTGGCCGGTGCGTTCGAGGTCGCCGCCTTCGTCGACGACGCGGCCGTGGTCGCCGCCGTCTTCGTCGTCGCGGCCTTGGGTGCCGTGGCGGGTAGCGTCGGCGGCGTCACCGAGTTGTCGCCGGGCTGGAAGTCGACGGCCGGCGCACCGGAGTCGAGCGGGTTGGGCACCGTCACACCGCCGCCGAGCGGATCGGCGCCGGCGACGTCACCGGCCGGGCCCAGGCCCCCGATGTCACCCACCGAGCCGACCAGGCCACCCACCTGATCGACGGCGGGCAGCGGCTGGTCGTCGGCTCGCGCCGGCCCGGCGCCGAACAGGACGAGCCCACCCATCACCGCGGCGGCGAGCAGGTACCTACGCATGCGAGTCCTCCGGTACTAGACTTCACGGACAATTGGCTCGGAAGGGGCAACGAGCGGCGGAC
This sequence comes from Actinoplanes sp. NPDC049265, assembly GCF_043197135.1. Taxonomy (NCBI): domain Bacteria; kingdom Bacillati; phylum Actinomycetota; class Actinomycetes; order Micromonosporales; family Micromonosporaceae; genus Actinoplanes; species Actinoplanes sp. NPDC049265. The sequence continues at coordinate 72,510 of NZ_JBICSP010000006.1, read as the reverse complement.
GTACCTGGTTCCGGTGACGGCCATGATTACGATCGGTCCGTGAGCGCCGAACAACAGCCCGGAGCGGTACGGCGCGGGCTCATGTCCCGGCTCCAGCAGCGCCTGGCCAACGGCACCGACGGCCGCCCCCACTTCGTCATCTGCGGCGCCGACTCGCTCGTCTACACGCTGGCCGAGGAACTCTCCAACGCCGGCCACCGGATCCGGATCACCCTGGTCGTGCCCCACCGGCTGCGCGCCAACGTTCCCGACCTGCAAGGGCTCCGAGGGGTACGCGTGGTCCGCGCCGACCGCCTCGACGAATCCGCGTTCCGCGCCGCCGGCCTGGCCGGAGCGGCGGCGCTGGCCCTGGTCATGCCCGACGACGTGATCAACCTGCACGCCGCGCTGTGCGCCCAGGCCGTCGAACCCGACCTGCGCCTGGTGCTGCGAATGTTCAACACCGGTCTCGGGTACGGCGTCCGCAAGCTGTTCGACGACTGCGCCGTCCTCAGTGACGCGACGATGGCGGCGCCCGCGTTCGTCGCCGCCGCGCTGGGCGAGCCCGCGCCCACCCACTTCCGCCACGCCGGCCGGACGATGCACGTGGCGCGGCGGTCCGACGTACCCGCCGAATCCGTGGTCTGCACCCTGACCACGGCCGACGGCTCGGGCGAGACGGCCGTGCTGCCCGCCGACCCCGCGCCGGGCCAGGGCCGCCCGGCCGACCTCGTGCTCGCCGAGGCTTCCCGCAAACCCGTCGGCCAGGCCGTGGCCGCCCGCAAGCTGGCCCGGTCGGCACGCCGCGGCCGGACGCTGCGTGGCGCCGTCCGGGCCGTCCGGGCCGCGATGAACCGCAAGCTCGGCGTGGCCGTGATTGCCACCTTGGTGATCACCGTGCTGGCCGGGGCGGTGCTCGCGCACACCGACAACGTCCCCGGCGGCTTCTGGACGTCCCTCTACGTGACCCTGCTGACCGCGGTCGGATCGTCCGATGTGGAGGTCGACCGCAACGGGGTGGCCCAAGGCGCCCAGCTGGTCCTCACGCTGGCCGGCGTCGCGCTGATCCCGCTGATCACCGCCGCGGTGGTCGAGGGCATGGTCAACGCCCGGTTCGAACTGGCCAACGGGCAGGTCCGCAGCGCGCACACCGACCACATCGTGCTGGTCGGCCTGGGCACCGTCGGTACCCGTACCCTCCGGCACCTGAACGACCTGGGCCTGGACGTGGTCGCCATCGACCGTGACCCGAACGCCCGCGGCGCCAAGGTGGCCCGGCAGCTGGGCGTGCCGTTCATCGTCGGCGACGCGGCCTCCGACGATACGCTGCGCCAGGCCCACGTCGACACGGCCAAAGCGCTGGTCGTCGTGTCCACCGACGATGTCACCAACCTGCAGGCGGCGCTGAACGCCCGGGCCGCCCGCTCCGACATTCGCGTGGTCCTGCGCCTGTTCGACGACGACTTCGCCCGCCGGGTCCAGAAGGCCTTCAACATCGACATCTCCCGCAGCGTGTCCCGGCTCGTCGCCCCGGCCTTCGCCGCGTCCCTGCTCGACCGGGACGTGATCGTGACGATCCCGGTCGACCGGCACGCGCTGCTGGTGGCCGCGGTGCGGGTGCTGCCGGGCTCGCCGCTGGACGGGACGGCCCTGGAATCGGCCGACCGGGCGCAGATGGTGCGGGTGATCGGCATGTCCGCGGCCGACTCGGAGTGGGTCGACTGGACCCCCGACCGGCGGCGGGTGCTGTCGGCCGGCGACCGGGTGGTGGTCGTGGCCCGCCGGGCCGGCCTGCGCGCCCTGCTCGAGCAGGCCACCCCCTACCGGGAGACCGATGACTAGCAGCACCGGGGTGCGGTCGATGTAACCCCGATCGCCTGGTCGCGCCGCTGGATGAGGTAGCCGCGGTGAAACGACGGTGGCCGCGCCGCGCCGCGAGCTGAGCTGTGCCAGGATCGTTCGCATGTCGGGGATCACAGTCGTCAATTTCGTCACGCTCGACGGTGTCGTGCAGTCGCCGCTGTACGCCGACGAGGACACCGACGGCGGCTTCGAGCGTGGCGGCTGGGTGCAGCCGTCGATGGACCCGGTCGTCGGGCGGGTGATGGGCGACGCCACCACCGGCGCCGGCGGGTTCCTGTTCGGACGGCGAACCTACGAGACCTTCGTGTCGAACTGGTCGGAGGCCGATCAGAGCGAACCGGCCGTCGCCGCGCTCAACCGGCGCCCGAAATACGTCGTGTCCCGCACCCTCGACAAGGCCGAGTGGCACAACAGCCAGATCGTCCGCGAGGACGAGATCGCCGGGCTCGGGCAGCGCGAGGACCTGGTCGTCTTCGGCAGCAGCGGGCTGATCCCGACGCTCGTCGCCCAGGACCTGATCGACCGCTACACGCTGCTGGTCTTCCCGGTGGTGGTCGGCGGCGGCAAGCGGATGTTCCCGGACGGCGGCGCTCCGGCCACGCTGACCCTGGACGGCAGCGAGACCTCCACCACCGGAGTGATCATCCTCAGCTATTCGCGTCCTCGAGGGCGCTGACCTCGAGGCCCAGCACGGCTTGCTCGTCGGGCTTGTGGGCGAGCACGTCGGTCAGGTAGCTCTGCACGGCGGGCGCCATGCCGACGTCCCGGCCGGCCCGCTCGGACAGCAGCCACTTGTGCTGGATGATCTGCGAGAAGATCTCCTGAGGCTCCAGCTTGCGGCGCAGGTTGGCCGGCACCGCCCGGACCACCGGCTCGAAGACCTCGGTCAGCCAGCGGTGCGCGGCCTGCTGCTCGTCGATCAGGTCGCTCTCGGCGCGGTAGGTGTCGAGGTCGTTGAGCAACTGCCGGGCCTGGTTCTCCTCGGCGTCCAGGCCGGTCAGGCGGATCAGGCGGCGGGTGTGATAGCCGGCGTCGACGACCTTGGGGCGTACGCGGTAACCGCTGTCCACCGTGGACACGGCCACCTCGGCGACGTCGAAGCCGAGGTCGTTGAGCCGGCGGATGCGGCGCTCGATGTCGTGCCGGGCGTCGCGGGGCACCTCCTGCTCGTAGGTGACCTCGTGCCACAGTCGGTCGTACCGGGCCACGATGTCGTCGACCACCGTCTCGGGGTCGATCGACTCGTGCAGCAGCTCGGCCGCCTGCAGGTCGAGGCACTCGCCGTAGATGTTGAGCCGGAGGATCTCGATGTCCTCGCTGCGCTGGCCCTCGGACAGCTTCGGGTAGAGGTTGCCGGTCTCGGCGTCGACCAGGTAGGCCGCGAACGCGCCGGCGTCCCGGCGGAAGAGGGTGTTGCTCAGGCTGCAGTCGCCCCAGCTGAACCCGGTCAGGTGCATCCGGACGATCAGCGCGGCCAGCGCGTCGAGCAGGCGGTTCATCGTCTCGGGCCGCAGCACGTGCGAGAACAGCGCGCGGTAGGGCAGCGAGAACTGCAGGTGCCGGGTGATCAGCACCGACTCCAGCGGCTCGCCCGCCTCGTCCTGCCGGTCGGTGACGATGGCCACCGCCTCGACCGCCGGGAAGTCGATCCGTTCCAGGGCGCGGAGCAGGTCGTACTCCTTCTCGGCGATCCGTTCCCGGGTCTCCTTGAGGGCGTACACGGTCTCGTTCAGCTTGACGAAGCGGACGATGTGCCGGGAGATGCCCTGCGGCAGCGCGACCAGGTGATCGGCCGGCCAATCCTCGAGTGGAACCGACCACGGCAGATCGAGCAGTGCCGGGTCGACGAGGGCGGACGTGATGCGCACCGACCCAGTGTGCACGCTGTCCGACGCGCGTCGCTCCCGCACGTGGCTCGTTACACAAACTGCCAGATCGCCTTATCGGCCTTTTTATGGCTTTCGTGACCCCGGGGAGAAGCATGCGACGCAAGGCAGGCATCGTCGTCGGGGCGTGCGCCGCCCTCGTACTCGCCGGATCGGCGGGCGCGGTGGTCTGGAAGCAGCAGTCGAACGACGAACGCCGGCCCGTCGGCGGCTGGCGGGAGGCGCCGGCTGAGGCGCGTACCCCCGTGGCCGTTCTGTCGAACCAGCGACCCACCACGGCCGCGACCCAGGCCGCGACCGAGACCCCGACCGCGGCCGCCACCAGCACGAAGCCGGTCAGCGAGGATCCGCGGACCCACGCCGAGCCGGTCAAACACAAGCGGGCCATCGTCGAGGAGAGCGCGGCCGCGGCCGCCGCCAAGGGCCGGCAGAAGGTAGGCCGTCTGCTGCGGGTCGACAAGCTTCTCGGGTACGCGCGGACGCCCGCCACCGAGACCTTCCGCTACCCCGGCGCCTCGTACGTCAAGCTGCACTTCGACCGCATGGTGATGGCGCCGGGCGACTACCTCACCGTCTCCGACGCCAAGGGCCAGGAGTCGTACCGCTACGACGCGCCCGCGCTGGTCGAGGGCGCGTCGGTCGACAAGTGGGCGATGTCCGTCACCGGCGACACCGCGGTCGTGAAGGTGCACCGCGCCGTCGACCCGCTGGGCGCGCGCTCGCTGGCCGGCGAGCCCGGTGTCCGGGTGGACCGGGTGGCGCGCGGCTTCACGCGTACCGAACAGGGCGGTGCGCCGGAGGAAACGCTGACCGCGCCCGGCCACACCGGCCGCGAGGAATCCGTCTGCGGCAGCGACGAGTCCAAGGACGCGGTCTGTTACAAGGCCAAGGACCCGGTCGCCTACACCCGGTCCAAGGCGGTCGCGCGGCTGCTGATCGACGGCACCGAGCTGTGCACCGGCTGGCGCGTCGGCACCAGGAACCGCATGCTCACCAACAACCACTGCTTCGACAACTCGGACTCGGCCTACGACACCGAGGTCTGGTTCAACTACCAGTGCGCGACCTGCGGCGGGTACGACACCTTCAAGCCGACCAAGGTCTGGGGCGACAAGGTGCTGGCCACCAACCACACGCTGGACTACACGCTGTTCACGGTGGAGAACTTCGGCGCCATTCAAAAGTACGGCTACCTGCAGCTCGACAACGTCCGCCCGGCCAAGGGACAGCCGCTGTACGTGCCGCAGCACCCGGCTGGCGACCCGACCCGGATCGCCGGCAGCCTCGGCGAAAAGGCCGGCAACTGCGCCGTCGCCGACAACGCGTACACCGGCTACCAGACCGCCTCGGACGTGTCCTACTACTGCGACACCGAGGGCGGCTCGTCCGGTTCGCCGGTCATCTCCCGCCGGACCAACCGGGTCGTCGCCCTGCACCATTTCGGCGGCTGCCCCAACTCCGGCGTCCGATCCGACCTGCTCCTCAGTCAGCTGAGCGGCAAGCTGTAGGTACCGTGGTCGCGTGACCCGACCCCGCAGCTGGTGGCCCGACGCCGCCTTCGTGGCCGCGTTCGTGCTGATCACCGTCCTGTTGGCGCGGGGGCACCTGTTCGGTCTGGACGCGGCCGTGGCCGACTGGTCCGACGCGCACCGGCCGCCCGTCGCCTACTGGACCGCCCGGGTGCTCAACAGCCTCGGCCAGGGCGGCTGGCTGCTGATGCCGGTGGCCGGGCTGCTCGTGGCGCTGCTGGCCTGGCGCCGCCGCTCGATCCGGCCGCTCCTGGTGTTCCTGGGCGCGACGCTCCTGACGTACCTGTCCCTCGGCCCGATGAAGATCCTGTTCCAACGGGCGGCGCCGCGCTTCGAAGGCCCCGACCGCACGGCGCTCTTCAACCCGGCGGCGGTGGGGCAGGCCGGGATGAGCTATCCGTCCGGTCATGTGGCCAACGCCGTGATCTGGTACGTGGTGATCGCGTTCGGGCTGACCGGTCTGATCGGTGCCCTGGGCCGACGAGTCACCCTGGCCCTGCGGGTGCTGCCCCCGGCGATCGTCTTCGGCACGACGACCTACCTGAGCTGGCACTGGATCACCGACTCGATCGCCGGGCTCTTCCTCGGGCTGGTGCTGGCCCGGCTGCTGGCCCGGGTGCCGTGGGAGACGTTGCCGCTGCCCGGCCCGGTGGCTCGTTTCGAGCGTCCGTTCACGCCGTCCGTGCGCTGATCCCCGCCAGGATCAGCGCACCGAGGTCGTCGCGTCTATTCGACGCACCAGGTCTGGTCGCGGGTGCTTCCGTGCGGCCACTGGATGACGGATGCGCCGTTCGCCGTGCTGCGGCCCTCCACGCTGGCCAGCATCCCGGCCGATGCGTTGACCAGGATGACGCCACCGCACTCGCTGCTGCCCTCGACGCGCCACTGTTGGTTGGCCTTGCCGTCACACTGCCAGGTGACCATCTGTGCGCCCTGAGTGGTAACGCCGCCGGACACGCCCAGGCAGGCGTCGGTCGACCCGGGACCGCGGCGGAAGTTCACCACCTCGGAGTAGCTGCCGTCGAAGTTGACGTACCACGCCTGATCACCCGACCCGGTGCAGGTCCACTGGATCACCCGGGTCCCGTTGGCCGGGGTGCCTCCCTCCGCACCCATACAGCGGCCGGAGTTCAGGTTCCGCAGCCGCACCACCCGGTAGTCGGAGTCGGCGGACGCCCTTCCGGCGCGCGGGCCAGGGGCGGCAGCAGCCGCGGCGGCCGGCACGGAAGCGGCCGGAACGGCGGCGACGACGGCGATCAACGACGCGAGGGCTGACGTACGTTTCATGCGTATCCCTTTCGTAGCAGGCGATTCTGTGCCCTACCTTCGCGTGCCGCCGGGACCGGCGTCATTGTCGTGGCGCGCCACACCCGTTGTCATCGTGCGCCGAGCCGCAGGGGTGGCGGCCGCTGTCTACAGTGGCCGTCCGGCGCCGCCACCCGGGGGAGTGACGATGTACCACGCCATTGACCTGCGCGAGTTGCCCGCGGGTGACCGGTTCGACTTCTGGCATCAGAGCCTGAGCACGATGTACGCCCCGATCGACGTCCGGACCGCGCACCCCCGGTCGTTCAGCGGCGGCGTCGAAGCGCTCGAGATGGGCGGGGCGCAGGTGGCCACCGTACGGTGCTCGGCGGTCACCGCGAGCCGGACCACGCGCCTGATCCGGCGGTCGGATCCGGAGTGCTACCACCTCAACCTGGGCGTACACGGGCGGTTCGGGCTCAACCAGGGCGGGCGGACGGTCACCTTCGGCCCCGGCGATCTCGTGCTCTACCAGTCCTGGCGGCCGTTCCGCACCACCTCGGAGAGCCGGCAGCGCACCGTGTCGGTGATCGAGGCTCACATCCCGCGCCGGCTCGTCCCCCTTTCGACGGCCCAGGCGGAGAGCGTCGCCGCCGTACGGTTGCCGGTCCACAGCGGCCTCGGCGCGCTGCTGACCCAGTTTCTCGGCACCGTCGCCCAGGACTGCGGCCGGTACGGGCCCGACGACGAGGCCCGGCTCACCGGCATCCTCGCCGAGCTGGTCGGCGGAGTGCTGGCCGCGCACCTCGGAGCGGACGCCCGCCCGGCCGGCCGGGTCGGCCTGCTCCAGGTGCGGCAGTACATCGAGAGCCGGCTCGGCGACCCGGCCCTGGGCCCGGCCGGCGTGGCCGCCGCGCATCACCTGTCGGTGCGTTCGCTGCATCGCCTCTTCCACGGCAGCGACGATTCCGTGGCCGAGTACATCCGGCGCCGCCGCCTGGAGAACTGCCGGCACGATCTGGCCGACCCGGGCCAGCGGCACGTGCCGATCCGGGCGCTCGCCGCGCGGTGGGGTTTCGCCGATCCGGCCAACTTCAACCGGGCCTTCCGCACTCGATACGGGCTGACGCCGGGTGACTTCCGCGCGTCCGTGCCGCCGGCGCCGGAGTCGTGACCGCCGGCTGGCTTCCGCGCGGTCGCGCTGGGGGCGACGGGGTTGGCACCGTCAGGCGACGATGACCTCGACGCCGGCTTCGCGGAAGGCGGTCAGGGCGCTGTCCGGGGCGGTGTTGTCGGTGACCAGGACCTCGACCTTGGTGATCGGGCAGATCCGGGCGAACGCGTGGCCGCCCAGTTTGGACGAATCGGCGATGACCACGACGCGTTTGGCCCGGGCGACCATCAGGCTGTTCATCGCCGCCTCGCCCTCGTGGTGGGCGGCGGCGCCGAGTTCGACGTCGAGGGCGTCGACGCCGAGCAGGACGACGTCGAGGGTGACCTCCTTGAGGAGTGCGCTGCCGAGCGGGCCGACCAGTTCGAAGGACTGCGGGCGGACCACGCCGCCGGCCACGACGATCTTCATCCGGGAGCGGACGAGCAGCTCGTTGGCGATGTTCAGCGCGTTGGTGACGACGGTGAGCTGGGCGCCCTCGCCGCTGGTGTTGAGGTCGGGGCGTACGGCCAGGGCGCGGGCGACCTCGGTCATCGTGGTGCCGCCGTTGAGGCCGACGACGGTGCCGGGCTCGACCAGGCGGGCCGCGGCCTCACCGATGCGCTGTTTCTCGGCCGAGTGCTTGGCGCTCTTGTAGCGCAGCGGCAGGTCGTAGGAGACGCCGTTGGCGACCGCACCGCCCCGGGTCCGGGTGATCATCTGCTGCTGGGCGAGCTGGTCGAAGTCGCGCCGGATGGTGGCCTGGGACACGTCGAGGCGCTCGGCGGCGTCCTCGACGCTCACCCGCCCGCTCTCGGCCAGCAGCTCGAGCAGGGCGTTCCACCGCGCGTACCGGTCCACTCAACCCCCAAAACCCGCAGTGGCGGCTCCGAGCGGCATCCGCGGTCGGGATGCCCACTCCGTGATAAGAGTGTGCACATTAGTGCTCGAAAAGCGGCATAGCAAAGATCGTGGCTGCGCGAACGTAACCTGACTGTTGCGTGGGCGGCGGCGTTCCACGCAGAATGCAGCTCGAAAGGGCACCGTACCGAACGCTTATGCGCATCCTCGCCGTCGAAGGAACCCACATGACGCACGTGCAGACCGAGATCGCCAGCCAGCCGGACTGCTGGGCGCGGGCCGCGAAGCTGGCCGGGTCACCGGGGCTGCCGGCCGTCGGGGAGCGGGTCGCGGTGATCGGTTGCGGCACGTCATGGTTCATGGGTCAGGCCTACGCCGCGCTTCGCGAGCGGCTCGGCCAGGGCGAGACCGACGCGTTCCAGGCGTCCGAGTTCCCGCTCAATCGACGGTACGACCGGATTATCGCGATCACGCGCTCCGGCTCCACCACCGAAGTCGTCGACGCGCTGGGCGCCGTGCGTACCCCCACCACGGTCGTGACCGCCGACGCCACCCAACCCGCCGCCATCGTGGCCGACGACGTGATCGTGCTCGACTTCGCCGACGAGCAGGCCGTGGTGCAGACCCGGTTCGCCACCAGCGTGCTGGCGCTGCTGCGGGCGGGGCTGGGCCAGGACATCGCCCCGATCGCCGGCGACGCCGAGGTGGCCGTACGCCTGCCCCTCCCGGTCCGCACCGACACGACGACACAGATCACCTTCCTCGGCCGCGGCTGGACCGTCGGGTTGGCCCACGAGGCGGCGCTCAAGTGCCGCGAGGCCGCCATGGTGTGGACCGAGGCGTACCCGGCGATGGACTACCGGCACGGGCCGATCTCCATCGCGGCGCCCGGCCGGGTGGTCTGGGCCATCGGTGACGTGCCGGCCCACCTGGCCGACGACGTCGAGGCGACCGGGGCGGCGTTCGTGCACGCCCGGCACCACGGTGGGTACGGCGCGATCGGACGCTGGTGCGGTGGGCGTACCCCGCTCGACCCGATGGCCGACCTGATCGTGGCGCAACGGGTCGCCATCGCCCTCGCCGAGGCCCAGGGCCTCGACCCGGACCACCCCCGCAACCTGACCCGCAGCGTCGTCCTCCAATGAGTCGCGTCGTCATCGCCCTGGACGTGGGCGGCACCGGCATGAAGTGCGCCCTCGTCCACCCGGAGGGCCGGGTCCTGCACACCGAACGACACCTGACCCGGGCCGAGCGCGGCCCCGCGGCGGTGACCGAGAACATCCTGGCGGTGGCGGACGGCCTGGCCGGCCGGGCCCGATCCTCCGGCCTCGAGCCGGCCGCGGTGGGCCTGGTCGTGCCCGGGGTCGTGGACGAGGCGAACGGCGTCGCGGTCTGGTCGTCGAACGTGGGCTTCCGTGACGTGCCCATGCGTGACCTGGTCGCCGCGCGCCTCGGGTTACCGGCCGCCCTCGGGCACGACGTCCGCGCCGGGGGCATGGCCGAGGCCCGGCTGGGCGCCGGCCGGGGCGAACCACACGTTCTGTTCATCGCGATCGGCACCGGCATCGCCGCGGCCCACGTGGTCGGCGGTGCCGCCTTCGCCGGGGCGCACGGCGCGGCCGGCGAGGTCGGGCACGTGATCGTCCGGCCCGGCGGGCCGCCCTGCGCCTGCGGCGGGCACGGCTGTCTGGAGTCGATCGCCTCGGCGTCGGCGATCGGGCGGCGGTACGCGTCCCTGTCCGGCGTGGCCGGCTCGACCGCGTTCGACGTGGCCACCCGCGCGGCGGCGGGCGAGGCGCTGGCCCGCCAGGTGTGGATCGAGGCGGTCGACGCGCTGGCTGACGGGCTGCTGACCGCGCAGGCGCTGTACGACGCCGGGATGATCGTCATCGGCGGCGGGCTGGCCGAGGCCGGCGAGGCGCTGCTGGCACCCCTGCGGACCGCGTTGGACACGCGGAAACGGTTTCTCCGGCTGCCACGCGTCGAGCGGGCGGCCCTCGGTGACACGGCCGGGTGCCTCGGCGCCGCCCTCCTAGGACTGGACGCGCTCTCGTGAAGATCCCTGGACGCATCGTCCGGCCCGGCTCGGTCGTCCCCGGTCACGTCGAGGTCTCCGGACCGGCGATCATCTCGGTGTCCGAGTCCAGCGTCGACACCACCGACTACGTGGTGCCCGGCTTCGTCGACCTGCACTGTCACGGGGGCGGCGGGCACACCTTCACCACCGGGGACTTCTCGTCAGCGCGCGCGGCGGCGGCCTTTCATCTGGCCCACGGCACCACGACGGTGCTGGCCAGCCTGGTCAGCTCACCGTTGAAGGTGATGCGGGACGCCGTCGAGGCCTTCCAGCCGCTGGTGGCCGACGGTTCGATCGCCGGGGTGCACTTCGAGGGGCCGTACCTGTCGAAGGTGCGGTGCGGGGCCCAGAACACCGACCACATCCGCGACCCCGACCTTTCCGAACTGCGGACCCTGGTCGCCAGCGGGATCGTGCGGGCCGTCACGATCGCCCCCGAGTTGCCCGGCGCCCTCGACGCCATCTCCTATCTGGACCGGTCGGGCGTGGTCGCGGCCATCGGGCACACGGATGCCACGTACGAACAGACGCTCGAAGGTGTCGAAGCCGGCGCCACCCTCGGAACGCACCTCTTCAACGGCATGCGACCGGCCCACCACCGCGAGCCCGGCCCGGTCATCGGCCTGCTCGCCTCCCGCCGCATCGTCTGCGAACTGATCGCCGACGGCGTCCACCTGCACGACGGGATGCTGGCCTTCGCCGCCCGCACGGCCGGTCCCGACCGCGCCGCCCTGATAACCGACGCCATCGACGCCGCCGGCATGCCCGACGGCACCTACGACCTGGGCGGCCAGACCGTGACGGTGGCCGACCGGGTGGCCCGGATCGGCACCGGCTCGATCGCCGGCAGCACCCTGACCATGGACGCGGCCCTGCGCCGGGCCGTCGGGGCGGGCATCCCCCTGCCGGACGCCTGCCTGATGGCCGCGACGACGCCGGCGCGAGTGCTGGGGCGTTCCGACGAGATCGGAGCGCTCGAGGCGGGCCTGCGCGCCGACCTGGTCGTGCTCTCCGAGGACCTGCGGGTCAAGCGCGTCATGCGGGCCGGTCGTTGGATCGACTAGCGCTACGAGAGCGGCGAGATCGCGAATCCCCGGCCCGCCAGCGCGCGGGCGCTCGAGGTCGTCACGCGCCTGCCGATCGCCTCGCTCGGGTTCCCGGCGGAAGCCGAGTCGGTTGCGGTCGAGGATGGGCACGGTGGGCACGATCTGGAGGTACGCGGTCCCGCTGGGCCGGTCGCGGCCGGTGCCGCCCGGCCCAGCAGTGGGTACACCGGCGTCTGGCTCAGCCGCTACCGCTACTACTCCAGCAGCCGCGAGGCCGAGTTCACGAACGCCCACTTCGTCGTGGTCCTGCAACACGGCGACCGGCTCACCGCGCGCAGCGTCCACGGTCCCGACAAGTCCCTGCTGACCATGGATCTGGTGGTCGACGGCAACGTCGTCACCGGCACCTGGGCCGACGCCAAATATGAGCGGGCACCGGAGTCAGAGGCGGATCGCGAGCGGGATCCAGCGGACCGATGATCGTGTTGCCCTGAGCGTACGGCGGGAAAGTTCTTCGGCACCTACAACCGATTTCGCCGGGGTCGCGTCGGGGGTTCGTGAGCGATATGAGTGCGGGTGCGCACCCGGAGTTCCTCGCCTACGTGCGAGGCCGTGCGGGTGCGCTGAGACGGTCGGCGTACCTCCTGTGCGGCGACACGCATCAGGCCGATGACCTGGTGCAGGAGACGCTGACCAAGGTGTACGCGCGCTGGGCCGGCGTGGCGCGGGCGGACAACATCGACGCGTACGTACACCGGATCCTGGTGCGCACGTTCATCAGCGAGCGGCGCCGGGGCTGGTGGAAGGTACGCCTGTTCGGGGAGGCGTTGCCGGACCAGGCGCGGCTGGGGCCAGGTGTGGAGGACCGCGAGGTGGTGCGGGCGGCCCTGTCCCGGCTGACGTCGAGCCAGCAGGCGGTGCTCGTCCTGCGGTTTCTGTGCGACCGCAGCGTGGCCGACGTGGCCGCTCTGCTCGGCTGCTCCGAGGGGACGGTCAAGTCCCAGACCAGCCACGCCCTCACCGCGATGCGCAAAATCCTCGGCTCCCGTGAGCCGGCCTCGGCCCTGGAAGGACTGCGATGAACTCGACCGAAGATCGTGAGGCCCGCGAGATGCTCGGGCCGCTGGCCGGCGAGCCCAGCGGCGAGCAGTGGCTCGACCTGGACCACATCGTGCGTGAGGGTGACCGGCGCCGCCGGGTCCGGACCGCCGCGACCGGCGCGTTCACGGCGGTGTTCCTGACCGCGGTGGCCGCGGGTACGACGGCGATCGTGGTGAACGGCCGGCAGGGCGGCGACGGGGTGCCGGCGGCCGACCGCGGTTCCCCGTCGGCGGCGGCCCCCGCGTATCTGCCGGCCGCCGCGACCGGCCCGGACTGCACGCTGTCGCCGATGCCCGGCACGACCGGTCTGCTGGCCGCGGTCGACCACACCGGCCACTACACGCTGCAGGAGGCGAGCGGCGGCAAGAAGACGACCGTGACCGTCCGCAAGGACGGTGCGCGGGTCGCCGAGGTCGAGATTCCGGTCGGGGGCCGCGGCGAGTACGACCTCAACGCCAAGGGCGAGTTCACGGCGCTGTTCACCGTTATGACCAAGGACGAGCTGACCCTGCTCTCGTACGTGTACGAGGACGGGAAGCTGACCGCGCTGAAGGACGGCGCCATCACCACCGCTATCGCCGACGACGGCCGGTTCGCCGGCCTGGTGAAGGGCAACGTGCCGGCCCGCTGGGAGCGCCCGGACGCCGCGCCCACCAAGCTCGCCGTCCCGGTCGGCAAGCAGGCCCAGGTCCTGTTCCTCGACGAGGACGGCACGATGCTGGGCTACGCCAACAGCGAAGGGGCCGAGTTCGCGAACCTGTGGCTGCCCGACGGCAGCAGCCGGCCGGTTCCGGTGTCCGCGGGGCAACGCTCGCCCACGGTGTGGGGTATAGCCAGCGGCTGGGTCGTCGGCTACGACGACGCCAAGGGCTTCCGATACAGCGTCGGGACCAAGAAGTACGAGGCCCTGCCCGCGCAGATCCGGCGCCCGCACACGGTGGCGGCCAACGGTGCCGTGGTCGGCGACGACGGCACGGACGGCCACCTGTGGGTGCTGGACGGCGGGACGGCCCGCAAGCTCCCGGGGACGCCACCGGCGCCGGGGACGATAAATTACCGGATCCTCGGGATCAGCGACGACGGCCGGACGGTGACCGGCAACGAGTACTTCCACACCGATCCGACGCGGGACACCGGCCGGGCCGTCACCTGGACCTGCGGCTGACAGCAGGACAGCGCGCGCCGGCCCGGTAGGCGGGTCGGCGTGCGGCCTCCCGGGTTACGCGCCGGTTGGCCTCTAAGGTCTCGGTGTGAGCGCCGTGCTGGAGATCGAAGGTCTGCGGAAGACCTATCGCAGCCGCAAAGGGGTGCGCCGCGCGCTGGACGGCTTCGACATGGTGGTCGAGGCCGGACAGGTGCACGGATTCCTCGGGCCCAACGGCTCGGGAAAGACCACCACTTTGCGTACGCTGCTGGGCCTGATCAAACCGAACGGCGGTCGCATGGCGATCCTCGGGCGGGAGGTGCCCGAGAGCCTGCCCGAGGTGGCCGGCCAGGTCGGCGCGATCGTCGAGAGCCCGCAGTTCTTCCTGCCGTTCACCGCGCAGGACACGCTGACCCTGCTCGCCGACGCGGGCGGGGTGCCGCGGGCCCGGGTGCCCGAGGTGCTCGAACTGGTCGGTCTGCGGGACCGGGCCAAGGACCGGGTGAAGACCTATTCGCTCGGTATGAAGCAGCGGCTGGCGGTGGCGTCGGCGCTGCTCAAGAACCCGCGGCTGCTGATTCTGGACGAGCCGGCCAACGGGCTCGACCCGGGCGGGATCCGGGAGATGCGCTCGCTGATGCGCACCCTCAGCGAGTCGGGCATGACGGTGGTCGTGTCCAGCCACATCCTCGGCGAGATCCAGCTGATCTGTGACTCGGTGACGATCATCTCGGCGGGGCGGCGGGTGGCGGCCGGGTCGGTGGCCGAGGTGCTGGCGCAGCACAAGTCGAGCGCTGTGCGCGTACGCGTGGAATCCGGGGTTGACCTGACCGCCGTGGCCGAGGTGTTGCGGTCGGCCGGTGCGCCCCAGGTGACCCCGGCCGACGACCACGTGATGGTCGGCGGGGTGGAGCGGCCGGCCTGGATCACCTGGGTGCTGGCGCAGCACGAGGTGTGGGTGAGCGAGCTGGCGCCGGTCGCGGTCGACCTGGAGAGTGTCTTCCTGGAGCTGACCGGGACGGCGCCGGTGGACGGGGCGAGCCGGCAGGTCGACGAGTCCGCGGTGGCGGGCGCGCGGGGCGGGTGGGGGCAGTGAGTCTGGCCCAGGCGGAACTGCGGCGGCTGACCAAGCGCCGGTTCGTACGCTGGCTGACCATCGGCACGCTGGTGGTGATGGTCGTGATCGCGGTGGGCATCTTCCTCAGCAACCAGAAGGTCGGCCCGGAGCAGGTGGCCCAGGCCCGGGCGGCGGCCGAGCAGGATTATCAGGAGGCGCTGCGGCAGGCCGGCCAGGATCGCGCCAACTGCGAGCGCGCGCCCGGCACCAACGGCTATCCGGCCGACTGTACGCAGCTCTACCAGCCGCAACCGCAGGACTTCCCGCCCGACTGGCACATGCCGTCGACGTTCCGTTTCAAGAACGACTTCGGCGCGGTGATCACCACGTTCGCCGCGATCTTCGTGCTGCTGGCCTTCGTGGTCGGCGCGTCGTACGTGGGGGCCGAGTGGAGCAGCGGCGGGATGATGAACCTGCTGCTGTGGCGGCCGCGCCGGCTCCAGGTGCTGGGCACCAAGCTGGGTGTGCTGCTCGGGGCGGTGGCGGCGCTGAGCGTGGTGGTGGCGGTGCTGTGGACGCTGACGTTCCTGGCCATCGCCGAGCTGCACGGCACCACCGAGGGGATGACGGCCGGGGCGTGGCGGTCGACCGCGCTGACCGAGGTACGCGCGATAGTGCTGATCCTGCTGGCCGCGGCGATCGGGTTCGGGCTGGCGTCGCTGGGCCGGCACACCGCGGTGGCGCTGGGCGTGGCGGCCGGCGTCGTGGTGGTCCTGCAGTTCGGGCTCTACCTGGTGCTGAACATGGCCGAGGTGCCGTTCGGCGAGGTCTGGCTGCTGCCGATCTGGGCCGTCGCCTGGATGAACAAGGAGTTCAAGCTGGAGGACTACAACTCCTGCCAGTTCTCCTCGGTCAACGGCTGCCAACCGGACACGCTGACGCTGACCTGGCCGATGGCCGGCGCGCTGTGGGCGGCGATCTTCGTCGTCATTGTGGGTGCCGCCTTGTGGACTATGCGTAAGCGGGACATCGCGTGAGGTAGCTTCGGGGTGCAGACCTTACGATGCTCTTCGATCCCCACGCTCAGGAGCACCATGCACCCCGAATCTTCGCCGTCCGATGTGGATCGGCCGGCCGGTCACGCGCCGGCGCAGCGGCCGCCCGCGCCGTGCACCTCCGCGCACGAGCCCGCGGCGGCGACCGAGCCCGCCCTGTCCGACCGCGAGCTCAAGATCCTGGCCTTCGAGGCCAAGTGGTGGCGGCACGCGGGCAGCAAGGAGCAGGCGATCCGGGACACCTTCGAGCTGTCCTCGACCCGGTATTACCAGCTTCTGAACGCGTTGCTGGACAATCCGGCCGCGCTGGAGCACGAGCCGGTGCTGGTCGGCCGCCTCCGCCGCCTGCGCGCCACCCGCACCCGCACCCGCCGCCGCTAGCCCTCAGTGGTAGGGCCGGGCGGTGGTTCCGGCCCGGATGCCGCGCTGCGCGACCACTGTGTGAGGGAGTGGTAGGGCTAGGCGCGGGTTTGCTGGTCGGCGAAGTTGGCCAGCCAGGCGACCTGGGCCGGGTCCAAGGAGGCGCGGATGCGGGAGCGGGCGGTGGTCACGTTCGCGGCGGTGACCGTGGTCGCGTCGAGGGACTCGCGCATCGCGGCCAGCGCTGACTCGCGGATCAGGGCCGCGCAGTCGGCCGCCGAGAAACCGTCCAGGTCGGCGCCGAGCGCGTCCAGGTCGACCTGGTCGTCCAGCGGCACCGACTTCGACGACGCCTTGAGGATCGCCGCGCGGGCTTCGGCGTCCGGTGGCGGCACGTAGACCAGTCGTTCCAGCCGGCCCGGACGCAGCAGGGCCGAATCGATCAGGTCGGGCCGGTTGGTCGCCCCGATCACCACCACGTTGCGCAGGTCCTCGACGCCGTCCAGCTCGGTCAGCAGCGCCGCCACCACGCGGTCGGTGGTGCCGCCGTCCGAGCCCTGGCCACGCTGCGGGGCGAGCGCGTCCACCTCGTCCAGGAAGACCAGCGTGGGCGCGGCCTCGCGGGCGCGGCGGAACAGCTCACGCACGGCCTTTTCACTGTCGCCGACCCACTTGCTCAGCAACTCGGCGCCCTTGACCGACAGGACGTTGGCTCTGCCCGTACCCGCGATGGCCTTGACCAGAAAGGTCTTGCCACAGCCGGGGGGACCGTAGAGCAGCACGCCGCGCGGCGGTGAGACCCCCAGCCGCGCGAAGGTGTCCGGATAGGTCAGCGGCCACAGCACCGACTCGGTCAGCACCTCCTTGACCTCGGTCATGTCACCGACGTCGTCCAGCGTGACCGCGGCGATCTCGAGCGACGACTCGGCCATGGACGTCGGCCGGACCACGTCCAGTGCGGCCTCGAAGTCGGCCATGGTCACGGTCGGCGACTCGGCGTCCTTCTGGCGCAGGGCGGCACGGACACCGGCCTCCCGGGCGAGAGCTCCGAGGTCGGCGGCGACAAATCCGGGGGTACGCGCGGCGACGTCATCCAGGCGTACATCCTCGGTCAGCGGCATTCCCCGGGTCAGCACGCTCAGCTGCTCGCGGCGCATCGCCTGGTCCGGTAGCGCCACCGCCAGCTGCACGGCCAGCAGGTCGGGCGCGCGCAGCTCGGGATCGACGGCCTCGGGCCGGCTGGTCGTGCAGACCACCGCCACACCGGCCCGGACCGTCTCGGCCAGCACCTGCCGGAACACCGTGGCGACCGGACCGGGCTGTTCACGCGGGGCCAGAGCCTCGACGTCGGCGATCAGGACCACGGCCGGGCCACCCGCACGCGCGTCCCGGGCGGCGGCGCGCAACCGCCCGGCCGCGGCGTCATTGGTCAGCGCGGCCAGCTCGGGCGCCCACAGCGGGAAGACCTCGGCCCCGACGCCGGCGGCGACCGCCCGGACCAGCGCCGACTTGCCCGACCCGGCCGGCCCCGAGATCAGCACGCCCAGCGACACCGTGGTGCCGAGCCGCCCGAGCACCTCGCGGTGGTGGAAGCCCAGGTCGAGCAGCTCGGTCAGCTCCTTGGCCTGGGCGCGCAGACCGGGCAGGTCGTCGATGCTGGGCGGCGGCACCTCGGGGTCGGTTGTCGCCGGGCGGGCGGGAGCGGCGACGGAGGCGGCCGGCCGGGTCGCCTCGCCGTGCTCCCAGGCGACCAGGGTGTCCATCGAGACCAGGGCGGCGTCGGCGTCGGTGACCTCGACGACCTTGAGCAGGGTGCTGGTCCAGGCGTACCCGACCCGGTTGGAGAGGCTGCGCCGGGCGCCCTCGACCGCGGCCCGCTTGTCCGCGTCGAGCAGCACGTCCTGTGGCAGCAGGGAGACGTCGTCGCCGGCGCTGACCACCTTGCCCAGCAGGGCCAGGCGCAGCATCTCGGGCGAGACGACGGCGACGATCTCAGCCGGGCCGCTCAACGTCACCCGGCGGGCGCCGACCACCGGGATCGGTGTCACGGTGACCTGGCCGCCGTCGCGCAGGCCGAGGTTGCCGATGGTCAGGTCGTCGGCGTAGAGCAGGGCGCGGCTGGCGCTCGCCTCGGCCCGGGCGGCGATGCCGGCGGTGGTGCGGGCGCCGGCCAGGCGCAGCGGGTCACCGGGGTTGATCGCGAGCGCGGCCATCACCTCGGGATGCAGGCGGACGATGCCGCGACGCGCGTCGAGGGCCGCGGGCCGCTGGGTCACGGTCAGCGTGAGATCGTCTGCCACGGCTACCACGCTATCGCCCTCACGCCGGTGGGAACCCACAGCACTCACAGCACTCGCTCAGATCGGCCGGGATAGCTTTGGGCGCATGCCATTGAGCCGTCGTAGGGTCCTGGCCGCCACGGCAGTCCTCGTGATCCTCGCCGGTCTGGTGGTCGGGGCCGTGCTGCCCGGCCGGGATGCCTGGACCACCAGCGATCAGCCGGTGACCGTGCCCGAGGCGCCCTCCGGCGGGGCCACGATCGACCTCGACACGCGCTTCTACCTGCCGCGCGACCGGGCCGGCAAGGTGCCCGCGGTGCTGCTCGCGCACGGCTTCGGCGGGACCAAGAACTCGGTCCGGGACGACGCCGAGTCGCTGGTCGAGCGCGGGTACGCGGTGCTGACCTGGACCGCCCGCGGTTTCGGCCGCAGCGGCGGGCAGATCCACCTGGACAGCCCCGACTACGAGGTCCGCGACGCGCAGCGGCTGCTCGACTGGTTGGCCCGGCGGCCCGAGGTGGAGACCGACGCGGCCGGCGACCCTCGGGTGGGCGTGGTCGGCGGGTCCTACGGCGGGGCGCTGGCGCTGCTGCTGGCCGGGCAGGACACCCGGGTGGACGCGATCGTCCCGCTGATCACCTGGAACGATCTCGGGCGCTCGTTCCTGCCGCAGTCGGCCGGCACCGACGCGGTCGGCGTCTTCAAGAAGGGCTGGGCCGGCCTGTTCTTCGGAAACGGCGCCGCCTCGCCCGCGGCCACGGGTGGCTCGCCCGACGAGGGCGCCGGCTCCGGGTCCGATGCCGGCGCGGCCGCCGGGCCGGCGGTTCTTCCGCCGGGGATCAACCCTGCTTGCGGGCGGTTTGCCGCCGATGTGTGTGCGGCCTATCTCTCGATGGCGACCACGGGGCAGCCGGACGCCGCGGCGCTGGCCTTGCTGCGTGAGTCCAGCCCTCAGGCGGTACTCGGAAAGATCAAGGCGCCGACGCTGCTCGTTCAGGGGGCAGTGGACACGCTCTTTCCGCTGTCCGAGGCGGACGCCAACGCGCGGGGGATCGCGGCGGCCGGTACGCCGGTGCGGGTCGCCTGGTTCACCGGCGGGCACGACGGCGGGCTCGGGCCGCAGACCGACCAGGACCGGACCAAGTTCCTGACCGTGCAGTGGCTCGACCACTACGTCAAGGGCGAGGGCGAGGCGCCGCCGACCAGTTTCACGTACTCGCGGGTGGCCGGCTTCAGCGCGCTCGACCGGGGGCTGGTGACGAACGGGTACTCGGTCGACGCGTACCCCGGAATCAGCGGGACCGGTCGCACCGACATCGCGCTGGCCGGCCCGGCGCAGCCGATCGCCAACCCGCCCAACGGCAATCCCGGCGGCCTCTCCTCGCTGCCGGGCGTCGGCGGCCGGCTGTCCACGCTGCTCGCAGGCGTGGCCGGGGACATACCGGGGCAGTACGCCACCTTCGCCTCGAAGCCCGTCACCCAGGCCGTCGACGTGGTCGGAGCGCCGACCGTCCGGCTCCGGGCCGCGTCACCGACCGGCGAGGCGACGCTGTTCGTCAAGCTCTACGACGTCGACCCGAAGGGCGCTGAGACGCTGAGCGCGGGGCTGGTCGCGCCGGTCCGGCTGACCGGGCTCGGCCGGGACATCGCGGCCGCGCGGCCGGTGACCGTCACACTGCCGGCGATCGTCCGGCGGATCGAGACCGGCAACTCGCTGCGAGTCGTGGTCGCCGCCTCCGACCAGGGCTACCTCACACCGCCGGCGCCGGCCACCTACACCGTCGCGGTCGAACCCACGCTCACGCTGCCGACCATGGTGGGCACGCCGATCAGCAACCCCCAGGTGATCTGGCGGTACGTGCTGGCCGGCCTGATCGCCGCCATCGTCCTGGGACTTGTCGTGGTGCTGCTGATCCGCCGCCGCCGGGCCCGCCGGGCGCCGACCGTGGCCGAGTTCGCCGAGACCCCGCTGGTCGTGCGTGACCTGCGCAAGGAGTACGGGGACGGGTTCGTCGCGGTCGAGGAGATCAGCTTCACGGTCGAGCGCGGCCAGGTCGTCGGGCTGCTCGGTCCCAATGGTGCCGGCAAGACCACCACGCTGCGGGTGCTGATGGGGCTGACCATGCCGACCCGGGGCGAAGCGCTGGTCTTCGGCAACCCGCTGGTGCCCGGTTCGCCGATCCTGTCCCGGGTCGGCGCGCTGGTCGAGGGGCCGGGGTTCCTGCCCCACCTGACCGGTGAGGAAAACCTGCGGGCGTACTGGCGGGCCACCGGCCGGCCGTGGGCCGACGCGCGGTTCGACGAGGCGGTGGAGATCGCCGGGCTGGGTGACTCGATCCATCGGCGTACGAAGAACTACAGCCACGGCATGCGCCAGCGCCTGGCCATCGCCCAGGCCATGCTCGGGCTGCCCGAGTTGCTGGTGCTGGACGAGCCGACCGACGGGCTGGACCCGCCGCAGATCGCCGAGATGCGCCGGGTGCTCAAGCGGTACGCCACCGACGGCCGCGCGGTGCTGGTGTCCAGCCACCTGCTGGCCGAGGTCGAGCAGACCTGTACGCACGCGGTGGTGGTGAACAAGGGCCGGATCGTGGCGTCCGGGCCGGTCGACGAGATCGTCGGCGACTCGCCGTCGGTGCAGATCGAGGTGACCGACGTGGCCGAGGCGTCGCGGGTGCTCGCCGGGCTCAACGTGACCTCGGTGCTGCCGGACGGCGCGACCGGTCTGATCGTCGACATGAACGGCACGCCGCGCGCCGAGGTGGTGGCGTCGCTGGTCAAGGCCGGGATCGGGGTCGACCGGGTGGTGCCGCGGCGCCGGTTGGAAGACGCGTTCCTGGCGCTGGTCGGGGAGAACTCGCGAGGGAGTGGGGACCGATGACCTCGAGCGGCAGCGGGGAGGCTACGGTCGCGACCACAACGGTGAACGATCGCCGGACCGTGGAGCGCGGAAACTCAGCTACGGGGTACCGGCCGTCGGCCACGCTGCCGATCTGGGCCGAGGTCAGGCGGCAGGCGTCGCGCCGGCGTACCCAGTTGGCTCTGGGTTTCATGGCTCTTCTGCCCTTGATCGTGCTTGTCGCGTTCGAGTTCGGCGGCAGCTCGGACGACGACAACGGCGGCGGGCAGTTCTCCAGCCTGGTCGACCTGGCCACCTCGGGCGGACTCAACTTCGCGCTCTTCTGCGTCTTCGTCTCGGCGTCGTTCCTGCTGGTCGTGGTCGTGGCGCTATTCTGCGGCGACACCGTGGCCAGCGAGGCGTCCTGGGGCAGCCTGCGCTACCTGCTCGCGATCCCGGTGCCGCGGGCCCGGCTGCTCGCCGTCAAGCTCGGCGTCGCCCTCGCCTATTCGCTGGTCGCGCTGCTCACGCTGGGTGGGGTGGCGCTGTTGGTGGGGACGCTGCGGTACGGCTGGCACCCGCTGGGCAGCACCATCGCCGCCGAGATCCCGCCCGGCGAAGGGCTGCTACGGCTGCTCGGGATCCTGGGCTACCTGGCCGTCATCCTGCTGATCGTGGCCGGGCTCGCGTTCCTGCTCTCGGTGCTGACCGACGCGGCGCTGGGGGCGGTCGGCGGCGCGGTGCTGTTGTGGATCCTGTCCAGCATCCTCGACCAGATCGAGGCGCTCGGGGTGATCCGGGACTTCCTGCCCACCCACTACAGCGACGCTTGGCTGGGCCTGCTCTCGACGCCCACCCAGACCGACGACATGGTGCGCGGGGCGATCGCGGCGGTGGCGTACGCGACGATCTTCTGGTCGCTCGCGTTCTGGCGATTCACCCGCAAGGACATCACGTCGTGAGCGTCACACTACTTTTCGCCTAGGCCAATCGCCACGTAGGGTGTGTGTCAGACAACTGAATACCTCATCCAGAGGGGCAGAGGGAACGGCCCGTTGAAGCCCCGGCAACCACCACATCTGTGGCAGGTGCTAATTCCGGCCTTGCCTCCCCGGGCAGGGAAAGATGAGAGGAATTCCTCTGGTGACGTCCACCCTCAGCACATCCGTCGGTTCTCCCGCCCGCGCTCTTGTCTGCCGGGCCTGCGGTGCCGAGTTCCCCCTGGCCGCCCAGCATGCCTGTTACGAGTGTTTCGGGCCGCTCGAGGTCGCGTACGACCCGGCGGCGATCGCCCAGGTGACCCGCGCCCAGATCGAGGCGGGTCCGCACAACATCTGGCGCTACGCGCCGCTGCTCCCGGCCGGTCAGGATCCGGCCGGTCGCGTCACCCTCGACCCCGGCCTCACCCCGCTGATCAGCGCGCCCGCGCTGGCCGCGGCGATCGGCCTGGACGCTCCGCTGTGGGTGAAGGACGACTCGGCCAACCCGACCCATTCGTTCAAGGACCGGGTCGTCTCGGTCGCCCTGACCGCGGCCCGCGGCCTCGGCTTCACCCGGTTCGCCTGTGCCTCCACCGGTAACCTGGCCAACTCGGTGGCCGCGCACGCCGCCCGGGCCGGCGTTCCCTCGATCGTCTTCATCCCCGGCGACCTGGAGCAGGGCAAGGTCGTCACGACCGCGGTGTACGGCGGTGAGCTGGTCGCCATCGACGGCTCGTACGACGATGTCAACCGGCTCTGTGGCGAACTGGTCGAGACCGACGAGTTCGAGGACACCGCGTTCGTCAACGTGAACGTCCGCCCGTTCTACGCCGAGGGCTCCAAGACCCTCGGGTACGAGGTGGCCGAGCAGCTCGGCTGGCGCATCCCGGCCCAGGTGGTCATCCCGATGGCCAGCGGCGAGCTGCTCACCAAGATCGACAAGGCGTTCTCCGAGCTGGTCGAGATCGGCCTGGTCGAGGCCCCGGCCGGCGGCTGGCGGGTGTTCGGCGCGCAGTCGGCCGGCTGCAACCCGATCGCGACCGCCCTGCACAACGGCACCGACCAGATCGTCCCGGTCAAGCCGACCGGCATCGCCAAGTCGCTGAACATCGGCGACCCGGCGGCCGGCGTCTACGCCATCGAGGCGGTCCAGCGCACCGACGGGTGGATGGACTACGCCGACGACGACGAGATCCGCGAGGCCATCCAGCTGCTGGCCCAGACCACCGGCGTCTTCGCCGAGACGGCCGGTGGCGTGACCGTGGCCGTGCTCAAGAAGCTGGTCGCCGCGGGCAAGCTCGACCCGGCCAAGGAGACCGTCGTCTTCAACACCGGCGAGGGTCTGAAGACGCTGGACGCGGTGGCCGACCGGGTCGGGCCGACGCACCGGATCAAGCCGTCGCTGCGCGGGGCTCGTGACGCCGGCCTTCTCGGGTAACCCGGTGTAGTCGGGTTCCCGACAGTAAGTTCGCTTTTCCATCCTGCGAGGACTTGCGAACGGATCACAACGTCGGCAGGATGCTCTCTGCGGGAGGACGCGACGCCGTACGAGGCCCCACCTTCGAGCTTGGCGACAATCTCTACCGGGGCCCAACGACCCAGTGCCGGAGGCGCTGTGCGCGCGTCCTCCCGACCAAATTTCTCCTTCGGTAAATCGGTCGCGGCGGACCACGAGTGCGTTCAGTCTGTGGGGATGCGCATCGACGTCGCCGAGTTCGAGGGTTCTGACGAGTCCGTTGTCCGCCAGGCCTACGCGGTCGCCAAGGCCGCACACGAGCGCGATGTTCCGGACATCCCGTTCGAGCCCGAGGACTTCTTCGTCGACACGGTGCGTCGTGGTTATCCCGCGTGCCGCAACATTCACGCGCTCGCCACGCTGGACGGCGAACCGGCCGGCGTGGTCGAGATGTCCCTGCCGCTGCTGGACAACCTCGAACAGCTCAACACCCACCTCAACGTGCACCCGGCGATGCGGCGGCACGGCGTCGGGCGGGCGCTGCTCGACTTCGTGATCGAGCGCAGCCGCGCCGAGGGCCGCAAACACATCACCGGCGAGTCGGTGCAGAAGCACCCCGACGGTGACGCCTTCGCCTCGGCCGCCGGCGCCAAGGCGGCCCTGCAGGACACCCGCAGCCGGCTCGACCTGACCACGGCCGACCACAAGCGATATGCCGAGATGCTCGCCGAGGCCCGGGCCAGCGCCGCCGGCTACCGGGTGGTGCGGTGGCAGGGCATGCCGGCCGACGAGTACCTCGACGACATCGCCTATCTGGACAGCCGGCTCTTCGAGGACGCGCCCATGGGCGACCTGACCATCGAACCGGAAAAGGTCGACGCCGACCGGATCCGCACGAGCGAGCAGAACCGGCTCGACCGGGGCCTCGACCGCTTCCACACCGGCGCTGTGCACGAGGCCACCGGGCGGATGGTGGCCTGGACGACGCTCTCCGGGCCGCCGGCGCTGGCCACCCACCTCTGGCAGCACATCACGATCGTCGACCCGGACCACCGCGGCCACCGGCTCGGCCTGATCGTCAAGCTGGAAAACCTGCGGTTCGCGCTCGATCACCGGCCGGCGTTGACCGCGATCGACACGTTCAACGCCTCGTCGAACGAGTACATGCTGTCGATCAACCGGGCGCTGGGCTTCCGGGCCGCCGACACCTGGATGCAGTGGCAGCTGACGATCTAGCGCGCCTTGAACCTCGTCGCCCAGGGGCGCAGCGGGGCGTCCGTGCGGTAGCCGCCGGCGTGCAGGCCGGCGTGCTTCTCGAGGGCGTTGCGGCAGCCGTAGGAGCCGGTCATCGCGTACGAGTAGCCGCAGAACGCGTAGTACAGCGGCCAAAAGAGTGGTCCGAGCAGCGCGTACTGGCTGACGTGCCGGCTCTCGTGGCTGAACAGGGCGGTCCGCTCGTCGGCGAGCAGCCACTCCGCGCTGCGCCGGGTGATGATCACCGAGCCGACGGTGAAGCAGGTGTTCTTCGGGATCTTCCGGGCGTACCCCTCGGCGATGAACACGCCGTCGCGGCCGCGCCTGATCGTCGCGCCGGTCGCCCGGGCCAGGATCAGCCCGGCCAGTGTGGTGCCGTTGATGGCGGTCAGCAGCGTGCGGGCGCGCATCTCACGCCGTCCGGCGCATCTGTAACTCGGTCAGGCCCGGGACGACCGGGTGCGGCACGCGGACGCCGGTGTCGGTGAAACCCAGCTTCTGGTACGCGCGTACCGCCCGGTCGTTGCCGACCACCACCTCCAGCATCAACTGGTCGCGCCCGGCCGCCCTCGACCAGGCGGCGACCGCCTCGACCAGGTCGGCCAGGATCCCGGTGCCGCGGCGCTCGGGGGTGATGTAGACGGCGAAGACGACCGTGGTCAGCAGGTCCTCGGGCAGCACGGTGCCGCCGGCGTGCCCGACCAGCGGCCCCTTGCCGGCCCCGGGCTCGGCCACGAACTGCGCGAGGGTGTGTCCGTGGCTGGCCTGGGTGATCCGGCGCCGGTAGTCGTCGTGTGAACGGGCCGCCGCCGCGGCCAGCGTCTCCAGGAAGGCCAGCGGGCTGTCGGCGAGCATCTCCAGCCGCAACGCGCGCATCCGGCCGGCGTCCTCGGGCCGGACCCGGTGCACCGTGGCCGTCGATCGGGGGGCTGTGCTGAGCGACACCATGGTGTCTGCCTACCCGGCCGGGGGAAGGGGCGGCAAGCGGGTTGCGCTTATCCGACCTCGCTGCCACCTGTTTCGCCCTGGGCGTAACTAGTCGAGCGACTAGGCTCACTCTCCTTGCACTCGGCCCATGGGAGTGCTAAACATGGGCTTGGCACTCGCACCACGTGAGTGCCAAGCAGGTCGGGACGGTGGGGTTCCGGCCGGGCGCCGCCATCGGTGCCCCGGCACGGGGCCGGTCGTCGCGGGCTATCCGGCTCGGCCTGAGGACGTCGCATCGCCAGGTGGCGACGTCCGCAGAGGTTCCTGTGAATGTCCGGGAGGACACAGCCGTATGGCCAAGATCATCGCATTCGACGAGGAAGCTCGTCGGGGCCTCGAGCGGGGCATGAACCAGCTCGCCGACGCCGTGAAGGTGACGCTGGGCCCCAAGGGCCGCAACGTCGTGCTCGAGAAGAAGTGGGGCGCTCCCACCATCACCAACGATGGTGTGTCGATCGCCAAGGAGATCGAGCTCGAGGACTCGTACGAGAAGATCGGCGCTGAGCTGGTCAAGGAGGTCGCCAAGAAGACCGACGACGTGGCCGGTGACGGCACGACGACGGCGACCGTCCTCGCCCAGGCGCTGGTTCGCGAGGGCCTGCGCAACGTCGCCGCCGGCGCCAACCCGATGGCCCTGAAGCGGGGCATCGAGGCGGCCGTGGCGAGCGTCTCCGAGGCGCTGACGCAGCTGAGCAAGGATGTGGAGACCAAGGAGCAGATCGCTTCGACCGCCTCCATCTCCGCCGGTGACTCCACGGTCGGCGAGATCATCGCCGAGGCCATGGACAAGGTCGGCAAGGAAGGCGTCATCACCGTCGAGGAGAGCAACACCTTCGGGCTCGAGCTCGAGCTCACCGAGGGTATGCGCTTCGACAAGGGCTACATCTCGGCGTACTTCATGACCGACGCCGAGCGCATGGAGGCCGTCTTCGACGACCCCTACATCCTGATCGCGAACAGCAAGATCTCCGCGGTCAAGGACCTCCTCCCGATCCTGGAGAAGGTCATGCAGGGCGGCAAGCCGCTGATCATCATCGCCGAGGACGTCGAGGGCGAGGCCCTGGCCACCCTGGTCGTGAACAAGGTCCGCGGCACCTTCAAGTCGGTCGCCGTCAAGGCGCCGGGCTTCGGTGACCGTCGCAAGGCCATGCTCGACGACATCGCCATCCTCACCGGCGGCACCGTCGTCAGCGAGGAGGTCGGCCTCAAGCTCGACGCCGCCGACCTGTCCCTGCTGGGCCAGGCCCGCAAGGTGGTCATCACCAAGGACGAGACGACCATCGTCGACGGCAACGGCAACGCCGAGCAGATCCAGGGCCGGGTCAACCAGATCCGGGCCGAGATCGAGAAGTCGGACTCCGACTACGACCGTGAGAAGCTGCAGGAGCGCCTGGCCAAGCTGGCCGGCGGTGTTGCGGTGATCAAGGTCGGCGCGGCCACCGAGGTCGAGCTCAAGGAGCGCAAGCACCGCATCGAGGACGCCGTCCGCAACGCCAAGGCGGCCGTCGAGGAGGGCATCGTGCCCGGCGGTGGTGTCGCGCTGGTCCAGGCCAGCAAGACCGCGTTCGAGAAGCTGGACCTGGTCGGCGACGAGGCCACCGGTGCCAACATCGTCAAGGTCGCGCTGGACGCCCCGCTGCGTCAGATCGCCGTCAACGCCGGCCTCGAGGGCGGCGTCGTGGTCGAGAAGGTGCGCAACCTCGACGCAGGCCACGGCCTGAACGCCGCCAACGGCGAGTACGTCGACCTGCTGGCCGCCGGCATCATCGACCCCACCAAGGTCACCCGCTCGGCGCTGCAGAACGCCGCGTCGATCGCCGCCCTGTTCCTCACGACCGAGGCGGTCGTGGCGGACAAGCCCGAGAAGAACCCGGCCCCGGCCGGTGCTCCGGGCGGCGGGGACATGGACTTCTGAGTCCAGTCCACTCCTGAAACGCCTGGAACGGGCGGGCCGCACTCCAGCGGCCCGCCCGTTCTCCGTTCCCCGCAACGCCGCGGTTTCGCCGAGCGCTGTCTTCGCCGGACACCTGCTTCGCCGGGCGCCGGTTGTGAGCGCGTGGCCGTTTCGCCGGGCGGCTTTCCTGGCCGAGCGATCTCTTCGCCGCGCGTGGCTTCTCTTGGCGCTTTGTCTCAGCGCTGCTCGCGGTGACGTCCCGGGCGATGCCGGCCCGGGCCGCGGCGCTCGCCGCCGACCACCAGGACCGGGACGGTCGTCCCGCCGCGGACACCGAACCAGTAGAGCGCCGCGCCCACCAGCAGGGCCAGAGTCCCCGCGCCGGCCACAGTGACCAGATCCTGGCCAGTCTTCGGCAGGCGGGCGGCACTCGGCTGCGGCGTCGCCTCGGCGTGCACGTTCACCGTGATGGTCGCGGTGTCGGTGCCGCCGTGCCCGTCCGAAACGGTGTACGTGAACGAGTCCACGCCACCCTGGTAGCCCTTGGCCGGGGCGTACACGACCTTGCCGCCGGACAGCACCGCGGTGCCGTGCCGCGGCTTCCCGATCTTGATGACGGTCAGCCGGTCCTGGTTGGCGTCGGTGTCGTTGGCCACCGGGGTGATCCGCACCGAGCCGCCGACCGGCACCTCGGCGCCGTCGTTGCGGGCCACCGGAGGAGCCGCCGGGCCGGCCACGAAGACCTTCACCGTGGCCGTGGCCAGGTTGCCGTTGACGTCCTCGGCCGTGTAGGTGAACGTGTCCCAGCCCGAGAAGCCCTGCACCGGCGTGTAGATCACCTTGCCGTTGGCGTCCAGCCTGGCGGTGCCGTGGGCCGGCCGGCCGACCTCGACCACTGTCACCGGGCGATTGTTCTTGTCCACCAGGGGCAGTCCGATGGTGACCGGGGTTCCCGGCGGGGCGGCGGCCTGCTTGTCCGGCACCGCCGGCGGCGTACCCACCGTGATCGTGATCTTGGTTTTGGCCTGGTTGCCGTCGCTGTCGGCCAGCGTGTACTCCACCTCGACCACCCCGGAGAATCCGGCCGGCGGCCGGTAGGTGACGGTGCCCGGGGTGAACGTGACAGTGCCGGTGGCCGGCCCGCTCACCCCGATGACCCGCAGGGCGTCGTTGTTCGGGTCGAGGTCGTTGTCGAGCGGGTGGACCGTGACGCTGTGCCGGTACGGCGTCTCAGCCACGTCCGGCAGCGCCACCGGCACGCCGTCGGTCACCGTGACCGTGACGGTCGAGGTGGCCGTGCCGCCCTGGCCGTCCGAGATCACGTAGCTGAAGCTGTCCGGCCCGGTGTACCCGGCCGCCGGCACGTACCGGATCTTGCCGTTGGGTAGCCGGGTGGCGGTGCCATGGGCCGGTACGCCGACCGACGTCACGGTCAGCGTCTGCCCCGGGTTGATGTCGCCGTCGTTGCCCAGCACGGTCACGTCGGTGCGTCCGCCGGCGGCCACGGCGGCCAGGTCGGGGCGGGCGACCGGGGCGGCGTCGGCCACCGTCACGGTGGCGGTCCCGATGGCCGTGTTGCCGGCCGCGTCCCGGATCGTGTAGCTGAACGTGTCAGCGCCGACGAAACCGGCCGCCGGGAGGTAGCGGACCGTGAGGTCGGGGTTGACCGCCACGGTGCCGTGCGGGGGCGTGGCCGCGGCCACCACGGTCAGGGGCAAGTGCTCGGGGTCGGCGTCGTTGGCCAGCACCGGCACGTTGATCGCGGTGCCGGACGGTGTGGTGCCGGCGTCGTGTGTGGCCACCGGCGGCAGGTCAACGACCACGGACACGGTGGCCGTGGCGAGACCGCCGGCGTCGTCGGTCACCTCGTAGTCGAAGGTGTCAGAGCCGGTGAAGCCGGGCGCCGGGATGTACGTGACCGACGTGCCGTGCGGGCCGACGCTCGCCATGCCGTGACCGGCCGTGCTCACCGCCCGTACATGGAGGACCTGATCGGTGTTGGGGTCGGTGTCGTTGGCGAGCACGGTCAACGTGTTGGCCACGCCGGCGCGGACCCGGAACTGGTCATTCACCGGGATCGGCAGCGCGTTGAGCACGGTCACCGTCACGGTCGTGGTGGAGGTGCCGTGCGCGGCGTCCTCGATGGCGTACGTGAAGGCGTCCGTCCCGGCGAAGCCCGGCGCCGGCGTGTAGACCAGCCGGCCCTGGCTGTCCGGGGCGACGGTGCCGTGCGCGCCGTTCGTCCAGCCGGTCACGGTCAGCCCGTCGTGGCCGGCGTCGGTGTCGTTGGCCAGCACGTCGAACGTGATCGCGGTATCCGGCCCGGTGCTGTCGGCGTCGCTGTGCGCGATCGGCGGCGAGTTCACCACCGTGACGCTGACCGTCGCGGTCGCCTTGCCGCCCTCGCCGTCGGCGACCTCGTACTGGAACGAGTCGGCACCGCGGAAGCCCGCGACCGGGGTGTAGAGGACCTGGCCGTCGGGCTGGACGACCGCGGTGCCGTGGGCCGGGCCGGCCTTGACGGTCACGAGCAGCGGGTCGCCGTTGGGGTCGTGGTCGTTGGCCAGGACCGGGACGGTCAGCGCGAGGTTGGTCTCGGCGGTGACCGAGTCGGGCGTCGCCACGGGTACGCCGTTCTCGACGGTCACGGTGACGTGCGCGGTGTCCGTACCCCCGTGGTTGTCGGAAACCTCCACATCGAACTCGTCGGTGCCGGAGAAGCCGTCCTCCGGCGTGTAGACCAGCTGGCCGTCGCCGTCCACCGCGACCGTCCCATGGCCGGGGGCGCCGGCATCGGAGATGTGCAGCGGGTCGTGGTTCGGGTCGGTGGCGGCGCCGGCGACCTCGATCGCGACCGGACGGCCGTACGGACCGGACCCGGTCACGTCGGCGGCGACCGGCGGCGCGTTGCCCACGGTGACCCGCACGGTGGCGGTGTCCTCGCCGCCCTGCCCGTCGGTGACCGTGTAGGTGAACGTGGTGACGCCGGAGAAGCCGGTCGGCGCGTGGTAGGTGACGACGCCGCCGGTCAGGCCGACCGTGCCGGTGCCGTTCGCCGGCTGGGTGACCTGCTTGACGGTCAGCTGGTCGTTGTTGGGGTCGGTGTCGCCGGTGAGCACCGGCACCACGACGTCGGTGCGATAGCCGGTGGCGATCTCGTCGTCCACCGCGTGCGGGGTGGCGTTGGCGACGTCGACCCGCACGGTGGCGACAGTGGAGCCGCCCTTGCCGTCCGAGACCGTGTAGGTGAAGGTCGCCGTCCCGGCGAACGACGGGTTCGGCGTGAAGGTGACCGAGCCGCCGGAGAAGATGACCTGCCCGCCGGCCGGCTGGGTGACGGCGGTGATGGTCAGCGGGTCGCCGTTCGGGTCGTGGTCGTTGTCCAGCACCGTGACCGTGACCGGCTGGCCGGCCCGGCCGGCGCCGCTGTCGTCACCGGCCACCGGGGCGGCGTCGGCCACCTCGACGGTCACCGTCGCCCTGCCGGTGCCGCCCCGGCCGTCGGAGACCTCGTAGGAGAAGGTGTCGGTGCCGGCGAAGCCGTCCTCCGGGGTGTACGTGACGGTGTTGCCGGTGGTGTTCGCGACCGCGTCGCCGTGCTTCGGCCGGCCGGACACGGAGGCCGACATGGTGACGGTCAGCGCGTCGTGGTCGGCGTCCTTGTCGTTGTCCAGCACCGGAATCACCACGACGTGGTGGTGCGTGGTGGTGGCGGTGTCGTCCTCGGCCTCGGGGGCGGTGTTCACGACCAGGGTCGCGTACGCGGTGTCGTTCGAGGACACGGCGTCGAGGCCGGTGCCCGTGGCCACCGCGCCGGCCACGGCGGCGGCGTCCGCGGACGGGCCGGCGGTCGCGTCGATCTGCAGCGTGCGGAAGGTGTACGGGGCCAGCGGGCCCATGTCGCAGATGACGTCCGGGCCGGACCGGGTGCACTGGGCCGGCACCGGACCGGACGTCACACCGGTCGGCAGGGTGAGCCGGCCGGTCGCCCGCGGCTCCAGGTCGGTGCCGTTGTTGGTGACGGTCAGCTGGTAGCTGACCGGGTTCGACGGTGTCGCGCGCTGCACCCGGGACGGCACCACGGACAGCGCCGCGGCCAGGTCGGCCCGAGGCCGCATGACCGTCACGCCGGCCGCGCTGCTGGTACCCGCGATCTTGCGACCGGTGTGCTCGCCGGTGTAGTCGACGGCGGCCTTGTTCAGCACCACGAAGCCGGCCGGGGTGTTCACGTCGACCTTCACCCGGAAGCTGACCTGGGCGGTGGCGTTGGGGACGAGCCTGCCGCCGGCCGCCGAGGTGGCCCCGGACCCGATCCGGAACAGGTTGGTGCCCTGCGCCGAGTCGGCCTTGAACTCGCCGGTGTCGAGGTCGGCCTGGTCCGAGACGGCCA
The DNA here is from genome assembly GCF_043197135.1 of Actinoplanes sp. NPDC049265. Lineage (NCBI taxonomy): Bacteria > Bacillati > Actinomycetota > Actinomycetes > Micromonosporales > Micromonosporaceae > Actinoplanes > Actinoplanes sp. NPDC049265. The sequence continues at coordinate 40,078 of NZ_JBICSP010000006.1, read as the reverse complement.
CGCCGCCGATCTTCAAGGAGTTCGGCACGTACGTGGTGCCGGCCGGGACGGCGTCCGACAGCATCGAGTCGATGCTGTCGTCGGTGCCGGCGTTCCTGACGTCGACGACGTACTCGATCTCGTCGCCCGGCAGCAGGTCGCCGCCGTCGGTGTCGGTGCCGGTCATCGCGATCGTCAGGTCCGGGGCGTACAGGTCGGTGGCGAAGGTGACCACGCCCGGGTAGAACGTCTCGCCGCCGGACGCGGTGGTCAGCGTGAGCGTGGCGCCGGTGGCGTTGTTGCCCAGCTTGCCGCTGGCGTCGAACTGGTCGATGTCCACGCCGAGCAGGTTCGAGTTGTTCGGGTTGCGGCTGCCGACCAGCGCGTTGCTGTCGCTCACGGTCGAGTTGAAGAAGTTGCCGGCCGGGTTGCGGGTGTCCGACATGGACTGGCTGTCCAGCTGCAGGGTGTCACCGGTCTTGCCCAGGTCGCCCTCGTACACCACCGTGCCGATCTTGGTGGTGACCTGGCCGTACTGTGGCGTCTGGAACCCGCTGACCGGGATGGTGACGTTGGTCTGGGTGCTGCCGACGACACCGAAACCGTCGTACACCCGCAGGTCGCGCATGGGTTCGGCCGGATTCTGGTACGCGATCACGAGCGCCCAGCCGGCGTACCGGTCGACGCCGGTCCCGGCCTGGATGTCGGCCACCGTGTAGGTGCCGTTGCCGCCCCCCGCGACCAGGTCGGTGACCTTGCGGTAGCTCTGGTACGCGGTGCCGCCGGCCATCACGTCGCTGGTGGTCAGCGTGGTGTAGCCGGACCCGCCGGGAACCCGGAACCGGATGGTGCCCTTGATGCCCGCGTTCGGCGCGGCCGAGCCGTTGGAGCCGGCCCCGGTGTTGGCGCTCCAGTACAGACCGGCGAACAGCACCGTGCTCCCGGCCGGAAGGTTGATGTCGGCGCTGCTCGAGTTGAACGTCGACGGGTCGGTGTCGACGTCCTTGTACATCATGTTGTAGCCGTTGTTGTTCAGCGCCTCGCCCGAGGTCGCGCCGATCCCGCGCAGCGCGTCCAGGCAGCCGGTGGCGGCCGGCGGGCAGGTCAGGCTGGCGTTGCCGCGCAGCACTATCGCACCGTTCGCGTTGGCCGCGAACGTGGTGTCGAACGGCGTGGTGATGACCGCTTGCGCCTGATTGACGTACGCGGTGAAGGTCGCCGCGACGGCCAGGGCCACCAGGACCGCGAGCACCCTCATGGGAGCCGCGCGCAGGGGTCGTCGGTGCATGGCCGCCCTCGGTCGTCACGTCGGAACGCCCGACCTGATGGGCCGGGCCCCACTGACGCTAGGGACGGTCAGGTGCAGGAAAGGTGCTGGTCAGAGCCGTTTGCGGTGGATATTCGCCGGTCCGGCGGGGCTGGTCCGGCGGGATTGGGCGGTCTCCGGGACGCCGCGGAGCGCTAACGTGGGACGCGTGCGTGATCCCTCGGTTTCCCGGTACGCGGCCGGCCGGCTCTCACCGATCCGCCGTACGACCGATCTGAAGCGTCTGCGCGACGAACAGTTCGACGTGCTGGTCGTCGGAGGGGGCGTGACCGGTGCCGGCGCCGCCCTCGACGCCGCCTCCCGGGGCCTCAAGGTCGCCCTGGTCGAGGCCCGTGACCTGGCCGCCGGCACCTCCAGCCGGTCCAGCAAGCTGATCCACGGTGGCCTGCGCTACCTCGAACAACTCGAGTTGCACCTGGTGCACGAGGCGCTCACCGAGCGCGGGCTGCTGGCCGGCCGGATCGCACCGCACCTGGTCCGGCCGGTGCCGATCCTCGTCCCGCTCGAGAAGTCGCATCCTCCGGCCCGGGTCTGGCACCGCGCCTACTACGGGCTCGGCGTGGCCGCCTACGACGCGTTCGCCGGCGTCTTCGGCAACGGCCGGAGCATGCCGCTGCACCGGCACCTGACCGGCCACGGCACCCGGCACCTGTTCCCCAGCCTGCGCGCCGACCGGATCGCCGGGGCGATCCGCTACTACGACGGGCAGGTCGACGACGCGCGGCTGGTGGTCAACCTGGCCCGGACGGCGGCCAGCCTGGGCGCGGCCGTCGTCACCAGCGCCCGGGTGGTCGGCTTCGTCCGCGAGGCGCGCGAGGTGGTCGGCGTCCGGGTCCGCGACCTGGAGGCGCCGGGCGAGCCGGACTTCGAGGTCCGGGCGCGCACGGTGGTCGCGGCGACCGGCGTGTGGAGCGACGACATGTCGCAGATGCTCAGCGACGTCGGGGTACGCCCCGGGCTGCGGGTCCGGGCGTCCAAGGGGGTCCACCTGGTGGTGCCGCGCTCGGCCATCACCGGCGAGGCGGGCCTGATCCTGCGTACGCCCACCTCGGTGCTCTTCGTCATCCCGTGGGGCGGCCACTGGATCATCGGCACCACCGACACCGACTGGCAGCTCGACCGGGCCCACCCCGCCGCCTCGGCCCGCGACATCAGCTACCTGCTCGACCAGGTCAACCAGTGGCTCGACCGGCCACTGACCACCGACGACATCGAGGGCGTCTACGCCGGCCTGCGCCCGCTGCTCTCCGGCGAGGCCGACAGCACCTCCAAGCTGTCCCGCGAGCACGCCGTGGTCGAACCCATGCTCGGGCTGATGCTGGTGGCCGGCGGCAAGTACACGACGTACCGGGTGATGGCGGCCGACGTGATCGACCGCGCCGTGCGCCGCCTCGGCGGCCCCTGGCGCCCGTCGCAGACCGCTGAGCTGCCCCTGCTCGGGGCCGACGGCTACGCCGCGGCCTGGCGCGACCGCCTCGACACGGCCCGCCGCCACGGCGTCTCGGCCGGCGTCGTCGAGCACCTGCTCGAACGCTACGGCACCCTGACGGTGCACCTCCTGGCTATGATCAACGCCGACCCCGCGCTGGCCGCGCCACTGAGCGGCGCCCCGGAATACCTGGCCGCCGAGGTCGCCTACGCCGCCCAGGCCGAGGGCGCCCTGCACCTCGACGACGTGCTCACCCGGCGTACCCGCATCTCCATCGAGACCGCCCACCGCGGCGCCGAGACCGCCAAGCACGCGGCCGAGATCATGGGCGAGGCGCTGGGCTGGGACGACGCCGTGCGCGAACGCGAGGTCGAGCACTACCTGGCCCGCGTCGAGTCCGAGCGCCAGTCGCAGAAGATGCCCGACGACGCCACCGCCGACGCCGCCCGCATCGGGGTGCCCGACGTGCGCGGTTACGCCGCCGACCGCCCTTGATCCTCGTCGACCAGCCCCTCTGGCCGGCCCACGGCCGACTGTGGTCGCACCTGGTCAGCGACCTGTCGTACGAGGAACTGCACATCTTCGCCGAGATGCTCGGCGCCCCCCGGCGAGCCTTCGACCGTGACCACTACGACATCCCCGAGGCCCGCTTCCACTCGGCCCTGTGGCTGGGCGCGACGCTCCTGCCGTCCCGCGACCTGGCCGCCCGCCTCCGCGCGACGGGCCTCCGCCGCCCCAAGCACCTCAGCCGCCCGCGCCCCTGACGCCGCGACCGCACCTCTCGCGGCCGTCGTCTTTCCTCGCGGCCGTCGTGCCCGCGGCTCAGCCGTTGAGCTCGCGTTCCAGGTTGGCGCGGGCCTTGGCCTCCCACGCCTCGCGCAGCGGCGGGTGGCGGTAGATCGACGGCAGTTCCAGCAGCGCCTTCAGCACCTGGGCGCGACCGTCCTTGAACGCGTCGTCCGGCACGTGCGCGTACTCCCGCCGGATCGCCGCCGTGTAGGCCGCGTACCGCTCCTCGTCGGCCGCCAGGATCGCCAGGTCGGCGTCGCACAGCAGCTCACCGTCCGGGTCGTCCGTGCCGGTGGCGTGCCCCGCGGTCAGCCCGACCAGCCGCGCGATCTCGGCCGCCACCTCGGCCGGCGCCCCCAGCGTGGTCAGCAGCCCCTCCGCGAACTCGGCGCTGTCCCGCTCGTTGGCATCCCCCAGCGCCCGAGGGTCGTAGACCGCATCGTGCAGCCACGCCGCCACGCGCACGCGGTCCGGATGCGGCGCGAGCGCCGCATGACGATCGATCACCTCGAGTACGGCGGACAGATGCGACACGTCGTGATATTGCCGTTGGGGTTCCGCCCAGCGTCCCAGCAGGTAGCCACCCGCCGCGTCCAGGTCGTCGTCCCCGGCTGTCGCCCCGGCACCCCGAACCGCCGCACGCCACTGCTCCGCAAGACTCGTCACCCCCTAAGTTTGGGTCATGACCGAGGCGGGCGACGAACCCACCGACCGCAGGGTGGCGAAGATCCTGGCCGGGATGCCCGGGCGTACCCGGCACGGTGCGGCGGCCGCGTGGACCCGGGTGCGCGGCGGCCTGTTCCTGGCCGTCCAGGCCGCCCTGGCCGCCGGCCTGGCCTGGTATCTGGCGAACGACGTGCTGCACCGGCCGTCGCCGTTCTTCGCCCCGATCGCCGCCGTGATCACGCTGGCCTCCTCGGTCGGTCAGCGCGCCCGCCGGACCGCGGAACTGGTCCTCGGCGTGGCCATCGGCATCGGTGTCGGCGACGCCCTGATCTATGTGATCGGCAGCGGACCCTGGCAGATCGGCCTGATCGTGCTCGGCGCGGTGCTGGTGGCCACCGCGGTCGGCGGCGGCACCCCGCTGGTCGTCCAGTCGGCGTCCTCCGCCGTGCTCGTCGCCACCTTGACCACCGGCCCCGGCCTGCCGTACACCCGCTTCATCGACGCCCTGGTCGGCGGCGGCGTCGGCCTGATCGTGATGACGCTGCTGCTCCCGCTGAACCCGCTCAGCGTGGTCCGCCGCTCGGCCGACCCGGCCCTCGAGGAACTGGCCGAGGGCTTGCACGGCGTCGCCCAGGGCCTGGCCGACCAGGACGACGAGGCCGTCGACGAGGCCCTGACCAAGCTCCGGGCGTCCGAGGCCACGTTCGCCGCGTTCTCGGCCGCCGTGGCCGCCGCCCGGGAGAACGTCGCCTTCGCCCCCGCCCGCTGGCGTACCAAGGGCGCCCTGGCCCAGTACGTCGACGGCGCCCAGCACCTCACCTACGCCCTGCGGAACGTACGCGTGCTGACCCGCCGGGTGCTGACCGCCATGGGCGACCAGGAGACCATGCCCGAGGTGCTGCCCGAGTCGATCAGCGCCCTCGGCGACGCGGTCGACCTCCTGCGGCAGGAGTGGGCACGCGGCGTCGAGCCCATCGCCACCCGCGAACGGGCCCTGCGCGCCGCCGCCGAGGCCGGCCGCGGTTTCGAGGAGGGCGTCGGCTTCTCCGGCGGCGTGGTGGTAGCCCAGATCCGCACCACGGCCACCGACCTGCTCCGTGCCACCGGCATCGAACACGCGGAGGCCCCCCGGCTGGTCCGCAAGGCGGTCGGCTGGCAGGCCAAGCGCCGCGCCGGCCGCTACCGCACGGCCCGTCCCCGCCCCGATCCCCACAGCTCCTGAGCTACCACTTTTGCCTCCCGGCCCCACCGCACGCCCCGTCTCGCTGTCGTCCGGGCCGCCCCGCCCCACCTCCCCGGGGCCGATGGCCAGCGGTGCGGATGCCGTTCGCCCGATCCGCGCTCTTCGGAGCCGTTCGTCCCGGCTCGGGCCAGCCGGGCCGGGACGGGGTGGCTACGCTGGTCGCTATGGCCGAACCAGCGCCGCCGAGCGGCTCGCCCGACCCGCAGCACCAGCCGGTCGCGCCCCCGCAGCACCAGCCGGTCGCGCCCCCGGCGTACCAGCCCGCGCAACCGGGCGCGCCGGCGACGCCGTTCACGCAACAGGCGGCGCCGCCGTCCGGGCAGCTGGGGCCGTCCGGGCAGCTGGGGCCGTCCGGGGCGCCGCTGGGTCAGCCGCCCGCCATCGTCGCGTTGCCGAGGCGCAAGAGCGGGTGGCGGCGCTGGCTTCCGCTGACCCTGGTGATCACCGGCATCGCGATCTGCTCGGTCGTCATGCTCGGTGTGCTCGGCTTCAACAACGGCATCCAAGGCCTGATCGTCGGCCTCATCGCGGCGATGCTGCCGGTTCCCGTACTCGTCGGCTGTTTCCTCTGGCTCGACCGCTATGAGCCCGAGCCGAACCGCTACCTGGTCTTCTGCTTCTCCTGGGGTGCCGCGGTCGCGACCCTCACGGCGTACTGGGTGAACAACGGCGCCGCTTGGCTCTTCGACGCCATCGGGCTGCCCGACGCCCTGGTCGCCGTGCTGATCGCGCCGTTCATCGAGGAGTCGATGAAGGCCCTCGGCCCGATGCTGTTGTTCTGGCGCCGCCGCGGCGAGTGGTCCGGCATCACCGACGGCATCGTCTACTGCGGAATCTCCGCCCTCGGCTTCGCCATGGTCGAGAACGTCCTCTACCTGGGCGGTCACGGCTACGCCGCGGGCAACGAACAGTACGGTCCGGCCACCGGCATCCAGAACGTCTTCCTGATCTTCATCGTGCGCATCCTCTTCACCGGATTCGCGCACCCGCTCTTCACCTCGATGACCGGCATCGGCCTCGGCCTCGCCTCCCGCTCCGGCGACCGCCGCGTCCGCTGGCTGGCCCCCATCGCCGGCCTGCTCCTCGCGATGATCCTGCACGGCACGTTCAACCTGCTGCCCACCCTGTCCGTGGCCACAGGTCAACCCATGATCATGTTGTACGGGTACCTGGGCTTCATGGTCCCGTTCTTCTTCGCCACGGTCGGCTTCGCCGTCGCCCTGCGCGGCTACGAGGGCCGCCTCAGCGAACGCATCCTCCCGCACTATGTCGCCGCCGGCTGGTTCGCGCCCCCCGAGGTGGCGTCCCTGAGCAGCCTCGGCCGCCGCCACTCGGCCCGCCGCTGGGCCCAGCGCGTATCCGGCCAGGCCGGCATGCGGGCGATGCGCAGCTTCCAGTTCGCCGCCACCCGCCTGGCCATCGTCCGCGACGGCATGGAGCGGGGGTTGCTCCGCGGCTCCGAGGACCAGGCCCGCGCGGTCGAGGAGGAGCGGGAACTGCTCACCGCGATCGGCGACTACCGAGCGGCCTTCTCCGGCCGCGACCCGCAGATGCCCCGCGCCTTCTGGAACGGCCACGACTACCAGATCGCCTTCCCCGACGGCGTGACCCGAACGGTGGCCGCCCCTGTCGAGCCGGTCGTCCCCGTGCCGATCCGGATGGCCCAGCCGGCGATGGCGGGGGGCGGTGGCTATGGCGGGGCTCCTGGCTATGGCGGCGCTCCTGGCTATGGCGGCGCTCCTGGCTATGGCGGCGCTCCTGGCTATGGCGGCGCACCTGGCTATGGCGGCGCACCTGGCTATGGCGGCGCACCCGGCCAAGGCGGGGCTCCTGGCTATGGTGCGGCTCCTGGCTATGGCGGCGTTCCCGTTTACGGCGCGACTTCGGGCTATGGCGGCGCTCCTGGTTACGGCGCGGCCCCAGGTTACGGCGGCGCTCCCGGCTACGGGTACGGGTCCGCGCCCGGTTACGGCGGCGGATCTGGCTATGGGCCCCCGCCCGGCCACGGCGCCGCCCCTGGGTATGGAGCGACGCCGGGTCAGGGCGAGACGGCGGGCGCCGGGGCTACTCCCGATGCCAGCTACGGTGCTCAGCCTCCGCATGGGGTGCGGCCTTCGGCTCCTCCCAGCCCAGTCGGTCCGGGCTGGGGTGCTCCGGCCGGTGGCGGTTACGCCGATCCGCAGCCAAGCCCAGGCCCCGGCGCCGCTCCGCAGATCCGCCCGCAATCTCCGCAGCCCTCCGGTGACCAGGCCTACGGCAACCCCGCCACTTTTGGTGGTTCCGAGGCGGTGGCATCGGGCTACCCGCAGGCGGCTCAACCGGGCGCTGCGCCTGGTCCCGGCGCCGCCCCGGCACCGGGAACGCATCACTCGCCGCCGCCGCACCCCTCGTCAGCGCAGCCGTCGGCGTCCGGGGCCTCAGGGCCGTCGCACGGCACCGGGTGGGGCGACGCGCCCACCTCAGCTGCCGCCGGCATGCCCGGCTACGGGTCGCCATGGCCCGAGTACAACTCGCCGCTCTCCGGGCCCGGCGCACCGTCCTCCGGGCCCGGCGCACCGTCCTCCGGCTCGTCACCGTGGTCGGCTGACTCGGGCGGAACGTCACCCGCCGCGAGCGGATCCACCGATGCCGGTGAGTCGTCGGACTCGGGTTCCTCGTCGCCCTCGGACGGGGGATCGTCCTCTTCGTCCGACGGGTCGTCCTCGTCCTCGGACAGCTCGTCGTCGAGCTGAGGCGCTCCGCACGTCTCAGCTAAGGTCCCCCGGCAGGCAGTCACATCGCCTACGCGGGGACCTGCTTCCTCGATGCCGCCTGGGATGTATAGCGGATGAAGATCTCAGGCCCGGCCCGATTCTCAGGCCCGGCCCGATTCTCAGGCCCGGCCCGATTCTCAGGCCCGGCCCGATTCTCAGGCCCGGCCCGATTCTCAGGCCCGGATGCGGGCGCTACGGCCTTGAGCGGCAGGGTGGCCGCTTCGGCATGGGGAGCGTTGTGCCCGGCGTACCCGTCGGATCTGGATCTCGGTCAGAGGTAGAGGCCGGTGCTGTCGGAGGAGACGCGGTTCGCTGCCACGGCGTGGACGTCGCGCTCGCGGAGCAGGATGAACTCGCGGCCGTGCAACTCGACCTCGGAGCGGTCGTCGGGGTCGAAGAGCACGCGGTCGCCCACCACTATGGAACGGACGTTCGGGCCGATGCCGACCGCGGTGGCCCAGGAGAGCCGGCGGCCCATCGACGCCGTCGCCGGGATCACGATGCCGCCGCCGGAGCGGCGCTCGCCCTCGCCGCCGTCCATCCGCACGAGGACACGGTCGTGCAGCATCCGGATCGGCATCCCGGTATCGGTGGTGGTGTCGGCAGTCACGACGCTGACGGTACGCCCGCCGCGCCGACCGGTGAGACTCGGCCACGTGCGGCGCGGAAGTGTCGTGTGGTGCGACTACGGTGATGGAGACGCGATGACGCGAGGAGGATCGGCCGGGTGAGTCGCTTTCAGCGTGTGCGGGACAACCTACGCCGCGCATACGAGAGTGGGCGTGAGTCCGTGCGGATCGCTCGCGCCGAGCGGGAGCGGCAACGCGACGTGGAGCCGGAGGTCGAGTTCGCCCCGCCGCCACCGCCCGACCCGCTGGACAACCAGTCGACCACCAGCCGTGACGACGCCGAGGTGCCGCACGCGCTGCGGATCGCCGCCGCCTGGTCGTGGCGCCTGATCGTGGTCGGTGTGGTCGGCTGGGCGCTGCTGCGCTTCGTCGGGATCATCAGCATCGTCATGATCCCGCTGGCCATCGCGCTGCTGCTGTCCGCGCTGCTGGCGCCGGCCGTGGGCTGGCTGCTGAAGCTGAAGGTGCCGCGGTCGCTGGCCACCTTCCTGGTGCTGATCTGCGGGCTGGCGGCCGTGGCGGGCACGTTGACGCTGGTGGTCAACCAGTTCGTCGACGGTCTGCCCAATCTCACCGACAAGGCCAGCGACGGCATCCGGCAGATCCAGAACTGGGCCCGCACCGGCCCGCTGCACCTGTCCGACGCCCAGGTCGACAAGGCCATCGACCAGGCCCAGTCGTGGATCAACGCGAACACCTCGTCGCTGACCTCGACCGGCATCTCGACCGCCGCGACGCTGGCCGAGATCCTCACCGGCGGGCTGCTGGTGCTCTTCTCGACGTTCTTCTTCCTGCGCGACGGCCGCAAGATCTGGCGCTTCCTGGTCCGGCTGTTCCCGGTGAACGCCCGCTGGTCGCTCTCCGACGCCGGCGACGCCTCCTGGTCGACGCTGGGCGCCTACGTGCGGGCCACGGTCCTGGTGGCCTTCATCGACGCCACCGGCATCGGCCTGGCCCTGGTGATCCTCAACGTGCCGTTCCCGTTCCCGCTGGCCGCGCTCGTCTTCCTGGGCGCCTTCATCCCGATCGTCGGCGCCAGCGTCTCCGGCGCGGTGGCCGTGCTGGTCGCCCTGGTGGACCAGGGCTGGGTGATCGCCCTGATCGTGCTCGGTGCGGTGATCGCCGTGCAGCAGCTCGAGGGGCACGTCCTCCAGCCGCTGATCATGGGCCGGGCGGTCGCGATCCACCCGCTGGTGGTGATCATCGGTATCGCGTCCGGCGTGGTCGTCGCCGGCATCATCGGGGCGCTGGTCTCCGTGCCGTTGATCGCGGTCCTCAACACGGCGGTCCGGCGGTTGGCCCGCCGCCGGCCCGAGATCCCGCCGGACGCGGTCGTCGTCACGGCCGAGCCGCCGGCGAGCTAGCGCGCCCCGGCCGGTCAGGGTTTGTTGGCGAGGCGCTTCAACGCTCCCACGGCGACTTCCTGCCGGGTCGTGTACCAGAACGGCGGCAGGGACTCGCGGAGGAAGGCGCCGTAGCCGCGGGCGGTTTCCAGCCGGGAGTCGAGGACGGCGACCACACCCTTGTCGCCGGTCGACCGGATCAGCCGGCCGACGCCTTGGGCCAGCCGGATCGCGGCGATCGGAACGCTCACCGCGGAGAAGCCGGAGCCGCCGGCCGCGTCGACCGCCGCTGCCCGGGCCGCCGCCAGCGGCTCGTCGGGCCGGGGGAAGGGCAGCCGGTCGATGACCACCAGCTGGCAGGACTCGCCCGGGACGTCCACGCCCTGCCACAGCGACATCACGCCGAAAAGGCAGGTCGCCCGTTCTTCGCGGAATCGGCGCACCAGCAGGGGCAGCGCCTCCTCACCCTGCAGCAGGACCGGCAGCGTCGTCCGGGCGCGGACCAGCTCGGCCGCCTGGGTCGCCGCCCGCCGGGACGAGAACAGGCCCAGCGTAGCCCCGCCCAGCGCCTGCACCAGCTCGAGCAGCTCCTCGCCGGCCTTGTCGGGCAGCCCGGACGCCGCGGGCCGGGGCAGGTGCGACGCGACGTAGAGGATGCCCTGCTTCGGATAGTCGAACGGCGAGCCCACGTCGAGCGAGGTCCAGCCCTCGCCCGAGGTGTCCTGCGGTGCGCGGGGCGCCGGCAGGCCCAGCGACCGCGCCACCGTGTCGAAGCGGCCGCCCAGCGTCAGCGTGGCCGAGGTGGCGACCACGGTGCGTTCGTCGTAAAGCTTGTTGGCCAGCGTGCCGGCCACGGACAGCGGGGCGACCACGAGCGCCCGGCGCCCGCTGCCGACGTCGGGCTTCTCCACCCAGGCGACGTCGAAGTCGGACTCTTCCAGCAGGCGGCGGGTCGTCTCGGAGACCTCGTCCAGGGTCGCTTTGGCCTGCTGCTTGCGGACGGGGTCGGGATCGTCGGTCTTGATCTCGCCGATGGCGGACAGGGCCTGGCGGGTGGCCTGGTCGATCAGGATCACCGCCTGGGCCAGCATCGGCGGGAGCCCGGTGGTGATGCGGCCGGCCGGCGCGTCGCCCAGGCCGACGGTCAGCGCGTCGGCGGCCTCGGCCAAGGCTTCGGCGACGGGCTGCGGGATCAGCGGGCGGGCGCGCTTGGCGGCCCGCTCGACCGACTCCGGGCTCAGCTCGGCCTGTGACGCTGACGACACTCGCTCGGCCAGCTCGTGTGCCTCGTCGATGACCAGCAGCTTGTGCGGCGGCACGATGTTGCGCTCGGCCAGCATGTCGACCGCGAGCAGGCTGTGGTTGGTGACCACGATGTCCGCCTCGCGGGCCCGGGTGCGGGAGGCCTCGGCGAAACACTCCTGACCGTACGGGCAACGCGCCGCACCGACACAGTCCCGGGCCGGCATGGACACCTGCCGCCACGCGGTGTCGTCGACGCCCGGGTCGAGCTCGTCACGGTCGCCGGTGGTCGTCTTTTCCGCCCAGGCCTGCAGCCGCTGGATCTGCTTGCCCAGCCGGCCCGCCTCGCCCAGCCACTGCGTGCCGCCGCGCTGGGCGGGCGCCGCGTCGAACAGCGTGTCGGTGGGCTCCTCCTCGTCAGCGTGTTCCATCTTTGCCACGCAGAGGTAGTGGTGCCGACCCTTGAGCACCGCGAACTTGGGCCGCCGCCCGAGCATCGGTTCGACCGCGTCGGCCAGCCGGGGCAGGTCGTGCTCGACCAGCTGGTTCTGCAGCGCCAGGGTGGCCGTCGACACCACCACCGGACCGTCGACCAGCAGCGACGGTGTGAGGTAGGCCAGCGACTTGCCGGTGCCCGTGCCGGCCTGGACGAGCAGGTGCTCCTTCTCCCGGACGGCCCGCTCGATCGCGTTGGCCATCTCTTGCTGGCCGGGGCGGGCCGCGCCGCCGGGCACCGCGCCGACGGCCGCCCCGAGCAGATCGGCGGCCTTGGCCTTGCGGCGGGTCGTAGCGGTCATGATCGCCTGCCCGGGGCGGCGGATGGGGATGACGGAGAAGGCTCGACCACGACGGAGACCGTACCCGCAGCCACCGACAAATTCCTCGCACCGTTAGGGTGCCTGTCATGCCGAGCGAGACGGTCCGGGTCGTCTATACGAAGTTTGACGGCTCGGCGCACCGCGATTATCCGGCCCGCAAGCTCAGTGAGGATGACCTGGGCATCTGGGTGGGTGTGCCGCGTGGCACGGCCTCCGTCTACCACGGACGGCCGTCGGTCGAGCAGATCCCGTTCGTGCTGCTGATCCCGCACGCGGCGTGGTGGACCGGCATGTTCAACCCCCCTCCTCGCACCAGCGAGGTCTATTGCGACATCACGACCCCCGCTCGGTGGGAGGGTGACACGGTTCACATCGTGGATCTGGACCTCGACGTCGTACGCCGGCGCGAGACCCAGCTCGTCGAGCTGCGTGACGAGGACGAGTTCGCCGAGCACAAGGAACAGTTCGGCTATCCCGGCGAGGTCGTCACCGAGGCGTACGCGGCCGCCCGCAAGCTCATGGTCGCCCTGGGCGACGGTTCCGAGCCGTTCGCCACGCAGTACCGCAAGTGGCTGTCAGACGTCGTCGACTAGGCCCAGCGTCTCGATGTCGCCCAGCTTGCCCGGGTTGAGCTGGTTGTAGACGGCGGTGACGCGGCCGTCGGCCACCGCGAGCGTCATGACCGACCGGAATTCCCGACCGTCCGCGAACCGGCCGTGCGCGAAGAGGCCGAGATCGCCGTTGACCAGTACCGGTGTCATGGTCATGTCGGTCATCGTGCGTAGCCGTCGGTTGATCAACCCGATCCAGAAGCGGGCCACCCGGTCGGCGCCGGCGACCACACGCGAGCCGGCGTTGACGACCCCACCGCCGTCGCCGATCGAGACGACGTCCGGTGCCAGCACCGCGGCCAATGCCTGGATGTCGCCGGAGTCGGCCGCCGTCATGAACGCCTCGAGCACCCGACGTTGCTCGGGGAGGTCCGCGTTGTGCCGGGCGCGGTCCTCGGCCACCGCGCGGCGCCCTCGTGAGGCGTGCTGGCGGGCCGCGGCCACCGAGGTGTGCAGGACGTCGGCGATCTCCTCGTACGGCACCGCGAACGCGTCGTGCAGCACCAGCGCGACTCGTTGCTCCGGGGTGAGCTTCTCGAGGATGACCAACAGGGCCAGGCCGACCTCGGTGCGCTGGGTGACCCGCTCGGCCGGGTCGTCCAGCCGGGTGACGACCGGCTCCGGGAGCCACTGACCGGGGTACGCCTCCCGTCGCACCCGTGCCGACTTGAGCACGTCGAGGCTGAGCCGCCCGACGACCGTGGTCAGCCAGCCGCGCAGGTCGTTGATGTCGGTCTCCCGGCGCGCCTTGTCGAACCGCAGCCACGCCTCCTGAGCGACGTCCTCCGCCTCGGCCCGGCTGCCCAGCATCCGGTAGGCCACCGAAATCAGGTGCGGCCGCTCGCGCTCGAACTCCTCCTCGGGGGACATGGTGACAATTCTCTGCGAGATTGCCTGATCGCGGCAGCCATCTGTGTCACAGTGGCTGCACCGAACGTACTATTTGTCCGATCTCGGAGAAAGCCGTGGCCAACGATGTAATCACCATGGTCGGCGGTGCCGTCGGCCTGGCCGGTGCCGTGGGTGCGCTGTCGGCCGGAGTTGCCGCGGTGCGCCGACCGGCGCCGTACCAGCCGTCCGGGCATGCCCTGGCCGGCGCCGACATTGTCGATCCGCTCCCCGCTGTCCTCAAGAGCGGGCTCGCCGGCCTGACTGTGCCGGTGCTGCCCGGCCCGCACGGAGAGTTGTTCATCGGCCCCGGGGCGCCACAACCGGGGCGTACCCTGCGCCGTCTGGTCCTCGGCCCGCTCCTGGCCCGGGCCAAGGCCCGTGGTGGACGCCTGCGCCCGGACCAGACCGTGCCGTTCCGGCTGGTCGTGGAGTTCACCGGGCCCAACCGCGACGCGAAGACGTTGCTGCGTGCCTACCGGATGCTCGATCAGCAACTGCGCGACCACGCATCACTGCTCAGCCGGTGCGAGGACGGCAAGCTCGAGCCGGGTGCGGTGACCGTTGCGGTCGCCGGCATCGTCGACGTGCGGGAACTCCTCGTCGCCGAACGTCGCCGCTACGCCTTCGCCGACGGCACCTTCGACGACATCGGCTCGCGGTCGGCACCGGCGTCGCTGGTCCCGATGATCAGCGAGCCCTGGTCGCGGCGTTTCGGCTGGGACGGGCGGGAACCCATCTCGGCCGAGGAGCGGCACCTGCTCCACGCCATGGTGCGCGCCGCGCACGAGGACGGGCGTACCGTCCGCATCTCGGGCCTGAGCGCCGGCGCACGCAGCGCTCGCCGCGCCGTCTGGACTGAGCTCGGACTGGCCGGCGTCGATGTCCTGGCCGACCCGGACCACAGCGGGCTGGCCCGCCACCTGCGCCGTCACCCGGTGAGTCCGCAGACCGCGGTGCAGATGTTCGTCGCCAAGCCGGTCCGCCGGTCCGCCCCTGCTCCACGTGCCGTCGTCTCGGACGATGCGACCGCGTTGCGTAAGGTGAACAACGCCTGACCGGCGGGTGATCGGGAAGTGAGCCGGGGTGGGCGAGGAAACACGCCGCCCGGGCGTTACCTATTGTTCCCGAAGAATCTCCTCTTCCGTCGATCGAGGTCCGCGCTGTGAAGTTCTCCTTCCGCCCCACCGAAGGTGCGTTCTACGAGCTGTTCACCCGAGCCGCCCAGAACCTCGTGCGCGGCACGGAGCTGCTCAACGAGCTCGCCCTGCCCGGGGTGGACGTGCAGTCGGTCAGCGAGCGGTTGACCGACGTAGAGCACGACAGCGACCAGATCACCCACGATCTCTACAAAAAGATCAACTCGACCTTCATCACGCCGTTCGACCGCGAGGACATCTACTCGCTGGGCTCCCAGCTGGACGACGTGATGGACCACCTGGAGGCGGTCGGCAACCTGCTCTACCTCTACGGGCTCACCGAGCTGCCGTCGCTTCCCCGGGAGATGCACGAGCTCGTCAACGTGCTCGATCAGCAGGCGAAGATCACTGCCGAGGCGATGCCACGGCTGCGGGCGATGAAGAACCTGGAGGAGTACTGGATCGAGATCAACCGCCTGGAGAACGACGGTGACCGCGCGTACCGGATGCTGCTGGTCCGGCTCTTCAGCGGGGAGTACGACGCCCTGACCGTGCTCAAGATGAAGGAGGTCGCCGACGAGTTGGAGGCGGCCTGCGACGCCTTCGAGCACGTCGCGAACACCATCGAGACCATCTCGGTCAAGGAGTCGTAATTGTCCGCCGAGCTCATCGCCGTTGTCGCGGTGATCGTCGTCGCGCTTGCCTTCGACTACACGAACGGATTCCACGACGCCGCGAACGCGATCGCGACGAGCGTGAGCACGCGGGCCTTGACACCGCGTACCGCGCTGGCCATGGCCGCGGTGGGCAACTTCATCGGTGCGCACATCGGCACGAAGGTCGCCGAGACCGTCGGCAGTGGCCTCGTCACCCTGCCCACGGGTATGGAAAGCCTGGGCGTCGTCTTCGCCGGCGTCCTCGGCGCCATCTGCTGGAATTTGATCACCTGGTATTTCGGGCTTCCGAGCAGTTCGTCGCACGCTCTTTTCGGCGGCCTCGTCGGTGCCACCATTTTCGCTTCGGGCGGAGCGGTGCAGTGGGCCAACATTGTCGAGAAGATTCTGATTCCGATGGTGGTTTCGCCGCTGGTCGGGTTCATTCTCGGGTTCGTCGCGATGATCGCGGTGCTGTGGATTTTTCGTAATGGACACCCGGCTCGGCTCAATCGTGGATTCCGTAATGCCCAGACGCTCAGCGCCGCGGCGATGTCCATCGGGCACGGCATGCAGGACGCCGCGAAAACGATCGGCGTTGTTGTTCTTGCGCTCCATGTGGGTGGATGGCAAGGAGACGCACGGCACATCCCGGAATGGTCGATCTGGGCCTCCGCCGCCGTGCTCGCGGCGGGTACCTATTCGGGCGGCTGGCGGATCATTCGCACGCTCGGCCGCAAGATCATCGACTTGCGGCCACCGGAAGGGTTCGCCGCCGAGACGGTGGCCAGCGGCGTGCTCTACTTCAATGCCCTGGTCCTGGGCGCGCCGATCTCGACGACCCACACCATCACCTCGGCCATCATGGGCGTGGGGGCAACCAAACGCCTTTCGGCGGTCCGCTGGAGCGTGGCCGGCAACATTATTCTGGGGTGGTTGATCACCTTCCCGGCGGCCGGCATCTTTGCCTGCCTTCTCTATTTAGTTGTCAAGCCACTTTTCGGCTAGGCCGGGGTGCCTGCGAGGCCATCATCGTCACTCGCTGGGGTGCGCGGTCGGTAGTGACAAAGTGTCATGGGATTTCGATGACATTTGTTAGTTGCTACCCCGGCGGGGACGATCAGTAGGCGACGCCGATCTGTTCGCGGACCATGTCCATCAGGGTCATGATCTCGAGGGTTGTGGCGATCGGCACCAGGGGGCTCTCCAGCAGTCCGGCGTCCAGGCAGCGCTGGACCTCGGCCGCCTCGAAGCGATATCCCAGGCCTTCGTAATCGCGGGCGTGGGTTTCCGTCGAACCGGCGCGGGTGACCGAGAAGCCGCGCGGCGCCCAGAAACCGTCCGGGATGTCAATGCGGCCGGATTCGCCGGTGATGGTGGCGCCGTTGGCCGAGGCGCCGTTGATGCTGCAGGTCAGAGCAGCCACGGCGCCGGAGTCGTAGCCCAGGAGAAGGCCGGTGGTCTCGTCGACGCCCTCAGGGGTGAGGCGGGCCCAGGACTGCACCGAGGCGGGAGCACCGAGAAAGAGGTGAGCGAAGTGGATCGGATAGACGCCAAGGTCGAGCAGAGCGCCGCCGCCGAGCGACGGGGCCCGCAGGCGGTGCGTGGCCGGGAACGGGCCCTGGATTCCGAAGTCGGCATGGACCGCGGTGACCCGGCCGATGTGGCCCTGCTCGATCAGCTCGGCCACCTCGCGGATGACCGGGTTGCAGCGCATCCACATCGCCTCCATGAGAAAGGCGTTGTGGGCGCGTGCCTCCTGCACGAGCTGGGCGGACGACGCCAGGTCGAGCGTCATCGGCTTCTCGCAGAGCACAGCCTTGCCGGCGCGCAGGCACTGCAGTGCGGCGGCCTCGTGCTGAGCGTGGGGCGTCGCCACGTAGACCACGTCGACCTCGGGATCGGCGGCCAGCTCGGCCCACGAGCCGTGCGCGCGGGCGAAGCCGTGCCGCTCAGCGAACCGGGTCGCCGACTCCAAGGTGCGGGAGCCGACGGCGGCCAGTTTCGCGCCGTCCACCAGGGCGAGGTCCGAGGCGAACGACTCGGCGATGCCACCGGTGCTCAGGATTCCCCAACGCGTCGTCATGATCGCCACCGTATCGTCCGGCGCCGGCCCGATGGGAGGATCCACCCGTGACCGAACCTCGTGATGGATATCCGCTGCCGCCCGCGATGGTGAAGAGGGCGCACGAGTTCACCGGACCGCCGGCGCCGACCCGTCCGGCCGCCACGGTGGTGCTGCTGAGAGAGGCGGGCCCGGGGTTCGAGGCCTACGTGCTGCGGCGGGCGCGAGGGATGGCATTCGGCGGGGTGTACGCCTTCCCGGGCGGAGGTGTCGACCCGGACGATCAGCCCGTCACGGTGCGATCGGACTGGGCCGAGCGGCTCGGGGTGAGCGACGCCGAGGCCCGGGCGGTGGTTGGGGCGGCCGTGCGAGAGCTGTTCGAGGAGGCCGGGGTGCTGCTGGCGGGCCGAGGGGACGCCGGGGCACGGGCGGCCGGCGAGCAGGAAGCCGATGAGGACGAGGCCGTGGCGCTGGCGGGCCGGGAGGAGGCGGCAGCCGGAGTGGCCGGGTACGACGTCGTGGCAGATGTCGTGGGAGATGAGTGGGAGGCGGATCGGGTGGCGGTGATGCGGCGGGAGCTTCGGATGGCGGATCTGCTGGCTCGGCGGGGGCTGCGGATGCGTGATGACCTGCTGCATCCGTGGGGGCGGTGGGTGACGCCGGAGTTCGAGCCGCGCCGGTTCGACACGTGGTTCTTCGTGGCGGCGTTGCCGGCGGGGCAAGAGGCTCGGGACGTGTCGGGGGAGAGCGACGGCACTGCGTGGGTCGATCCGGCGGAGACCGGGGAGTTGACGATGCTGCCCCCTACGCGGGTCACGTTGGCTTCGCTGGAGGCGTTCGCGAGCATCGAGCAGGTGCTGGTCGAGAAGCGGAACGCCGCCGTGCCGGTGCGGCCCCGGGTGGAGCTGACCGGCGACGGCGGCGCCGTGTTGCGAGTCGATCAGTGATACCGAGGTTCGGCCCGGGGCCACCCGCCCGGCGGGTAACCAGGCCGATAGGCGGCGGGAAGGGTCAGCCGAAGCGGCCGGTGATGTAGTCCTCGGTCTTCTTCTCGGTGGGGTTGGAGAAGATCTTCTGGGTGTCGTCGTACTCGATCAGGCGGCCGGGGTCGCCCGTCTTGTCGATGGAGAAGAAGCCGGTCTTGTCGCTGACTCGGGCCGCCTGCTGCATGTTGTGGGTCACGATGATGATGGTGAAGCGGTCCTTCAGCTTGAACATCAGGTCCTCGATCGCCAGCGTGGAGATCGGGTCCAGGGCCGAGCAGGGCTCGTCCATGAGGACTACCTGGGGCTCTACGGCGATCGTGCGGGCGATGCACAGGCGCTGCTGCTGGCCACCGGAGAGGCCGGCGCCGGGGCGGCCGAGGCGGTCCTTGACCTCGTCCCACAGGTTGGCCGAGCGGAGGCTGTTCTCCACCGCGTCGTCGAGCACCGACTTCTTCTTCACGCCGTTCAGCTTGAGGCCGGCCACGACGTTCTCGTAGATCGACATCGTCGGGAACGGGTTGGGGCGCTGGAACACCATGCCGATCATGCGGCGGACCGCTGTCACGTCGACGTCGGCGTCGTAGATGTTCTGGTCGTCGATGGTGAGCCGGCCCTCGATGCGGGCGTTCGGCAGCACCTCGTGCATGCGGTTGATGGACCGCAGGAACGTGGACTTGCCACAACCCGAGGGGCCGATCAGGGCGGTGATCGTCTTCGGCTCGACGGTCATCGAGATGCCGTCGATCGCCTTGAAGCTTCCGTAGTACGACGTCACGTTCGACGCCTCGATGCGCTTGGCCATGGGGGAATACCTCTTGTCAGGAAAGCCTGTTGCGGCGGGCGAGCAGCTTGGCGGCGATCGTCAGGATCAGCACGATGGCGACCAGTGTCAGAGCGGCCGTCCACGCGCGGTCCGGTGCGAACCTGGATGCGTCACCGGCCTGCGAGTAGGTGTACAGCGCGAGCGACGACTGGTTGCCGTCGAACGGGTTGAAGTTGATCGCCGCGGCGCCACCGGCGACGAGCAGCACCGGAGCCGTCTCGCCGGCCGCACGGGCCACCGACAGCATGACGCCGGTCACGATGCCGGGCAGTGCCGTCGGAAGGACGATCCGCAGAATGGTCTTCCACTGCGGTACGCCCAGCGCGTACGCACCCTCGCGCAGCGGCCCGGGCACCAGCCGCAGCATCTCCTCTGTCGACCGGACGATCGTCGGCAACATCAACACGGTCAGTGCCAGAGAGGCCGCGAAGCCGGAGAACCGCGGGTTCCCGTCGTTGAACCACGGGCTGACGATCAGCACCCAGAAGGCCAGCACGAACAGGCCGGCGACGATCGACGGGATACCGGTCATGACGTCCACGAAGAAGCGGACCGTCAGGGCGAACCGGCCCCGCCCGTACTCCACCAGGTAGATCGCGCCGAGCACACCCAGCGGTACCGCCATCAGGGTGGCCAGGCCGACCTGCTCCAGCGTGCCGATGATGGCGTGGTAGGCGCCGCCCATCGGGTCACGGGCACCGATGTTGTTCATCGACGTGCCGAAGAAGTTGCCGTCCAGCCGGTTGGCGCCCTTGGAGACGAGCGTCCACACCACTGAGGCGAGCGGCAGGACCGCCAGCACACAGGCGGTGTAGATCAGCGCCTGCCAGACCCGGTTGGTCGCCGCGCGCCGGCCCTCGACCCGGCCGGCGACGATCGAGAGGCCGATCAGGTAGAGGATGCCGGCCACCACGACCACGAGCACCCAGCCACCGAAGCCGGTGCCGAGCACCACCGCCGCCGAGACGACGAGCGCCACAACGGCGATGAGCAGATTGACCACCAGCGGCAGCTGCTTGGTACGCAGGCCGGACGGCGTCATCACAACATCGGAAACCTGGGTCATGCGGCACTGTCCCGGAACTCGCGACGGCGGTAGATGATCGCCCGAGCCGCCATGTTGACCACCAGCGTGATCGCGAACAGGACCAGACCGGAGGCGATCAGCGCGCCGCGGCCGGTGGCGTTCGCCTCACCGAAGGTGTTGGCGATGTTGGCGGCGATCGAGTTCCCGCCGTTCTCAATGATGTTGAAGGAGATGTTGAAGACGATGCCCAGGGTGAGCGCCAGGGCGATCGTCTCACCGAGCGCCCGGCCGAGGCCGAGCATGACCGCGGCGATGATGCCGGGCTGTCCGTACGGGAGGACAGCGGTGCGGACCATTTCCCACTTGGTCGCGCCCAACGCCAGCGCGGCTTCCTCGTTCATGCCCGGGGTCTGCATGAAGACCTCCCGGGACAGCGAGGTGACGATCGGCAGCACCATGATCGACAGCACCAGGCTGCCGAGCAGGATCGAGCGGCCGAACGGTCCGTCCCCGCCGAAGATCGGGATCCAGCCGAAGTACTCGTTGAGCCACTGGGAGAAGTCGCGCACCGGGTTCAGGAACACGTCCCGCCCCCAGAGGCCGAACACCACACTGGGCACGGCGGCCAGCAGGTCGATGATGAAGCCGAGCGGCGTGGCCAGCCGCTTCGGCGCGTAGTGCGACAGGAAGAGGGCAATGCCCAGCGCGATCGGCACCGCCACGATGAGGGCGATGATCGACGACAGGACGGTGCCGAACGCCAGCGCGGCGATGCCGAACTTAGGTTGGGCATCGTTCGGGAACCACGCCTTGTAGGTCAGGAAGTTCTCGTTGTTGGCCGACAGGGCCGGCACCGCCTTGGAGATCAGGAAGATCGCGATGGCCACGATGATGACCAGCACCATCGCGCCGGCGGCGGTGCTCAGACCTCGGAAGCCGGCTTCCATGCCGAAGCGCTTCTTCGTGGCCAGGGCATTGCCGCCACCCAGGGGCGGTCCAGCGGGGGCGTTCGGCGATACGCCGGTGCCGGCGGACCGGGTGTGACTTCCTGTCACACCCGATTCGCCGGCCGGTGTCGTCGCCGAGCGGGAGGGGATGTCACCCATTCGCTCGCTCGCTTTTGAATAGAAGGGGCTGTGTCGAGTGGGTCAGGCGAGCGCGCCGACGGCGGTCTCGACCTTGCTGCGGACGCTGTCCGGCAGCGGCGCGTAGCCCAGCTCGCCGAGCGCCTGCTGGCCACCGGTGCTGGAGGTGTAGGTCAGGAAGCCCTTGATCGCGGCGGCCTTGGCGCTGCCCTTGCTGCAGACGATCTCGTACGTGACCAGGACGATCGGGTAGGCCCCGGCCTCCTTGGTCGAGTAGTCGATCGACAGCTTCAGGTCGTTGCCGGTGCCCTCGACCTTGGCGCCCGCGATCGTCTTACCGGCGCTCTCGCCGGTCAGCTCGGCGTACTCGCCGGCGCCGTTCTTGATCTTGGCCTTCTTCAGGTCGCTGTTCTCGGCGAACGAGAGCTCGACGTAGGAGATGGTGCCCGCGGTGCCCTTGACCTGGGTGGCCACGCCGTCCGACTTGGCCGCGCCGGTGCCGCCCGGAGCCTTCCACGCCTTGGCGTTGCCGAAGGTCCAGATCTTCTCGGCGGTCTTGCTCAGGTATTTGGTGAAGTTGTCGGTGGTGCCCGACTCGTCCGAGCGGTGGACCGACTGGATGGCGGTCGACGGCAGCTTCGCCGAGGGGTTGTCCGCCTTGATCTCGGCGGCGTCCCACTTGGTGATCTTGCCGGCGAAGATGCCGGCCAGGGTCTCCGGCGAGAGCTGGAGGTTGTCGACGCCGTCCAGGTTGTAGACGACGGCGATCGGGCCGATCACCATCGGGAGGTTGAGGGCCTGGCCACCGGCGCACTTGGCGTCGGCCTGCGGCTGCTCCTCCGGCTTGAGCGCCGAGTCGGAACCCGCGAAGTCCGCGGTGCCGGCGATGAACGCCTGGATGCCCGCGCCGGAACCGGTGCCCTGGTAGTCGATCTTGGCGTCGGCGCACTGACCCTGGTAGGTCTTGATCCACTCGTCCATCGCGTTCTTCTGGGCGGTGGAACCCTGAGCGGTGATCTGGCCGGCCACGCAGTTCGCGTTGGCCGCGGAGGCGCCGCCGGCGGACGGCGTGGCCTCGTTGTCCGAACCGCACGCGGTGAGCGCGAGCGTCGCAGTCAAAGCAATGCCGGCCACGAAGCCGACCCGCTGGAGCTTCACAATTTTCCCTTCGAATGGATTGCGCGCCGGTGTCTCACCGGCTCATCCGAAAGCTAAAAGAGGCAAGTAACTGGGCTCCCGGCCCTAAATGAACGCAGCGTGAACAGGTCTACGCGCTGGGGTGCACGCCGACTGAGGATGTGTTGTCCGTTACGTGAACCAGCGCACGGCGTGCCTGGTCGTCAGGCCGCGCGGTGGTACATCACGTCGGCGGCGTGAACGCCGAATCCCAGGCTCTGGTAGAGCCGGACGGCCGCCTCGTTGGACTCGTCGACGTACAGCATGGCAGTCGTCAGGCCCTGCTGTTTCAAGTGGGTCAGCCCGGCCACGCTCAGTGCCCGGCCGAGCCCGCGCCGGTGGCCGCCCGGGTCGACGCCGAGCACGTAGACCTCGCCCAGCGCGGGGTCGGCACCGGCCGCGGGGTGCACCTTTGTCCAATGGAAGCCGAGCAGGGTGTCCTCGATGTCGACGGCGAGGAGGAAACCGGCCGGGTCGAACCACGGCTCCTCTTCACGCAACGTGAGGTCGTGGGTGGTCCACCGGCCCTGCTCGGGATGGTGCGCGAAGGCCCGGGCGTTGATCGCCAGCCAGGCGTCCTCGTCGTGGCCGGGGCGGAACTCGCGAACCGTGACGCCCTCGGGCAGCCGATTGTCCGGAAGCGGCGGCGAGTCGAGCGGGCGGCGCATCTGGAACAGCACGCGATCGCGCGAGAAGGCGCTCCGGTCGGCAAAAGAATGCGCAGCCGAATTGTCCCCATGAGCCCAAATATCCAATGGGCCTGATCCGAGGGCGGCCAGGAGTGCCGTTCCATAGCCGCGGCGCCGGTGATCGGGATGGACGACGAGTTCGCCCGAACCACCGTCGATATTCGCGAAACCGGTGAGGGTGTCCCCGTCGTAGGACGACACGGAAAAGCCGCCGCCGTCTCGGACGCGCAGAACGACATCCTCGGACAGCGGGTAGACGCCGTCGGCCTGAAGAGCGGCGGCGGCCAGGTCGAGCACCGCCGCCGCCGGAGGAGAAGAAGGCTCTGCCGAGACCAAGGCAGGGTCAGACCGGAAGCGAGACGGGCTCGTTGTCGGGCAGCTGGCGGCCACTCGGCGGGATGACGAACTTGTAACCCACCTGGCGGACGGTGCCGATCATCGACTCGTACTCGGAGCCGAGCTTGGCCCGCAGCCGCCGAACGTGCACGTCGACAGTGCGCGTGCCGCCGAAGTAGTCGTAGCCCCAGACCTCACGCAGCAGCTGGTCGCGGGTGAACACCCGGCCGGGGTGCTGCGCCAGGAACTTGAGCAGCTCGAACTCCTTGTAGGTGAGGTCGAGCGGGCGGCCCTTGAGCTTCGCCGCGTACGTGTCGGGGTCGATGTTGAGCTCGCCGGCCCGGATCGAGCCACCGGCCCCGGCGGTCGCGTTGGACAGCCGGCCGACGCCCAGCCGCAGCCGGGCCTCGACCTCGGCCGGTCCGGCGCTGGCCAGGATCACGTCGTCGACGCCCCAGTCCGCGTTCAGGGCGATCAGCCCGGCCTCGGTGACCACGGCCACCAGCGGGACGCCCAGACCGGTCGCGTGCAGCATGCGGCACGTGGCGCGGGCCTCGGAGAGCTCCGAGCGGGCGTCCACCATGACCGCGTCCGGGCTGGGCCCGGAAACCAGAGTGCGTACGTCGCGAGGCGCCGTACGCACGGAATGGGGCAGCAGGTCCAGGGCGGGCAGCACGGCGGACGGTTCACCAGCGCGTGCCGTCACCAACAGCAGGATTTCCACACTCACCTCGACTCTCGCGGGCCCGGGGGCGCCGGACTAAAGAATCCCGGCGTCACCGACGGGTGGGCTGGGCTTACCTTAACCGACGAAGAGCATTGTTCACCCTGGTCGCACCGGCCTGTGATATTGCGTACGCCATCAAGGTGTCCGAACGGCCTATCGGTAACGACCCGTTCATATGACTGCCACGCCGGGATGCACGGATTCCGGAGTCTGGCACGATCGCAGTCGTGTTCCCCTCGATGCCGACCGACGGCGACCGTGACAACTGGGATGAGGATGTCTCCCGGGAGATCGCGCGTTCCGCTCCGCGTGCGGCCTCCGGTGTCTACGGCGCTGTGCCCGACGAGTCCACCTCCCGTGCCGGCGGATACGCCGACGGAGAGGAGCCGGACGAGGACCACGAGACCGAGATCCCGCTGGTGCCGGTCCGCCGGCCGCTGTCGGTGGCCATCGCCGGCTTCTCCGGGCTGCTCGGCATCGCGCTGATCCTCGGAGCGCAGACGTCCGGGCCCGACTCCCGCTGGCCGTACGCGATAGTCCTGTTCGGCGTGCAGCTGCTCTTCGCGCTGGCCTGGACGATGGCTATGCGCCCGCCGGTGCCGCTGCTGGTGGCCGGGGTGGCGGTGCTGGCCGCTCTCGTCAGTGACTTCCTGGCGGCGAGCGCCCGCGAGGCCGGCCTGCTGCAACTGCTGCTGGTCGCCGTGGTCGGCGTGGTCGTCATCGTCGGCGGGCAGTTCGCGTTCCGGCTCGATCGGCTGCGGGTCCGCGACGCGCTCACCTCGACCGTGCTGATCACCGGCGGCGTGATCACGCCGGCCGTCTTCCTCGTGCTGTCCCGTGAGCCGGTGGGCACCCAGGCGCAGATGGTCGGCCTCGCCGCGGCCGGCGTCGGCCTGCTGGTGGCCAGGCTGGTGGACGCGGTCTTCCCCAAGCCGCGGATCGCCCCGCAGGTGCCGCGGGGCGCGACCGGCATCATCCTCGGCGCGATGCTCGGCACGCTCGCCGCCGCTCAGCTGGGCAGTTTTCTGGTGCAGCCGTTCACCCCGGCCCGGGGCGCGGTGCTCGGCCTGGTCGCGGCGGGCGCGGCGGTGCTGGTCGACCTGGCCATCAACTTCACCGAGGCGGGGCGGGACTGGCCCGACGAGGCGCCGACGTTCTGGCTGGCCCGGCACATGCAGGGGCCGCTGGGCGCGTTCGCGGCGGTCGCTCCGGTGGCGTATGCGTTGAACGCCTTCTTCCTGACCTGACCCAGAAAACCTGACCTGACTAAAAAGAGGTGGCGGGGGGCATATACGGTCGCCCGCATCAGTGGCTGTCAAGAGGAGATCACGTGGCCGAGGTGTACGGCGAACGACGCCCGCGCAGGCGCTGGGGACGCCGCCTGCTGATCACCTTGGTCGTGCTGCTGATCATCCTGGGCCTGATCGCGGTGGTGGCCGACCGGCTCGGCGCCTCGTACGCGGAACAGATGATCGGCGACCGCGTCGCCCAGCAGATCGCCGACCAGAAGGCGACCTCCGGCGACCCGCGGGTGACGATCAAGGGTGTGCCGTTCCTGACCCAGGTGGTCAAGGGCGACTACCAGGAGATCCAGATCGAGGTCCCGGACTTCGCCGGCCCGGCCGGCAACGGCAAGACGATCAAGCTGCCGCTGCTCGACGTGCGGGCACTGGACGTTCGGGCGCCGCTGGACACCGTGCGCTCGGGGCAGGGCGACATCGTGGCCGGCACGCTGACCGGCGCCGGCACCCTCGACTACCCGACCCTGGCCGACCTGAGCGATCAGGACGGCGTCAAGCTGGCCGAGAAGGACGGCAAGCTGGCTGTCACCGCCCCGGTCAAGATCCTCAACCAGAGCGTCACGGTCAACGGCACGGCCAACCTCGAGGTGGCCGCCAACAACGTCGTCCGGGTGCGTTTCGAGGAGGTCACGGCCGAGGGTCTGCCCGATGTCCCGCTGGTACGCGGCGCCCTGAACAACTACGCCCGGCAGCTGTCGATCGACGTCCCGGTGCCGGCCCTGCCGCTCAACCTCAAGGTCGAAAAGGTGCAGCCCACGCCGAACGGTCTCGTGGTGACCGCGGGCGCCAAGAACGTTCCGCTCAACAGCGCCGGCTGACGATGTGACCGCCGTCCCGGATGCTGGTTCGAGGTGTTCCGGTGGCTGGAACCGCTGGTAGGGTCGGCCGCATGAGCCTGTTGCTCACCAAACGGCGCGCGGTCGACCTGTGCCGCGTGGCCGCCTGCCTGTGTCGCCCTGTCATCTGACGGGGTCCTTCCGGCTGCATTTCTTCCGCCCGGCAGTGGCGCCGTTCGCACGAAATCGCTGATCCATCCTGGGGTCCGCGCGTGTGCGGACCTCCCTGGAATCTCAACAAGGGAGCCAAATCGATGAGCCGCGACTCTGCGCTCGTATCTGCCGACTGGGCCGAGAAGAACCTCGAGACCCCGGGTGTCGTCTTCGTCGAGGTCGACGAGGACACCACCGCCTACGACGGCGGCCACATCCCGGGCGCGATCAAGCTGGACTGGAAGAAGGACCTGCAGGACCCGGTACGCCGGGACTTCGTCAACCAGGAGCAGTTCTCGCAGCTGCTGTCCGAGCGGGGCATCGGCAACGACGACAAGGTCGTCCTCTACGGCGGCAACAACAACTGGTTCGCGGCCTACGCGTACTGGTACTTCAAGCTCTACGGTCACCGTGACGTGGTGCTGCTGGACGGCGGCCGCAAGAAGTGGGAGCTGGACGCCCGCGCGTACACCACCGACGTCCCGCAGCGCGAGAAGACCAGCTACACCGCTTCCGCACCGGACCTGTCGATCCGCGCCTTCCGCGACGAGGTCGTGCAGGCGATCGGGGCGAAGAACCTGGTCGACGTGCGCAGCCCTGACGAGTTCGCGGGCCGGTTGCTCGCACCGGCGCACCTGCCGCAGGAGCAGGCGCAGCGGGCCGGGCACATCCCGACCGCGATCAACGTGCCGTGGAGCAAGGGCGCGAACGAGGACGGCACGTTCAAGTCGGACGAGGACCTGGCCAAGCTCTACGGCGACGCCGGGCTGGACAACGGCAAGGACACCATCGCCTACTGCCGGATCGGCGAGCGGTCGAGCCACACCTGGTTCATCCTCAAGGAGCTGCTCGGCAAGGAGAACGTCAAGAACTACGACGGTTCGTGGACCGAGTACGGCTCGCTGATCGGCGTGCCCGTCGTGCTCGGCGACGAGCCCGGGAAGGCGTGACGATGACCGCATCCGACATCTCCGGCTGCGCCGCACCGGACCAGTCGGCGCCGCTGCCCGCGAGCGTCGACCTGGAGAAGGAAACCGTCATCACCGGAATCGTGAACAACGCCGAGGGCGATGTGGTCGGCGGCGCGTACGTGCGCCTGCTGGACTCGTCCGGCGAGTTCACCGCCGAGGTGGTCACGTCGCCGCAAGGGGTGTTCCGCTTCTTCGCGGCGCCCGGGTCCTGGACGTTGCGGGCGCTCTCCCGCCACGGCAACGGGGACCTGGTCGTCGACGCCACCCGCGGCGTGAACGAGGTTGGCCTGAACGTCGCCGCCTGACGCTCTGTTGGGAAAGGCCCGCCCCGCGCGTAGGGGTGGGCCTTTCGCGTGAAGGGAGGCGTGTCACCATGACTGCCGTGACCACGCCGCCCACCGAGCAGCCGCGCGTCCGCCGGCCCGGGCTGATCGCCGTGGTGGTGGCCTGGATCCTGGTCGTGGCCGGGCTCGGGCTGTGGTCGGTGTGGCACGACCCGCCGACCGTGCCCGAGCAGCGCGACATCGCTGCCGCGATGCCGGTGCTCCAGGAGGCGGCCGGTGCGGTTTTCGCGGCGGCGTCGGACGGGCGAGACCGCGCGGCCGAGATCGACGACGTCCGGGTACGCCGGGGATGCCGCGTGACGCCGGTGCGGTCCGGCGTCGAGGCGACCCGCACGGTCACCGTCTACGTCCGCGGCGACGGCGCCCTGCCGGTGCTCGAGGCGATCGCCGCCGCGCTTCCGGCCGGCTACCACGCCCGGGCCGACGCGAGCACCACCGGGCGCCGGGTCGGCCTGGAGGCGGACGCCGGCGGTTACGTGGCGATCGACGCCCGGGCCGAGGCGTCCAGTCAGGTGGTGCCGATCGAGGTCAGCACCGGCTGCCGCCCGGACGGTGACCTCGAGCTGGAGTCGCCGAGTCTGGTCAAGCCGCCCGCCCAGCTGGTGGCCGCGCTGCGGGCGCTCGGCCAGGACGAGGCGGCGGCGGCCGGTTCGAGCACGGTGTCCTGCCCGAGCGGTGGTTCGGGGCGGACCTACACGGTGGACGGTGTGCCGCCGCCCCGCGATCTCGGCGTGGCTCTGCAGCCGGTGGTCGGCGGCGCGTCGGTGGTGCGCGCGGAGCCGTCGGGGTGGGCGTACCTGATCGACGGCGTGGCCGTGGCGGTGGTGAAGCAGGGGTCGACGCTGCGGCTCAGCGTCACCGAACCCTGTCACTGATAGACAATCATCGATTGGCTGCGTTACCCTCCGGTTACGCGCTCAATCGAACATTTTCTATCAAGGGTGAACGCCATGCGTCGTCGAACCTTGCTGGCCGGAGCCGCTGCCGCCGTCCCCGTCGTCGCGCTCGCCGCCGACCCGGCCGCGGCCGTCGCCCCCGGATACGTGGTCAACCGCGCGCCGCTGCGGCCGGACGCCCTGATCCGGCTCACCCCCGGCTCGACCCGCGCGACCGGCTGGCTCGCCACCCAGCTGAACTACCAGCTCACCGGGCTGAACGGCCGGATGACCGAGGTGTCACACTTCCTCCAGTACGACAACAGCGGCTGGGTCAACCCGGCGCTGGCCGGCTGGGAGGAGCTGCCGTACTGGCTCAAGGGCTTCGGCAGCCTCGGCTACACGACCGGCGACTCCCGGGTGCTGACCGAGACCGAGCGCTGGATCACCGGGGTACTCGCGACCCAGGCGCCGGACGGCTTCTTCGGACCCACCCGGCTCCGCACGAGTTTGAACAACGGCCCGGACTTCTGGCCGCACATGCCGATGCTGCACGCCATCCGCGCACGCGCCGAGTACACCGGCGACACCCGGGTGCTGCCGTTCCTGACCCGGTTCTTCCAGTTCGTCAACGCGCGCCCGGCCGGCGTCTTCCAGTACGACTGGGGCAGCTTCCGCTGGGCCGACACCCTCGAGGTCGTCTTCTGGACCTACAACCGCACCGGCGACGCGTTCCTGCTCGACCTGGCCCGCAAGATCCACCAATACTCGCAAAACTACGTCAACAACCTGCCGACCCCACACAACGTCAACCTGGCGCAGGGCTTCCGGGAACCGGCCGTCTACTCGGTCCTCTCCGGCGACGCCACACACCGGCAGGCCAGCTACAACGACTACAACCAGATCATGGCCCAGTGGGGACAGTTCCCCGGCGGCGGCTTCGCCGGTGACGAGAACACCCGCCCCGGCTTCGGCGACCCCCGCCAGGGCTTCGAGACCTGCGGCATCGTCGAGTTCATGGCCAGCCACGAGATGCTGACCCGGATCACCGGCGACCCGGTGTGGGGTGACCGCACCGAGGACCTGGCGTTCAACTCGCTGCCCGCCGCGCTCGACCCGCAGCAGCGCGGCATCCACTACGTCACCAGCGCCAACAGCATCTCGCTGCGGGACCGGCCCGGGCATCAGGGGCAGTTCCAGAACGGGTTCGCGATGCAGGCGTACATGCTCGGCATCGACAACTACCGATGCTGCCCGCACAACTACGGGATGGGCTGGCCGTACTACGTGGAAGAGATGTGGGCGGCCACCCCGGACGGCGGGCTGGCGGCCACCCTGCACGGGCCGTCGCGGGTCACGGCTCGCGTCGGGGACGGAACGACGGTGACGATCACGGCCGACACCACCTATCCGTTCTCGGACACGATCACCTACACGGTCAGTACGCCCCGATCGCTCGCGTTCCCGCTGCTGTTGAGGGTGCCCGGGTGGTGCGTCGCCCCCGTCGTCACTGTGAACGGGGCCGCCGCGCCCGGGGTGGCCGGCCCGGCGTACCTCAGAATCGAACGGACCTGGACCACCGGTGACCGTGTCGTTCTCCGCCTGCCGATGCAGGCCCGGACGCGAACCTGGGCGAGCAACCACAACGCGGTCTCCGTCGATTTCGGGGCGCTGACCTTTTCGCTGGCGATCACCGAGAACTGGGTGCAGACCGGCGGAACCAGCACGTGGCCGACGCGCGAGGTGCGACCCGGATCGGCGTGGAACTACGGCCTGACGCTGAATGGCTTCGCGGTGACCACCGGTCTGGGCAACGCGGCCGATCCGTTCACCCCGGCCGGCGCGCCGATCCGGATCACCACCGGCGCGCGTCGCGTGACCGCCTGGAAAGCGGATTCGGACGACATCGTCACGCCGTTGCAGGACAGTCCGACGCCGTCCACCGAGCCGCTGGAAACGGTGACACTGATTCCGATGGGCGCGGCGCGGCTGCGCGTTACATCATTCCCGCGAATCGGCGACGGGCGGCCGTGGATCGAGCCCGGCGTACCGTTCCGCATTCAGAACCAGAATTCCGGCAAGGTGCTCGGCGTGGACCAGATGTCCACTGCCGACAGCGCGCGGGTGGTGCAGTTCGCGGACAGCGGAACGGCCGACCACCTGTGGGTTCCGGTGGACAACGGCGACGGCTGGATCCGCATCCGCAACGTCAACTCGGGCAAGGTCCTCGGCGTAGCGGGTATGTCCACCGCCGATTCGGCGCAGGTCGTGCAGTTCACCGACAACGGCACCGCCGACCACCTGTGGCAGATCGTCGACAACGGCACCGGATACGCCCGCATCCGCAATAAGAACTCCGGCAAGGTGCTGGGCGTCTCCGGTCTGTCGACGGCCGACTCGGCCAATGTGGTGCAGTTCGCGGACAACGGGACGGCCGACCACAATTGGCGGCTGATTCCCGACGGGCGGGTCAAGCTGCAGGCCACTCATTCGGGCCAGGTGCTCGCGATCCAGGACATGTCGACGGCCGACGGCGCGCAACTCACGCAGTGGCCGCCGACCGGAACGGCCGACCACCTGTGGCATTTCGAGGACGCCGGCGGCGGCTATTTCCGCATCGTCAGCGACCACAGCGGAAAGGTCGTCGATGTGCTCGGCGCGTCCACCGCCGACGGTGCCCGGGTGGTGCAGTGGGGATCGGCCGGCGGCGCCAATCAGCAGTGGCGATTGGCCTGGACCGGGCCGTCGATCTTCGCCATCGTGGCCCGGCACAGCGGAAAGGTGCTGGAAGTGTCGGGCCAGTCGGCCGCCGACGGCGCCATCGTCACGCAACGCAGCGATCTGGGAAACCAGCGCTGGCGGGTCATTCCCGGTTCGTGAAGGGTCGAAGGCGGATGTCGTAGGTGAGTGGGTGGTGCTGACCGTCGCTCCCGCCGAGGTCGCTTCGCTCCACGTGCGTAAATTGGTCGCGCCCTTTATATCGGTGGTAGGCCTGGGCGGTATCCGCTGCGCAGATGCCGCCCGGGCCTACCCCTGGCCGGGTCGCTGCGCGGCCGCGTGCGTGGTCAGAGCCTCGACCGGCAGGCCCAGCACCGCGCGGGAGAGCAGCGCCGCCCCGGCCACCGCGGCCGGCATCAGCAGCACCGCGCCCAGCGGGATCAGGAAACAGAGGAAGACCGCGACCCCGAAACCGAGCGCCAGCGGTCGCCGCGCCTTCAGCACCGCGCGTCGGTCCCGCAGGCGCTTGCCCCGCCGCTGGAACGGCACCCCGGTCAGCTCGACGGCGAGAAGCCAGCCGCCGACCGCACCGCCCAGCACGATGCCGAGAACCTGGCCCACCACCGGGATCAGCCCGATCAGGAACAGCGGAACGCCCAGCAGGATCGACAGGCCGATCAACCGCAGGCTGTCGACCAGGCTGCGGCCCAGCGAGCGGTACCACTCGGTCTCGACGGCATCGGGCACGCCGCCGAAGCGCTCCTCGACCAGTCCGGAGATCTTCTCGTAGAACGGGTCGCCGATCAGCAACGTGACGGCGGTGAAGGTAAGGACCGTGAGCAGGCCGGATACCCCGAGCAGGGCCAGGCCGGCGAAGATCTGGATGGCGTCGCGCCAGCCGGTCGCCCAGTCGTCGGCGAACCAGGTGACCGCGGCCGACAGGTCGTCGATGTAGACGATCAGGGTGATCAGCGCCGCGGCGTACACGACAGCGGAGATCAGCGCGGGCAGCATGCCCAGACCGAGCAACCCGGGCCGGCGCAGCACCTGCCCGAGGCCGCGGCCGAGCAGGCCGGCACCGGTGAAGAAATCGCGAAACGCAGCACCCACGCGGACAGCGTAGGGCGAGCGGGCCAGCGTCGCCTCAGCGGCGGCGGAACAGCAGGCCACCCGACGTCGACGACGTGCTGCCGGACGGGGTCGCCGAGGACGACGGCGGACCGCTGGTGACAGTCGTCGGCGTCGGGACCGGCGGGTGGGTCAGCGGCGGAAGCGTGGTCAGCGTGACCAGGGGGCCGCCGGGGCTGGGCGACGAACCGGCCGACGGCGGCGGTGCGGTGGCCGGCGGCGGGGCCGGCGCCGAGGGCAGCGCCGACGTCTGAGCGGCGGGCCGGCGTACGTCGTAGCGGACCGGGTTGACCGGCTCCGTCGGGTGTCCCCTGGCCGGCGCGGCACCGATCGTGCCCGCCCCACCGGGCGCGCCGGCGATCCGGGGCTGCCCGGCCCGGCTTCCGGTGGCGCCCAGCATCCAGCCGAGGGCGACGGCGAACGGCAGCCCGAGCGCGATCAGGCCTATGAAGATCGATTTAGGGGAGAGCCGCACGCCCAGAACACCGCGTGGCGACCGGAAAGGTTACGGCCTCAGGCGTTCAAGAACGTCGAAATCCGGTCGCGCAGATCGGACCGGTTGGTCCACAGCACCGACGGACGATCGTAGATGTGCAGGTCAGCGTCGGGGAAGGTGGCGGCCAGGCGTTCGGCCACCCGCACCGGGTGTACGTCGTCGCCGGCGCACCCGAGCACCAGCGCGCGGGCGGTGACCTTGGCCAACGCGGCCGGGTCGGGAACGGCGGGTGCCGGCCACAGCGAGTCGAGGTCGGCCGACAACCCGTCGCGCATCAACTGCTCGACGCGGTGCCGCAGGTGGCTCCAGCCGGCCGGAGTGTGGCGGACGGACGGCGGCAGTTCCGCCTCGACCGCCTCGGCGACCAGCGCCGCCTCGCCGGTGTCGAGCGCGGCCAGCAGCCGCCCCAGCCGGTTGACCGCGGCCGGGGAGCGGACACCGTCGAGCGGCGCCGGCAGATAGAAAACCACCCGCTCGAACCGGTCGGGCGTGTCGGCCAGCAGCCGGCACAGGGCCCCGGCGCCCATGCTGACCCCGAGCGCCCGGGTGGCCGAGGCGTGATCGGCGACGGCGCGCAGCTCGGCGGCCAGGTCGGCGAAGCTCCACGGCCCCGGTGGCGCCGACGAGCGCCCGTGGCCGCGGAACTGGAAGAACACCCGGCGGCCACGCACCGCGCTGCCCAGCGGGCGGGTGCCGGAGATGTCACCGGCCAGCCCGTGCGCGAACACGGCCACCGGGGTGCCGACGCCGCTGGTCAGCTGTTCCAGGCGTACGCCGGCCGGGCCGTCGATCAGCTCGGTCGGCGGCGACGGCAGGGTCGGCCGGCCGGTGCGGGGGCCGGTCGGTGCCGGTCCCCAGGTCCGCGGCCCGCCGTCCGGAGGCGGCGGCCAGCGGAAACCTCTCACCAGAAGCCTTTGCCGTCCGTCAGGTCGCGCAGGCCGCGGCGGACATCGAGCAGGTAGATCAACGCGGCGGCCACGCCGATCAGGCCGAAGATGCCGGTGGCGCCGCCGCCGCTGATCGGCAGGAAGGTGAGCACGAAGCAGACCGCGAGGATGGCCAGCCAGGCGCCCTTGGGCAGGGTGCCGATCGCCTGGAACCCGTCGCCGCGCTGAGTGACGCAGTGGATCAGGGCGACCGCCTGCACGATCAGGGACGCGATGTTGACGATGAGCGAGATGATGCTCACCACGTCTATGTAGAAAATCGGCGCGCTGGTGGCCATGACCTTGAGTCTATGCCGGAGGCCCCGGCCGCTGCCGGGGCCTCCTCAGGCTTCAGTTGCTCGTGGTCTTCTTGGCCGGGGTGGCCTTCTTGCGCGGCTTGGGGGCGGCGGCCTCGATGGCGGCCGGCTCCTCGGTGGTCTCGATGTCGGCGTTGACCACGTCGGCGGTCGCGACGACACCGGTGCCGACGACCCGCTCGCCCCGGGCGACCAGCGCGGTGTACGCCTGGACGGCCCGCTCGGACGCGACCTGCGCGAAGGCGACGGCGCCGGTGGTGGCGTTGTCCCGCAGCTTGTCGAAGTCGGTCTGGTTGGCCTTCTCGTTGGCCGCCCGCAGCGACGCGGTGGCCTTCTCGCTGAGTTGGTTGACCCGCACGCCCAGCTCGTCGACCAGGGCCGGGAGCTTGCGGAGCTGCTGGTACGCCAGATCACCGGCGCCGGCGGCGGCGTAGAGCGGAGCGGGGAGCCGGGTGTTGGTCTGCTCGGGCATTACTTCTCCTCCGTACGGGAAATGGTGGTCTCGGTCGCGAGCCGCTCGCGGATCGCCGCCTCCTCGTCGAGGTCAGGCGCGGTCTCGGGGTCGAGCTCGGGTTCTGGTGCTTTCCGGGCGTTCTCGTTGCGGAACGTCTCGTAGATCTGCGAGAGCGACTGCTTCTGCGCGATCGTGAGCTCCGGATCGACGGCGATCGCGGCCAGCACACCTGGCTGACCATCGCTGTCGAGCAGGCCGGCCCGCAGGTACATCGCCGGGGTGGAGACCCGCAGCGCGCTGGCGATCTGCTGCAGCACTTCGGCGCTGGGCTTGCGCAGGCCACGCTCGATCTGACTGAGGTAGGGGTTGCTCACCCCGGCCTTGTCGGCGAGCTGCCGAAGCGAGATCTTGGCGGTCTGCCGGAGGTCACGGATGAACGTCCCGATGTCCTGCGGCAGATCGTTGTTTCCGGCCATGCGATCGACAGTAACCCGCACTGCTAGCTCCTGCAAGCAAAATGCTAACTCCAGCTAGCGTGAACCAGGTCACCAGACGGATCGTTCGCCGAGCGTGGAAACATCGGCCCGGTCACGTCCCCCGCCCCCGCGACGCCCGGCGTGACAACACCGAAGGATCAAGCCGGTACGCCGAGCAGCTCCCGGGCCGCCGCCGGGATCAGCGGCGGCCGCTGGGCCAGCTGGGCGAACCCGACCGCCCGGGCCACCAGCTGCATGTTCGACTCGACCGGCCGGCCCCGGGCGTACGAGATGGTGTCCTCCATGCCCACCCGCAGGTGCCCACCGGCCGAGAGCGAGGCCAGCATCACCGGGATCGTCGACCGGCCGATGCCGGTGGCGCTGAACGTGGTCCCCGCCGGCAGATCCCGGATCACCGACTCGCAGGCGACCAGCGCCGCCGCCGTCCCCGGCATCCCGCCCGGCACACCCATCACCAGGTCTACGTGCACGTGCCCGCCGACCGGCAGCCCGTGCTGGTCGAGCAGCCGCCGCAACGTGGTCAGCTGGCCCAGGTCGAAGATCTCGTACTCCGGCACGATCCCGCGCTCCTGCATCCGCCGGTGCAGGTCGACGATGAACTCCCAGCGGTTCAGGAACACGCCGTCACCGAAGTTGACCGTGCCCATCGTGCAGGACGCCATCTCCGGCCCCGCTTCGAGCACGGCCAGCCGGGCATCCTCGGGGTCGGTCACCGCGCCGCCCGAGGAGAGCTGCACGATCAGGTCGGTCGACTGCTTGAGCGCGGCCACGGTGTCACGCAACCGGCCCTGATCGAGCGTGGGCCGGGCGTCGTCGTCGCGGATGTGCACGTGAACGATCGCCGCGCCGAGCGCCTCACACTCCTTGGCCGTGGCGACGAGCTCATCGAGCGTCACGGGCAGCGCGGGCACTGCCGCTTTGCTGCTCTCCGCCCCGGTCGGCGCCACCGTGATCACGGTCCCGGGCATGCTGTTCCGCCTCTCCGGCCCTTTTTGCGCGGGGTGGCGCTGTGTGTTTGGCGCGGGGTGGGTTGCTGGGTGCGCTGGGTACGCAGCCTAACGCGTGGGGTGGGCGGGTGGGGCGGTTGCGCGTTTGGGAGGGGGCGCTTGCGGGGGTGTTTAGGACGGGTGGGGGCGGTTGCGCGTTTGGGGGGCGCTTGTGCGGGTGTTTAGGCCGGGTCGATGGCGGCAGCCGACTCGCCGACCGTGAGACGCGCGTCATCCGCGACGTTCTTCTTTACGACGGCCAAGGCGATCATGCCCAGCTCGTGGTGGCGCACGGCGGTGCCGACGAAGCCGACCGCCCGCCCGTCCAGCTCGACCGGTGTGCCCTGGGCCGGCGGCTGGTCGGTGGCCACCCCGTCCAGGTGCAGCAGCACGAGCCGGCGCGGCGGCCGGCCCAGGTGATGGACTCGCGCCACGGTCTCCTGCCCGCGGTAGCAACCCTTGTCCAGGTGTACCGACTGGGCCAGGAAGCCGGCCTCGGCCGGAATCGTCCGGTGGTCGGTCTCCCAGCCGAGCCGTGGGATCCGGTGGGCGACTCGGAGCGCCTCGTAGGCCCACAGCCCGGCCCGCGGCACGTCGAGATCGGGCACCTGCCCATGTGGCACCAGCAGGTCGACCCCGAGCGGCACCCGGCGAACCAGCATCCCGCGCACCGAGACCGCCGGATAGAGCGCGGTCGGAGCCGCCGCCACCGACCCGGCGGCGAACTTCGGACCCGGAACGGGAGCGACCACGGGTGCGCCCAGCTCGGGGAAGAGACCGGCCGCGCCCGGCCCGACCAGCGACCAGACGTCCAGCTCGGCGGAGGCGTCGCGGGGCTCCACGCGGGTGAAGAACCGCATCATCTCGAGGTATTTCAGTAGCCCGGCCCCGGCCCCGGGCTCGGTGTCGAGCCAGGCGGTGGTGCCGTCCTCGGTCACGTACGCGTGCTGCTCGACGTGGCCGTGCGGGGACAGGACCAGGAGCTCGGAGCCCTGCCCGGAGCTCAGGTCGGTCAGGTGCTGGGTGGTGAGCGTGTGCAGCCAGGAGGCGCGTTCCTCGCCGGGGACCGCGATCACATCCCGGTTGGACCGGTCGACCAGGCCAACCGCGGTCTCCAGCAGGCGCTGCTCGCGCACCGGGTCGCCGTAGTGTGCCGCCACGCCCGCGTCGGCCGACTCGGGGGCCAGGTCCTCGATAGTCACGGTGGTCATGGTCGATCCTTACAGTCCCCGCACTCGCCGAACAATGAGACGTGCCCGACATCGACCCGGAACGAGCGCTCGGCCAGGAGGCGTTCGGTCACCGGCTGCATCACCGACGGGTCGACCTCGGCGATCGAGCCGCAGGCCCGGCAGACCAGGTGGACGTGCTGGTCCTCACCGGCGGCGTGGTAGGTCGGCGAGCCGTGCGACAGATGGGTGTGGTTGACCAGGCGTAGCTCCTCGAGCAGCTCGAGGGTGCGGTAGACGGTGGTGATGTTGACGCCGGCCACTCGTTTTCGCACGTAGGTGTGCACCTGTTCGGGGGTGGCGTGGCCCAGCTCATGGACGGCCTCCAGGATCAGCTGGCGCTGCGGGGTGAGCCGCAGGCCGCGTTCCCGGAGCATCTCGGCGAGGGTCGTGGCGGGCACTCCAGAAGCATAGTTCGGCTCGGCGGATAGTCTGCGCCGGTGAACCTGGTTATCCCGGCGGGGACGATGCTCCGGCCGGACGATCGCGGGGTGCTGTACGGCGAGGGGGTCTTCGAGACGCTCTGGATCCGGGACGGGGTGGCCCGGCTGCGGGCGGCTCACCTGGCCCGGATGGCCCGGTCGGCGGCGCTGCTGGGGATCCCGCTGCCCGACCCGGCGCCGTTGGTCGACCAGGCCGAGGAGGCTTGGCCCGCGGCGAAGGGCGAGGGTGCGTTGCGGCTGGTGGCCACGGCCGGGCCGGCCGGTGGGGAGCCGGTGCTCTACGCGACCGTCTCACCCGTACCCCCGGAAGTGATCGCCCAGCGGGCCGACGGGGTGCGGGTGGTGACCGCCGGGGCCGGAGTGTCGTGCGAACGGCCCGGCTGGTCGCTGACGACCGCGAAGACGATCTCCTACGCCGCGAATCTGGCCGCGCGGCGGTCGGTCGCCGGGGCGGACCTGCTGTGGATCTCCACCGAGGGGTACGCCCTGGAGTCACCGACCGCCGGCCTGGTGTGGCTCGAGCAGGGCGTTCTGCACGGGGTGGCCGGCGACGGCGTGCTCCCGAGCGTCACCGTGGCGCACCTGCTGTTGACCGAAAACGGAAGAGCCGGATTTGTCCGGCCGGCCGAACTGCACGAGGCCGACGGCATCTGGCTGGCCTCAGCCCTGCGCGGCCTGGTCGAGGTGCGCGAACTCGACGGACGCCCGCGCGCCCGGTCGAGTGCGACCGGGCGCCTGCAGGAGATCGTCAGCCGCCGACCCGGATAAGCCGCGCCGACATGTGCGGATGCGGCCCGTCCCCATTGGCGACCATCTCGTGCGCGTACAGCAGCGCCCCGTCGACGATGCCGAACAGCCGCTGCCCACCGGTCACCTCGGCTCCCGTCGGCGTCCGCACGATCGCGTCGGTCGCCATCTCCAGCCGGGTGCCGTTCGCCCGGCCGAGGTACAACTCCATCACCCCATCGGGCGTGATCATGGTGGCTTCCATGTCGTCGCCCGGCTTGCCGTCGACCAGCACCGGACGCCAGAAGCCGAACTCGCGCACCGACTCGGCCACCGGCTTGGAGTCGCCGTCGAGCAGCCAGGCGCGCGACGAATACATCAGGAACGGCCGGCCGTCATGGCTGATCGTGATCTCCTGCGCGAAGTCGTAGTCCTCCGGCGCCGGGAATCCACCCTGGCCGCGCCCGCGCCACTGCCCGACGAACGGCAGCAGCCCCAGCAGCGACGGGTGCAGGTCGGGACCTGTGCGCAGGTCGAAGGTGTCCTCGTACGGGTAGGGCTCGACGGGCGGCGCGTTCAGCCACGGCGGCGGGCCGAGAGGATTCTCGTCCGGCTTCTCGGTGGAAGAACTCACCAACGCCCCCTTGCTATCCGCACGGCCAGGTAGCCGACGCCGCCGGCCATGGCGCCCAGGCCCGCGACGAGCAGGCTCACGAATCCGATCTCGGTAACCACGGGAAGCCATCCTATGCTGAGCCGCATGGCACGCATGCTCGTCGTCAAGGCGACCGCCGGTTCGGACGCCCCGGAACGCTGCTCGCAGGCTTTCACGGTCGCGAGCACCGCCGCGGTGGCCGGGGTCGATGTCTCGTTCTGGATGACCGGCGAGTCGACGTGGTTCGCCCTGCCGTCCAAGGCCGGGGAGTTCGACCTCCCGCACGCGGCGCCCCTGCCCGAGCTGCTCGGCATCCTCTTGGAGGCGGGCCGGGTGACGGCCTGCACCCAGTGCGCGGCCCGCCGCGGCATCACCCCCGAGGACGTCCTCCCCGGCATCCGCATCGCCGGCGCCGCGGTCTTCGTCGAAGAAGTGATGGCCGATGGCGCACAGGCCCTCGTCTATTGAGTTCAAGAGCTTTGCTGTCGTAGCTGGGTGGGTGGTCCAGACCGCAGCTCATTGGTGGACCCTTGTTGTTGTCCGGCTCGTTAGGGCCGGAGGCATCTGGATCCGTCGGGTCATCGCCCACCGTTGCTGCCC
>NZ_JBICSP010000005.1:355665-439025 GCF_043197135.1 Actinoplanes sp. NPDC049265 | reverse complement strand
CGACATCTGGACCCGGCGACGCTCTCGGCATCAGCCATCCTCTGCGCAGAGCGACGTACGCCGAGCCCCGACGGCATCCGGATCTGCCGATGTGAATGCGCGCTCGTCCAATTCCGGTGAAAAGACATCAAGCAAAGTGCTGCCCCGGCGGCGTCGAGTTGGAACCTCAACCAGTCAGTGACCAGTTGAGCCGACCGTTTTCGACGATGGGGCGCCTTCGCTTAATTTCGGTGCCATCTATCAATGCATCAGCAACGTCCGACAACATTGCTGTCACGTTCGGCCAGATCGGGCCGTCATAGTTCCATTCATCCTTGCGGTGCATTCCCACGCATCCGGATTTCGGTCCGGGACGTAGATCGAGGAAGAGGTAGTCCCCTCCAAGATTGTGGGCTATCGGAAACCACTCCGGCAGCCAAGTCCAGGAGTGCGGAGAACCGGCTGGCTCGGCGCGCCGGTGAGCAAGCTTGGGCTCGTCGGCGACGAACTTCAGCATGCCTTGGTATCTGGCCAGGGCATCTCTCGTGGAGAGCGGTGTCCAAGCGACGGGTATGAGCCAGACGGCGGTACCGCCTTCGTCAGTTCCATCTGCGAGCCGCCACCACGCCCGCTGATCAGCCGGCAGCGGCCTTCCCAAGACCTGCTCGATAACGTCGAGCTGCTCAGCGGGAGCGGGGCCCTGAAGGCCCGCAAAATCATCTGGGCAGTTGTCTGCGAGCCATTTGACGATCCTGCTCCATGAGCGTTGCACATCCGCTAATTGCCCCATGTGG
This sequence comes from Actinoplanes sp. NPDC049265, assembly GCF_043197135.1. NCBI lineage: Bacteria > Bacillati > Actinomycetota > Actinomycetes > Micromonosporales > Micromonosporaceae > Actinoplanes > Actinoplanes sp. NPDC049265. The sequence continues at coordinate 438,252 of NZ_JBICSP010000005.1, read as the reverse complement.
CCAGCATCCCCGAAGACTGAGGAGTTGGCCGCAAAGATCGCGGTATTGCATCGGTAAGCACGCTGCCAGCCCGCCAGCGTGCGTCCTCATCTGCCGCGATCCGCGCGATCACCGCCGCGTCTCACCACGGGGGTCGTACTTGCCGTCAAGCCATCGGATGTAGCGTTCGGCACGATCCACATATGTTTGCACGGTATTTTCGGCCTTACCGGCCGCGACAAGTTCCTCGCGGAACCGGTCTAGATCGGCATGTAGCTCTTCGGTCGTCCAGCAGCGATGTGGCATCCACTTAGGTTGCCGTATCGGGCGTAGCGCTTCGCAAGTACAAGGTCTCGGATTTCTCAAGCGTTCGTTCCTCGCGGACCGCGAGCATCACACTCACATGCCGCAAGTCGCGCGTCGCGGACCGTAAGGCTGCCAATACGGGGGCGGCGCACGCTCGCGCCAACATGCGTTTGTCTTGATACGCGTTGGCCAGCGAGCTGACTTGTTGGCCTGATGTCCAGGCCCGCCTCGCGGCCAAGCTCGCCTTGCTCAGGACGGCGTGAGCCTCGGACGGGCCTTCTAGAACATCGGCAGCGACGGCAGCGAGGTGCGTCCGCGAATGGTTACGCTAGCCTGGCGCTACGCCACCCAAGGAGGTCTAGGTTGGAGATCGAGCCGCCTCTCCATCAGCCGATAGAGCCGATGATGTCTTTCGGTGAGTTGGTCATGATATGCGTGGCCTGCGAGCGGCCGCGAACCTGCAACATTGCAGGCCTAGCGGATCTCCCCGCGGAATTGTCCCCCGAGAGCAAACGACCCTTTCCTTCCCGATATTCACTCGTGGTTTGCGACCGATGCGACGAACCCATGCTGGTGGTGCAGGAGAACTACGGTCGCGGCTGGGACGACGAACCATATCGCCTTTGGCCCCCTCAGCAGCGTTCGCTCAACACCGCAATACCGGACGGCCTTCGCGCAACTCATAGCGAAGCACGTGTCTGCTTCGATGCCAAGGCCTACAGGGCGGCTGTAGTAATGGTGCGACGGGCATTGGAAGGTGTGTGTGTAGACCACGGTGTCCGGGAAAGGGACCTGAGCAGGTCACTCACGACGCTCAATGAGCAGGGAATGATCGAAGGTCGATTGCTTGAATGGGCTCAAGGCCTGCGCGTTCTTGGCAATGCAGGGGCTCACTACAGCGATTCATCCGTTGGTCGCCAAGACGCCGAAGACGCTCTAGATCTTTGCGAAGCGCTACTCGACTACGTATACGTATTTTCAAACAAATTCGAGAAGTTCAAAGAGCGCAGAAGTTCATCCTAAACTATGCGCATCACGCACTGCCATGCCGCGATCGGTGCGCCGCCTAACAAACGCGTCGTCACGGATTGTCTGTGTGCCAGACCCGTTCGAACTCATTGACGGTGATCTCGAAGGTGCTCCAGTTCTCGTCTGAGTCGTAGAGGCTGGCCTGCCCGAGAACTCCGTTGCGGTCTTCGTCGTGTCCGGGTCCGTAACGCAGGACGTGGCCGGCGTCGTAGATCTCGACCTGACGGATGGGCCAGCCCTCGTCGTCCCGTCTCGAAATACCAGAACGAGTGGCCCTAACCGTCGAACTGGTCGCCTCGCGTCTCGTCCCAGCGACGGCGGTAGAAGCGGCTCGGCACCGCCGTACAGTGCCGCGAACGACGTCCTCATTTGCCGCGATCCGGGCCCCGACTTATGTCCACCGGCTACTCACCGTGAGCGGTGGACGCGGTCGCCCCGCCAACCGGCGTCGCAGCTCTCCCAAGGTCTCGGTTCCGGGTCAGTGCGCGTTTGGCGTACCGATTCCGCATTGGAACCTGCGCGCCCCACCCACCTCGTCTCGCTGCCGTCGGGCGTGACCGCCCGGACCCGCAAGCCTCAAATCATGCGACGTGGGTGCTCCGTGGGTGCTCGGACGTTCAAGAGCAGGACGGATTTGTATGCCTACCAACGGATTCCCACGACCAAAACCCTAACCGCGACCCGCGAAGTCGGCCCGGACCCACGCCACCGCCGCCGGATTGCGGCCGTATTCACTGGATGGTCACCACTCCGTGCGGATGAAACGGACACTGCTCGCAAAGTAGCGGAACTGCGGACTTTTAATCCTTAGGTTCAGGGTTCGAGTCCCTGGCGGCCCACTGCTTCTTCCTGGGAGCGACCCCCAGACCCCACGTTGCGGTGGGCGTGCTGGTCGGTCCTGTGGCTGGCCGTATCGGTGTGAACTTCTAGAGGCCGAGCAGCCAGGTGATACTCACGTCCCACGCTCCGTGATCGTCGGGCCAGATCACCCCGACTTCCTGGCTGTGTGCCAAGTGGATGAGGTCGTTTGATGGTCGTGTGGGAACTAAGATCGCATGTCGGCAATCAGGAAGAGATCGTGTGTAGTCGGCTAGCTGTCCAATCGCTAGACGGATCTCGTTCCGTCGACTGGAAGACTTTGTCTCTATCAAAATTTGCCGGCCGGGAATCCATACATCAGTCAATAACGGGTTAGAGCTACCCTCATGCGGGATTGCCCAACGGTGGAAGGGGATGACTTGTCGGAACAGGTAGGTGCAGATCGGTTTTCCAGGCGTGCCTCACGGGTCAGTTGAGATACGGCCTGAGCCACCTCGCCGTCCTCCCAGCATATTAAGTCGTGCCGCTGGATAGCAACGCTTCATCTACGCCCTGAGCTGCTGAGACTCACGGGCACGGGATCGCCGAATCGTGGTGGCCGGGCGGTCCGCATGGTGCATCGTCCGGCCTTGTTTGTGGCTTGCCGCAGTCCAAACGTGACTCGCGGGCAGGCTGGTTTACTCCTGGCCGGGACTTGCCGTGGGCAGCCCGGCTGCTTTGGCGCTGTCGAGCAGTCGGCGGTCGTAGGTGACGAAGGCCAGTAGCGCCGATCCGGACTCGTTGGTGAGAACCTGCGCGGTGGCGAGGTGAATGGCGTCGAGGCTGCGCAGTGTCGGTTCGGCGAAGGCAGCCGCTGTTGCGCGGATCGTGCTGTCGATCTCCAGCCGGAACAGCCGTCCGACTGCGGCCGGCACGCCGACCAATGCCTGGGGGGCTGACCGGCGCAATGCCCGGGGCACTTCCACTTCCACGAGGGCCGATGAGACGAGGGGCGCATCGCTGTGGGCGTTGAGCCAGGCGACGAGTTCGGTGCTGTGCGTCTCTTGGCGGACGAGTTTGACGACCGCGGCCGAGTCGAGGTAGATCACCAGCGCTCCTCATCGCGCATCTCGACGAGTGTCGCAGCGGCGTCGATGTTCTCGTCGCCGAGCTTGGGTGGTAGCGGAACCGGACCGCTGCTGATGGGAGCGACTGCCCGGCCTGCGGCTACCAGTTTGGCCAGGGCGGAACGGTCGTCACCGACCGGAACGAGGCGGGCGATGGGGTGCCCACGGTCGGTGATTTCGACGGTTTCACCTCCGCTGACACGGGCTAACACCTGGCTCGTGTTCTGGTTCAACTCGCGGACACCGATACGCTCCATGCGCTGAGTGTAGAACAAATGGTTCTACATGGCCAACGCTTGCCTGGTCTGACCGGTGCTATCCCTTGATCTGCTCAAACGCGCCGGCAGCGGGTTGCCGTCAACAGTGATCCGGCGGTTCGCATGGTGCAACGTCCGCCCCACCATGCCTGCTCCGGGGCGACCCCCGGAAACCCCACGGTGCGGTGGTCGCGCCTGCGGTTGTGTCGCTGGTGTTGGGTGGCGGGCGCAGCGGCCGCTGTTGGCCGGTGCCGTGTTCGTTTCTCTCCGGAATGGGGGCATCGCCACGGGGTAAACGCTTTGGCGATGTGGTTACGACCTGTTCGACCAGAGTCTGTCTATGGGAAGTACCAGGGTGCCGTCGTCGAATCGGAAGGCCAATTCGCCGGTGTACAGCACTATGGCCGAAGCGAGACGTTCACCGACGCGGGAGCGGAGGGCTCTGATGCCGGCGACGTCGGACCGGTCTACGCGGGTACCGGCCTTGATTTCGAAGGCGAAGACCATCCCGTCGTCGCGCTCCAGTATCAGATCCACCTCCTGGGCGTCAGACGTGCGGAAGTGACCGACCACGACGGGCGCGTCCAACCAGGTCACCTGGCGAAGAATCTCGCCGACGGCGAACGTCTCGACCAAGTGGCCGTACTCCGTTAATGCTGCCGGGTTGTTAGTGGCGATCTTCTCCGGCGTAAGGCCGAGAAGCCAAGCCATGACGCCCGAGTCAACGAGATGGACCTTGGGTTGCCGAGCGGCCCGCGAGGCGAGCGTCGTTCCCCAGGCCGGCACCCGTTGAACGAGGAAGACGGCCTCCAGCAGCTTGAGGTAATTCTCGGCGCTGGACTTCTCCATCCCCACCGCCGAAGCCGTGCTGGCGATATTGAGTACTTGGCCGGACCGAGCGGCGAGAACACGGAGTAGCCGGGGGAGCATTTCCCGTTGACGTACCCGGCTCAACTCCAGCACGTCTCTCTCAATCACAAGGTCGAGGTAGTTCGCGAACCAACGCGACCGCGACCGTCCCGGGGGCCGCCGTAGCACGACAGGCATCCCGCCCGAAATGATCCGGCGCGCATACTCGGCGCGCGTCGTCGGAGACGGGGCCGATCCGAGCGATACATCAGCGCCGTCGAGCAGCCTGCCGACCATGAAGTCGTCGGTTGTTCCGTCGACCTCCGCCTGTGTCAGGGGCAGCACGTCAAGAATGTCGACCCGGCCAGTCAGGGCCTGTCCGGCATCGGGCAGGGTCACGTACCGCGTCGATCCAGCCAGGACGAACCGTCCTGGACTGAGATCCCGGTTCAGCTCGGCCTTGATCGCGCTCAGGAGGTCAGGGACGTGCTGGTACTCGTCGATCAAGATGGGGCCGGGGCCGCTGACGAATCGCCCGGGATCGGCACGAACCGCGGCGCGAGTAGCGGGGTCGTCACAGTCGACCACCGGCCGTCCCAGACGGTCGGCAAGCGCATGCAGAAGAGTGCTCTTGCCGACCGTGCGGGGGCCGTTGAGCACGAGTGCCGGTTCCTCGCTCAGTCGGCGGGTCAGTACGGCCGCGAGCTGGCGCGGAGCTATGCCAGTGAGAGATCCGTCCACGGCTGTCAGGCTATCTTGTTCCGCATCTGCGAGGGAAATATTCCGCATTCTGCAGCCTTGGATTCCGTATTTGCAGGTGAACTTCATGCCCCGGTCAACACATGGCTTGGTTGCCCGTCCGGCGGCGGGAAGAAGAAGGCGCGCGAGGACTTTGGGTGTGTGTCTTCCGTCTCTGCCTATCGCATCGATAGGTTTGATTGATGAAGATGGTTGACGAGGCCGGGTACGACGCGTTGCGGCTGCGGCAGTGGCAGATCGGGCAAGCCGATGGCTTTTCCCGGCGGACGTTCCTCGCGTTGGCCGCCGCTGTCTCGGCGGGAACTCTGCTGGGCCCGGAGGTGGCGTCGGCGGATACGCCGGGGCCGATCGTCAAGCCGTTGCCGCCGGACTTGTTCACGGTGTTCGGGTCGAACGCTGAGATGCGGTGGTCCGCGATGCTCGGGCAGGGGTATCTGGTGCCAGTCGACCGGTTCTTCGTCCGCGACCACACCAGCACCCCGATTATCGACGCCGGTACCTGGCGATTGACCGTTGACGGGGCCGGTCTGCGCGGTGGGCCGGTCGAGTTCAGCCTGGCCGATCTGCGCCGGCTGCCGAGCGAGACGGCGATCACCGCGATCGAGTGCGCCGGCAACGGGCGCAGCTTCTTCACCACCCAGCAGGATCAGAGCGTGACCGGCACCGCGTGGACGCTCGGGGCGGTCGGGGTCGCACGCTGGCGCGGCGTGCGGCTGTCCACCGTGCTGCGCCGAGCCGGCCTGTCCCGCCGGGCGGTCGACGTGATGCCGTCCGGGCTCGACCCGAACTACGTGACCGGCGGCGTCGACCTCGGCCACGTGCGCCGTCCCATGCCGGTCGGCAAGGCCCTGGACGACGTGCTGCTGGCGTACGAGATGAACGGTGAGCCGCTGCTGCCCGATCACGGCCATCCGGTACGCCTGGTGGTGCCGCACTGGATCGGGGTGTCCTCGATCAAATGGGTGGGCCGGATCGAGGTCTCCGACCAGCCGCTGTTCTCGCCCTGGAACACCCAGTTCTACCGACTATTCGGTCCCGGCTATCCCGACGAGGGGCAGCCGTTCGACAAGCAGGTCATCAAGAGCGCTTTCGAGCTCGACTTCGGCGCCACCGTCGAGGCCGGCCGCACCGTAAGGCTGACCGGCCGATCGTGGTCGGCCGGCGGCCCGATCCGGCGCGTTGACATCAGCACCGACGGCGGCCACCACTGGCGGCGCGCCCGGCCCATCGGCCTCGACCTCGACGCGGCGTGGCAACGCTGGGAACTCGACTGGAAACCCACGGCAGGCAACCACGAACTGCTGGCCCGAGCCACCGACGTGCACGGCAATACCCAACCCGACGTCGCCCGCTACAACACCCTCGGCTACCTCTTCGACGGCGTGGTCCGACATCCCGTGTCGGCGGTCGCTGTCTGACCTGTTGGACCGAGTCGGCGATCCCCGGCCGCGTGAGTTCAGGTGGTCCGCACCGGCTCCGGCGCCTCGCCGGGCTCGCTACGACAGCTGGAGCCGGATGTCGTTGCGGAACATGTCCGCGCGAATCGCGGCTACGTCGTACCTCTCATGAATCTGTCCGTCGTGGTCAGCGTCCCACCCGGGTACGACACCAATCGTGACCGATCGAGCTCGGCCGTTCATCGAGCGATTCCGCGAGGAGCCGGTCGTGATCTCAAAACCTCCAGTCGAATCGACAGTTCAGCCTCCAGTGAATACAGAAATTGCTGTATCGTCCGGAGCGTGGAGACAGCAACCCATGGCCAGGCCCTTGCCCGTTTCGGCCACGCCCTGTCCGACCCCACTCGGGCCCGGCTCCTGCTCGCCCTGCGCGAAGCGCCCGGCTACCCGGCCGAGCTGGCCGACCTGCTCGGCGTCACCCGGCAGAACCTGTCCAACCACCTCGCCTGCCTGCGCGGCTGTGGCCTGGTCGTCGCCGTGCCCGAGGGCCGGCGCACCCGCTACGAACTCGCCGATATCCGCATCCGGCACGCCCTCGGCGACCTGCTCGGTCTCGTCCTGGCCGTCGACCCGGCCGCCTGCCCCGACGCCGCCGACCAGGACTGCTGCTGATGAGCCGGCCTCTGCTCTCCCTCACCCCGGCCGGCCCGACCGCGCGACGCCGCACGATCCTCGCCCGCCGAATCCGGCTGCTGGTCGCCGCCACCATCACCTACAACCTGATCGAAGCCGCCGTCGCGATCAGCTCCGGCGCCGCCGCCAACTCCACCGCGCTGATCGGGTTCGGCCTCGACTCGATCGTCGAGATCTCGTCCGCCGCCGCTGTTGCCTGGCAGTTCGCCGGCCGCGACCCCGAGGCCCGCGAGAAGAGCGCGCTACGCATCATCGCCTTCTCGTTCTTCGCGCTCGCCGCCTACATCACTGTGGAATCGGTACGCTCCTTGCTCGGTGGTGGCGACGCCCGGCACTCAAGCGTCGGTCTCGTCCTGGCCGCGGTATCGCTGGCGGTCATGCCCGCCCTGTCCTGGGCGCAACGCCGAACCGGCCGCGAACTCGGCTCCCGCACCGCCGTCGCCGACTCCAAACAGACCTTGCTTTGCACCTACCTGTCCGCGATCCTGCTCGCCGGCCTCGCCGTCAACATCCTCTTCGGCTGGAGCTGGGCTGACCCGATCGCCGCCCTGATCATCGCCGCCGCCGCCATCAAGGAAGGCCGCGAAGCCTGGCGCGGCGACACTTGCTGCGCGCCACCGCTCACGAGCTTGACGGCACCGTCTGCGGCCGACCACTGCCAGGACGGCTGCTGCACAAGCGCGCCACCCTCCTGATCTCGCGAAACACCCCGCGACCCAGTCCAAGCGCCAGATAAGCGACATGTGGCCGAACCCGTGCCGGTCGGTTGCGCTGATGGCCCGTGGCCGAGGTGCACCTCGCTTCGCTCGGCGGGTCGGCTTTGCGGGAACCGGTGCCGAAGCAAGCACAGTAACGCCGGTTGGCCAAGGATTCGCCGGAGCAGGCATGGTGCGACGTCCGCCCAACCATGCCTGCTCCGGGGCCGAGGTTCCGTGCTGCCCGCTGTACCCGGGCGGGCGCCGTACCTTGCTATCGAACGGTGACCGCCGTGCTGGTCGATCGGCCGTCGTTGTAGCCGGTCTGGCGGGCCAGCACGGTCACGGTGAGGGCCTTGCCGCGCATCGACGAGGTCAGCTCGAGCGTGGCGCCGGTCGCACCCCGGATCACCGTGCCGTTGAGCCGCCATTCGTAGCCGTACGACGAGGCCTTGGGCGACCACGTGCCGACCGACGCGCGCACGGTGTAGCCGACCCGGGTGGTGCCGGTCATGGCCGGTCGTGCGGTGGCCTGCGAGGCGGCGCCCTTGGTGATGGTCGGGGACTCGTTCGTCATGGTGAGGGCGGGCATGTAGCCCGGCCGGGTGCCGATCACCATGACGGCCAGCCGCTTGCCCAGCAGGGCCGGCGGGATTACGAACGACGCCGAGTTCCCGCCGCTGATCAGGACGCCGTTGGCGGACCACCGGTACGAGTAGGCGGTAGCCGCCGGCGTCGACGTGCCCGGGTTCGCCGTGATCTTCCCGCCGACCACGAACGAGCCGGTCAACCACGGTCGCTTGGTCGACTTCATGACAGCCGGCACGGTTCGGGTCGCGCCGCCGACGGTGAGCGCGGCGCCCTGGCCGTCGGCCGGCTGGGCGGTCAGCGCCCAGGTGAAGGTTCCGTCGGCGACCGGCCGGCCGGCCGAGTCCTTGCCGTCCCAGGTGGCCTTCAGGATGCCCTGGGCGGAAGATCCTCGGAGGGTACGGATGACCGCGCCGGCCTGATCGCGGAAGGTCAGCTGCCACGCGGCGGCCGGCTTGGACAGCCACCAGCTGCCCGCCCAGCCGGCGACCTGGGTGCTCACTGTCGAGTCGATCACGGTCAGCGCCGACGCCGGGATGCCGGTCGGCACGATGTGTACCCGCTGACGGGCGTCGGCGTACGCCACACCCCCGCTGAACCGGTCGACGGTCCAGCCCATCCGCGCCCACACGAACGGCGGGCCCAGCTCGTCGTCCGCGACCAGCGTCCGCGGCGCCTGGCCGCCGGTCAGGTCGAGAAGCTTGAGCCCGGCGCCGGTCTCGTGCTGCACCAGGTAGCCGTCGCCGAGGAGCACGTCACCGGCCGGGGCGGCGACCATCCGCTTGTCCGTCCGGTCGTAGACCCCGGAGGCGTGCACGCTGCCCCAGCTCTCCTTGCACACCCAGTAGACCCAGCGGCCCACCGCCTGCAGGTCGGTCGGAACGCACCCGTCGGTGGTCCGGAACGTCTCGACGACGCTGTTGCCGGGCAGCTGGGTCGCCACCACGGCACCGCCGGACGGCGCGGCACTCCACAGCGTCGAACCCCAGACGGCGGCCGCGACCGGCTCGCGCTTCTCCAGCACCACGCCGGCGGCGCCGGGTTTGAATTCGACAATGCTCTGACGCTGGTACGGCAGGTTGTTGACCACCCCGTACCGTCCGGACAGGTCGGCGAGTTCCGGGCTCCCCTCGCCAGTGTCGACCCGCGGGCCCCACTCGGCGTCGCCGTTGGCGTAGAGCATGGTGTGGCTGTAGTAGGAGCCCGCCCGCCGGCCGTGATAACCGGTGCCGTCAGCGAACATCGCGACACAGCCCTGGGCCTGGTAGCAGTACCCGTCGTCGCCCCGGACGTGGCCGTCCACACTGGACCGGACGACCGCCGGTGCGGTGCCGGTGGCCGGCGTCGTCAGCCAGGTGCTGCGGTAGTTGCCGTAGTAGTCACCCGGGTGATAGCTGTTGCTGTTCTCCGCGGTGGTGAGGATGCCGCTGCCCAGCGACAGGCCGTAGACCTGGGCCGGCATCGGCGTCACGTCGGTCACCCGGTGCCGCTCGGCGTGGCCGCCGGCGCCCTCCGTGATGCGATAGATGCCCCAGTCCAGGTCGCCCTCCTCGACGTACGCCGCCGCCCCGGCCACCAGGGCCGAGCCGTCCGGGGTCTGGACGATCTGGTTGCCGGACGGGTCCATCAGGAACGTCTCGTCCGGGTTGTCGACGTCGGTCGGCACCGCCCACAGCGGCTGGCCGCGGTACTTGTCGTCGCCCGGCGCGACCCGGTCGACGGCCAGGAAGGTGGAGCCGACGATGCCGTGCTCGTCGGCGTACGCGAACGGGCCGGTCTCGATCTCGCGGTAGTCGCCACGCAGATCGTCCCGATCGAGGACGTCGAACTTGTACCGCCCGCCGCGGTCCCGCAGCACGGTGTGCAGTCCGAGGCGGAAGCCGTTGACCTCCCAGCCCTGGCCCTCGGCCAGCCGGTCGGGCAGCGCGACGGCCACCCCGTCGTTCAGGCCGATCAGGCTCCAGTGGCCCCAGCCCTGTTCTGAGCCTTCCTCCGACGGCACCTTGAACTTGAGGATGATCGAGCGGGCGTCGCCGTCCTCGACGGTGATGTTGGTGGCGTCGGCCGGCAGCCCGGTCACCGCGGTCTCGGTGCCGTCCCGCCACAGGTGCGCGGCCTGCGTTTCGTCCTCACCGCCGGTCCTGGTCAGTACGGTGCGGCCAAAGGTGCCCAGGTATGCCTGCCCGGCCGGGATCGCTACCTTGCCGACCGTCCGGGTCTTGTCCAGCAGCGTGACGTGCGGCGCGTCCCCGCCCTCGTACAGCGCGACGGTGTCCGAGCCGCGGCCGTACCACCCCGGCGCGAACGACGGCACCTCTCGGAAGTAGCCGCTGTCCATGTCGTAGGTGACCGTGTAGGGGAGCCGCTGGTCGAGCGCGGTGGCCGCGCCGGTGGAGTAGTCGGTCCACAGCAGTCGGTCGTCGCCCTCCTGAACCCACAGGAAGCCGCTGTCGCCGGCGTTGAGGATGCGCGTGGCGCGGGGGATGGTCCGCGGCGACGCCGGCAGGACGAGTTCACCGGGTACGTCCGCCGCGTGCGCGGCGGTGACGGGCGACGCGACGGCCGGTGCGCCGGTCAGCGTGAGGCCGAGGCTGAGCGTCGCTGCCAGCATGGCCGAGGTACGGGTTATGGGCACGGGCACAAGTTAACGAAACCCGAGACTTCGTCATGTCCCCCGAATCGGGCGAACCGATGCCCGGAGCTCATCGATGCCGAATCTTGATGCGCGCTGCTACACCGTTCGGCTCCTGACGAGGCCTCGCTGAACTCACAATGCCTCCCGGGGGTGGGTGGGCAGGTCGGCGAGGAGCTGTTCCACACGGGTACGGATGTCGTCGCGGATGCCGCGCACGACGTCGAGGAGACGGCCGGCCGGGTCGTCGAGTTTCCAGTCCTCGTAGCGTTGGCCGGGAAAATCGGGGCAGGCGTCGCCGCAGCCCATGGTGACGATGACGTCGGAGTCCTGGGCGACGGTGGTCGCCTTCCGTCGGTGCGGGTGGTGAATTCCAGGGTCAAACGGAGTCGGGGTTGAGCAGGGACGACAGCTGCCGCATGAGGTCTGGGCGCGGGCTGTAGTAGACCCAGCTGGCGCGGCGGACGGCGTTGACCAGGCCGGCCTCGCGCAGGGTCTTGAGGTGGTGCGAGATCGTCGGCCCGGACAGCTCGAAGGCGGGGGTGAGCTCGCACACGCAGATCTCCCCCTCGGGGGCCGAGGCGATCATCGACATCAGTTGGAGCCGGACCGGGTCGCCGAGCGCCTTCAGGGCCGGGGCCAGCGCGGTCGCCGTGGTGGCGTCGACCCGGGTCTGGGTCATCGGCGCGCAACAGGTCTCGACGGTGGCCGCTGGCTTTGACATACGTCGAGGTTGACATACATCGAAACCGCGTGCAAACCTCGGCTTCGACGAACGTCGAAACCACGAGGGCGGGGCGATGAGTGACACCGAGCAGGTTCAGCCGGCGGCGCGCCTGCGGATGAGCCCGATCCGCGTGCGGGCGATGACCGAGGCCGACGCTCCCGCCGTGCTGACGATCTACCAGGCCGGGGTGGACGGCGGGAACGCCAGCTTCGAGGACACCGCCCCCACCTGGGACGCCTTCGACGCGAGCAAGCTCGCCGCGCATCGGCTGGTCGCGGTCGACCACGACGACATCGTGCTCGGCTGGGCGGCCGTCTCGGCGGTGTCCGGCCGGGCGGTCTACGCCGGGGTGGTCGAGCACTCCGTCTACGTCGACCCCGATGCCCGCCGCCGCGGCGTCGCCCGCGCGCTGCTCACCGCGCTGGTGGCGTCGACCGAGGCGGCGGGCATCTGGACCATCCAGTCCGGCGTCTTCCCCGAGAACACCGCCAGCCTCGCTCTGCACCAGGCCTGTGGCTGGCGCGTCGTCGGCATCCGCGAACGCGTCGGCCGGCACCAGAGCCAAGGCAACCGGTGGCGCGACGTCGTCTTCATCGAACGCCGCAGTCCTCACATCAGCTAAGGAGCAATCTTCGATGTACGAGCAACTGCCGATCGCCGTGATCGGCGCCGGGCCGGTCGGCCTGGCCGCCGCCGCCCACCTGGCCGAGCGCGGGCTGCACTTCACCGTCCTCGAGGCCGGCGACCAGGCCGCCGCCGCGGTCCGCGACTGGGGTCACGTGCGGGTGTTCTCGCCGTGGCGCTACAACATCGACGCGGCCGCCGCCCGGCTGCTGGCCGAGGCCGGATGGGTGCGCCCGGACGACGACAAGCTGCCCACCGGCGCCGAGCTGGCCGCCGACTACCTGCAGCCCTTGGCCGACCTGCCCGCCTTGAAACCCCATCTGCGGTACGGCGCCCGGGTCACCGCGATCACCCGGGCCGGCATCGACCGGGTACGCACGGCCGGTCGCGCCACCACGCCGTTCCTGATCCGTCGGGCCGACGGCACCGATGTGTACGCCCGAGCCGTCATCGACGCCTCCGGCACCTGGGACCAGCCCAACGTACTCGGCGCCTCCGGCATCCCGGCCCACGGCGAAAGCGCCGTCACCGCGTACCTCAGCAATGGTCTCCCCGACGTCCTGGGCCGCGACCGTGACCGGTACGCCGGGCGCCGAACCCTGGTCGTCGGCAGCGGCCACTCCGCCGCCAACACCCTGCTCGCCCTGGCCGACCTGGCCCAGCGGGAACCCGGCACCACCGTCGCGTGGGCGATCCGCGCGGACTCGCCGCAGGGCTCCTACGGGGGCGAGTCGGCCGACGCGCTACCCGCCCGGGGCTCGCTCGGCACCCGCCTGCGCCGCCATGTCGAGTCCGGCGCGGTCGAGCTGCACGCCGCCTTCCTCGTCCAGCGCGTCACCGACAACGGCGCCACCGTCACCGTCTCCGACGGACAGCGGGAGATCACCGCCGACCGGATCGTCGTCGCGACCGGTTTCCGGCCCGACCACACCGTGACGAGTGAACTGCGCCTGGACCTCGACCCGATCCTCGGCTCCACCCGCGCGCTGGCCCCGCTGATCGACCCGAACGAGCACTCCTGCGGCACCGTCCCACCGCACGGCGTCGACCAGCTCACCCACCCCGAACCCGGCTACTACGCCATCGGATCCAAGGCCTACGGCCGGGCACCGACCTTCCTCATGGCCACCGGTTACGAACAGGCCCGCTCCGTCGTCGCCGCGCTGGCCGGCGACTGGGACGCCGCCCGCGACGTCCAGCTCGACCTGCCCGAAACCGGGGTCTGCAACAGCAACGACGACGCCGCCGCCCTGGACGGCGCGAGCTGCTGCGGCCCCGAAGAGCCGATCGGCGCCTCGCTCAATCTGATCACCATCGGCGGCCCGTCGGCCGAAGCCGGGGCAAAGGAGCAGGGCGGCTGCTGCGGCAGCTGACCCGTGCCCCGCGCCACGGCGGCGGCCGCCGGCACCACCATCGGCGGCGTGTCAGTTCTTTTCCTCGAGGAAGGCCAGCGTGACCGCGGCGAAGAGCGGGGAGTCGACGATGTTGTAGTGGGTCAGGCCGGGCAGGATGGCCAGGGCGTGGCCGCCTCTGGGGCGGTTCTCGTTCATCCAGCCGCCGTCCCGGAGGCCGCCGTCGAGGAGCTTGAACACCTCGACGAAGTGGCTGGGCGGGGCCATGTCGGCGTCGGCGGCCACCACCAGGGTCGGCACCCGCAGGGCGCGGACCTGGTCGGTGAAGTCGAAATCCTTGGCCATCGACTGGCCGGCCTTGTCGAGGAGCTTCGGGAAGTCCTCGGGGTGGGGCGCGACCCGCTGGTACAGCTCGTACATCGGCGTTTCCTTCATGAATTCTGCCGCCGCCGCGGTCACCTGGCCCTGCTGCTGGAGGATCTCGGGGTAGGTGGCGTCGCGGCGGATGTGTGCGGACGCCGCGACCAGGCGGCCGACCTTCTCGGGGTGCTTGAAGGCGACGTGGTAGGCCACCCCGCCGCCCAGGGAGAAGCCGGCCACCGCCGGCCGGTCCAGGCCCAGGTGGTCGATGAGCGCGGCCACGTCGTCGGCCATCAGGGCGACGTCCAGCGGGCGGTCGACGTCGGCGGTGCGGCCGTGGCCCTGCAGGTCGACCAGGATGACCCGGTGGTGCGCGGTCAGCGCGGGCAGGACGGCCGCGAACATCTCGCCCGAGCCGAGGCCGCCGTGCAACAGGACCAGCGGGCTGCCCTCGCCGTGCGTCTCGTAATACAGGTTGATGCCGTTGACGTCGGCGTACTGGCCCGAACCGAAGTTCATGGTGACTCCTTGCTGGTCAGGATCGACTTGACGCACTACAGACCGAACGAGCGCGGGAAACTCATCGGCACGCGCTAAGTTTTTCCCGTGGTCGAATCGCGGCTGGAGGCGTACCGGGCCGAGCTGACCGGGCACTGCTACCGGATGCTCGGCTCGGCCTTCGAGGCGGAGGACGCGGTCCAGGACACCATGGTCCGGGCCTGGAAGGGGCTGGACCGGTTCGAGGGGCGGTCCGCGCTGCGGTCGTGGCTCTACCGGATCGCCACCAACGTCTGTCTGACCATGCTGGCCAGCGCTCAGCTGCGGGTCCGGCCGATGGATCTCGGCCCGGCGGGGTCGGGGCATGCCACCGACCCGGGCGAGCCCCGCCCGGAGCAGGTGTGGGTGGGCCCGGTGCCGGACGGCCGGGTGCTGCCTGGTGCCGCCGACCCGGCCGACGTGGTGGCCGGGCGCGAGTCGATCCGGCTGGCCTTCGTGGCCGCGCTGCAGCATCTGCCGCCCCAGCAGCGGGCCGTGCTGCTCCTGCGGGAGGTGCTGGCCTGGTCGGCGTCGGAGGTGGCCGAATTGCTCGACACCTCGGTGGCCGGCGTCAACAGCGCCCTGCAACGGGCCCGCGCCACCATCGCCGCCGCCGATCTCACCGCCGACGTGCACGACCCTCTCGACGATGCGCAGCGGACGCTGCTGACCAGGTACGTGACGGCGTTCGAGGCGTACGACCTCGACGCGCTGACGACGTTGCTGCACGACGACGCGAAGCTGTCGATGCCGCCGCTGCCATTGTGGCTGCGCGGCCCGGACGACATCGCCACCTGGATGGCCGGCACGGGCAGCGGCTGCCGCGGGTCCCGCCTGGTGCCGGTGGTGGCCAACGGCCTGCCGGCGTTCGGGCAGTACCGGCCCAGCCCGACCGGCGCCGGGCACGATCCGTGGGCGCTGATCGTGCTGGAGGTCTCAGCCGGACGCATCGCCGGGGTCAACAACTTCCTCGACACCTCCCGGCTGTTCCCGCTGTTCGGGCTCCCGGCCCACCTCGGGTAGTTCCCGGGACAGGCCGAGCAGGCGCACCAGACCCCGCAGGTCCGGGCCCGCGCCGTCGCGCACCAGGACCGCCGGACCGGCCGAAAGTCATCGTTCAGCGACGCCGCGATGCCGGTATCGCTAAAAATGGTAGAAATGTACGCGCCGGACAAGATCGACGAGCCACGGCTTCGCTGGTACGCGCGGGAGCGCGGCGGAGCCTGGCGAATCGCGGCCCTGATCGTCTACGGCACCGGGGTGTTCGCGGTGCTGTTCGAACTGATCGGCCGGTTCACCCCGGGCGTGGGCACGCCGCGCGGCGGGGCGGTCGTGATGATGAGCTGCCTGGCCTTGTTCACCGTCGCCACCGTGGTCTTCACCATCGTGGCCGGGTTCAACCGGGCGCTGGATCAACGTACGCGCGCGGCCTGGCGACTGATCGCCTTGAGCTCCGTCCTCTCCCTGGCCGCGACCGTGGCCCGCGGCATCTGGCCGCCGGGGACCGTGTTCCCGGCCCCGGGCGACGTGTTCGGGCTGGCCGCCGGTCCGGTCCTGCTGGCGGGGCTGTTGTGGTTCCCGTTGCGCTCGCAGTCGCGGCGGGACCGGCGGCGTGCGCACATCGATGCCGCGCTGGTGGCCGTCGCGGCCGGCATGACGCTGTGGTACCTGTACGTCGGGCCGAGTCTCGGTTCGAACGCCACAGTCAACCTGCTCGCCATCGCCTATCCGGCGATCGACCTCATGCGGGTGTTCGGGGCGACCCTGGTGTTGCAGCGCGGCGCGGCGGCGTCGGTGCGGCGGTCGATGGTGCTGATCTGTTGCGCTCTGCTCGCGTACATCATCGCCGATGTTGATCTTGGTTATCAGCAGGTCCGGCACGGGACCGTGCAGCCGTCACACTGGCAGTACGCGCTCTGGCTGACCGCCGGCGCGCTCCTCACCGCGGCGCCGGTCGAGCAGTGCCTGCGGGCCCGGACGCATCGGCTGACCATGGACCAGCACCGCGACCATGCCGTCAGCCTCCTGCCCTACCTGGGCATCGTCGCGGCGTACGTGCCGCTCCTGCTGGCCACGCGCCGCCTCCCGCTGGCACCGTTCGGCGGCCTGGTGGTCGGCGCCCTGGCCGTGACCGCGCTGGTCGTCGCCCGCCAGATCAGCGCCCTGCGCGAGAACTCCGAGCTGGTCGCCACCGATCCGCTCACCGGCCTGGTCAACCGGCGACGGCTCTACCAGGCCCTCGACCTGAACCTGGCCCGCAGCGTCCGCAGCGGCTCCGGGGTAGCCATGTTGCTGATCGACCTCGACGGGTTCAAGGAGGTCAACGACACGCTCGGCCACGAGGCCGGCGACCGCTTGCTGATCGCGTTCGGATCGCTGCTACGCCGCAACGTCCTCGGCTCCGACACCGTCGCGCGGCAGGGCGGTGACGAGTTCGCCGTCGTGCTGCCCAACGTCGACTCACCGGACCAGGTGGCCGCCGTCGTCCGCCGCATCGTGGCCGACATGCGCAATCCGCTCCTGCTCGGCGACGTCCCGGTGTGCGCCCGCGCCAGCATCGGCATCGCCCTGTCCGACCGGAACGGCACCGACGCCGACGAACTGCTGCGCCGCGCCGACGCCGCGATGTACCAGGCCAAGCGGCGCAAGGGCACCGAGGGCGCGACGTACGAGTTCTACGCGGAGGCGACGGCCTCGAACTGACCGGGCCGGCCCCGGGGTGGCCATGATCCGACACGTGCGGCCCTCGACCGTCCGCATGGGACGGTCGGATGATGAACGCATGAAGGCTGAGTTCGAGGCCCCGTCGCCGGGCGGCACCGCCGGGGCCACGACCCGCCGGGACCGGCCGCACCGGGTGCCATCGGTGAGCGGCGATCGACGGGCCGCGCTGCTGCCGGGCCTGTCGCCCGCGGGCAACCGTGCCGTCGCCGGATGGCTGGGCGGCCCGCCCGGGGCCGTCGTCCAGCGGATGACCGTCACCGCTGAGATGCGCTCGTACCCACGGGTCGGGGTCACCACGAACCCCCGCAATCCCGTCGTGCGCGAGTTGCAGGAGGCCCTCAACCGCGACGGGGCGCAGCCCGCTGTCGTCGTCACCCGGATCTTCGACGCGGCGACCGAGGCCGCGCTCCGCGAGTTCCAGGGCCGCCACGGGCTGGCCGTGACCGGGGTCTGCGGCCGGCCGGACTGGGGCATGATCGGCTCCCTGCGCCGCTCCGGGCTCGGACCGGCATCGCCACCGGTGACGACCGGCACCGGTCCGATCGACCAGGCGCACCGGGACGCGATCGAGAACATCCTGCACCCACCGGTACCGCCCCCGGCGGGCGGCGGCCCGGCGCCCGCGCATCCGCCGATGACCGGCGCGGGGGTGGGCGGGGCCTTCGAGACGGACAGCTTCGCGGCGCTCGACGCCTACCTGTCGGCGCAGGCGGCGGCCGGTGCGGGCGGGGTACGGGCGGCCGGACTGCCCGCCATCGCCGCCGCCGCGCAGGAGGAGACCGAACGCTTCTTCGCCCCACACCTGGTGACGGCCAGCCGAACCCCCGGCGGCTCGTACCATCCGGGCGCGTACACGCCGCCGCTGGCCGACTCGCAGGGGCGGACGGTCGACGTCAGCACCGCCTGGGGCTGGGCGCTCTACTTCCTGCGGGACCCGAGCTATCCGACCAACGCTCCGCTGGTCACGCACCACGTGCTCGAGGACGGTGCACGGCCGGACGCCGCCGAGGTCAACCGGGTCGCCCTGGCCTGGGTGCAGAGCAACGCGAACCGGATGCGCTGGATCACCCGTACGATCCGCGACTGGCCCGCCGAGGCCGGCTCCGGCACCGTGTTCGTCAACAGCCGGATGCCCACCGGAACGCCGCAACTGCAGGCGCAGTGGGATCTCTTCACCACCCTCATCCACGAGTTCCTGCACCTGGTCACCCATGAGAACTACAACAACGCGGCGCAGGCCGTCGGCGGAAGCGCCCAGCAGATCCTGATCGAGGGCATGACGGATCACATGCGCGACCAGGTCTGGCAGGGCCTGCTGCCGGGGCTGGCGGCCAACAACGCCCTGCGGCGGCGGGTCGAAGGCCTGCACTACGCGGCCGCGCCCACCCCCGGGGCCTTCGTACCGCACGCGTTCTACACACAGATGGCCGACGCCGACGCCATCGCGACGCAGTCGGGCGAGAACAACGCGCGAGCCGCGTACTTCATGGGCCGGGCCGACCTGCTCGGGCTCGGGCCGGCCACGCCCAGCACGACGCCGCTGACGAACATCGCCGGGTGGGACGCCGCCGACGCCGGCCGCGAGGGCGTCTACACGGTCGGAGCCGCGGCCGAAACTGTGGCACAGGTGATGACCCGCACGGGTGCTTCGGCGCCCCCGGCCACCATGGCCGGCGCGGCGCTGGCCAACCCGACCGTGAGCCTGCCCGCCGGCACCCAGGTGCGGGTGGCCGGTGTGCGCTGGCACCGGGCCATCGCCGAGGACACCCGGGGTCAGGTCGCAGGCCAGTACGGTGTTCCGGTGACCTCCCTGGAACGGGCCAACGGCTGGCCGGCGGCGGGCGGCCGGACCTCGATCCCGGCCGGCACCCTCGTGCTGGTCCCGGCCGGATGAGCGCCCTCGCGCAGGCCCGGGCCGGAGAGTGGACGGGCTGGACCGGTCTCGAGCCGGTCGACGAGGCCGCGGCCGTCGCGCTGCTCGGCGACGCCGCACCCCCGCGGCAGTGGGCGCGGCTCTCCCGCCGCCAGGTTCACACCCGGATCTGGCCGTCACCGCGCACGCAGGTCTGGTTCGACGGCACGGCGGACACGATCCTGATGGTGGAGGTCCGGCCCGACCCGGCCCGCCCGTCCATCGGCGAGATCGTCGCCGAGTTCGGGCCGCCCCCGCTCAGCGGCCCGCCGCGGGTCCTGGTCGTCGGCGTCGCCCGTGAGTACGTCTATCTGGACCGGGGGGTCGCCTTCACGCTCGGCGGCGACCCGGAGAACGTTCTGGCCGCCCGCGTCTTCGCCCCGGCCGACGAGCCGACCTGGCTGCTCCGCCTCGGCGGCGGCGACATGCCCGGCCCCGGCTAGACAGGCCGGTATCGCGCGGCCGGGTTTTGAGGATAGGAGAGGCGTGGGCTACTTCGGACGGATCCTCGTGGGGCAGGGCATCGAGCCGGTGCCCGGTGTGACAGTGCTCGACGAACGCGAGCTCGGTGGCGGGTGGCGGTGGTGGCAGTGTGACGGCGACCTGCCCGGTGGGCTGGACGCGCTGGTCGGCCGGTCGGGGGCGCCGGCGCTGTGGGCGTACATCGTGGACAGTGATCTGGCCGATGTGGAGGCGTTGACGCCGTCGGGGCTGCGGTTCCGGACGTACCTGCACCCGGAGATGGCGGAGAGTTACGACGCGCCGCCGCTCGCCCAGTCGCCGGAGGAGGTTCTCGATCTGGCGCGACGCTGGGCGGCGGAGGCGGGGCTGACTCCGGACGACGTGGCTCTGCGTAGTGTCCTGGAGGCGGAAAACACGTTCGCCGAGGCGACGTTGGGCGAACTCGTGGTCGCTCTGGGGATCTAGGATGGGCCGGTGGCGAGGCGACGACTCAGCGACGACTGGACCATCGAGCTACCCTCCGATTTCGATGCCGACCTGAGGGCCCCCGACGGCCGTGCCCTCCTGGCCGAGGTGATCACCACGCCGCCGGCGCGCGCGCCCGAGGCCCTGCTCGACGAGATCCTGCAGGACGTGCACGGTTCGCCCGAGCAGAAGTGGCGCGAGGCCGGCACCGACGCGTACGAGGTCCGCTACGCCTCCTGGTACAGCCAGGACGGTCGCTGGGGCCTGTACGCCTTCACCATCCGCCGCGGCTCCTACGTGCAACTGGCCGCCCTCACCGACGACCCGGCCGACCGCGACTGGGCCCTGGCCGCGTGGCGTTCCCTGCGCTACTCCGCCACCCCGGCCCCGAAGGCCCAGCTCCGCCCGGCTTAGCCTAGCTACGGCTCGAGGGCTGGATGGCCCGCAGAAGGCTCTCCACGTCCTCGGCCGGGAGCTGTGAGCGCCAGAAGAGGACCTCACGTTCCCAGCGGTCGGCGGGATCCGCGGCGTCCGGAAAGAGGTCGTCCGGGCTCAGGCCCCCGCCGACGCATGACAGGAGAAGGGTCAGGTTGGCGGTGTAGTTCGCTATGCGGGTGGTGATCGGCGCATCAACCGGCCGGTAATCGGTGTCTTGTGACTCACGGTACGGCGCACGCCGGAGGAGAGCGAGCAACGTTTCGCGAATCGTCATCCGCCCGTCCGCCGGCCATTCCCGCGTCAGCTCGGTGAGAAAGCCGGTGACGCCGGGCCAGTGGCTGAGCGTGGCGAACGACAACAGCGAGCGCAAATATCCGTCGTCCGGGTCGACGCTGAACATGCGGTCCGCCAGCATCTGGCGCGCGACATCGTCGAGAATCTCCAGAGCGTGCGACGCGACGAGATATTCCGCGAATGAGGAGTGCAGAAACTCGTAAGCCGGCCCCATCGGGGCGGGGTGCTCCATGGTGAAGAAAAAGGTGTTGATCACGGGTTCGGGTTTCGTCACGGAGGCCGCGGAACCGAGCGAACGAAGGTCTTGCTCCAGGTCGCCGTGCCTCACGTGGCCGGCCCGGCGGTTGAGCATGGCGAAAGCGACCACGGCGAGATCACGTTGTACCGACCGGACGGCCCTGTCCGAGTCGTTCGGTGTGTCGCTCTTGGCGGTTTCGCGCCTCGCGGCAGCGAACAGGAGCCGGCGGTAGAACTCAGCACGGATTCCGCTGGCGGGCGCCGAAATGGCGAGTAGTAGCAAGAGGAGTGGCTCGTTCGCGAGCCCGGGCCAACTCCGCAGCAGCGCCTCGGCCGACGCGCGACGATGCGGGTTCACCCTGTTCCAGACGTCCACCCAGGCGCGGACGCGGTCGTCGTCGAACGGCTCCAGCCGTATCGCGGTGGTTTCCGCCGGCATCCGGAAGCGTTCGAAAGCTACTGTCCGGCACGTCACCAGCACACTCACCGGCCGGTCGAGCGCATCCTCTCGACGTTGGAAGTCGGTGACTTCCCGCAGGTAGCGGGACCTCGGGAAACCGGTCGCTCGAAGCTGCTCGTCGAGACCGTCGAGAAGGATGACCGGATGCTTTCCGGCGATGGCCCGGGAGAAGTCCGGCCACGCGGTTCGTTCCCCGGTGTCGGCGAAGATCGCATGCTCGATCTGGTCCTGGATGGTGCCGTCGGGGGGAACGTGACGGAGCTTGACCACCACGGAGACGTAGGTCTCGGCCGGCAGGCGAGCGGCCATCACCTCGGTCAGCATGCTCTTGCCCGCGCCCGGACTGCCCAGCACGATCAGTGGAGCTTGGGTGGAGCTGGGCAGGGCGAGCCACGCGGCCATGAACGCGGAAATGTCGTCTCGCAGTGGTAGCTCCCGCCACCACTGTTCGCTGGCCATGGCGGAATCCGCACCGCCGGCGCCCAGCCGGAACCGGGGTTCGAGATAGGACTCTTTCGCGGTCGGGACCGTGACGTCATCGTCGAGGAAGCTGCTCTCCACCAGAGGGCGGCTCAGCGCGGCACGATGGGCGAGGGCCAGGGATCGGACCAGCATCTCGCCTCTGTCCGGGGTGATCGGCTGCGGGGCGATCAGTGCCGGTAGATCGGATCCGGTCTCGGTCAGCAGCGCGGTCGGTTCGACCCCGAACGCGCGCGCGAGCACGGTCAGGTCGTCGGTGGTGACGGACTTGCGGATACCGGACTCGATCTTGGCGATCGTTCCCCGGGAGAGCCAGGGTGGCCCGTACCGGGCGCATTCCTCCGCGAGCCGCTGCGCGCTCCAGCCGCGATCCTTGCGCAGCTGCCGAACCCGCTCTGCCGTGGACATCCCGCCCGCTCTCCAGGCCCCGCCGTCCGGGCGCCCGCCAGAACCCTATCAACTGATAGGTGTTCCGTTCCAGAACAGACTTGCATCATGTTCCGATCAAGAACCGCGAGGCGTACTCTGCTCCGCATGCGTCGTCCCACCGTGCGTTCGAAGGGGTCCACATGGCCACGTCCACCACTCCCGGAATCCCCGACGGGTTCATGGTGGACACCCTGACCCGGCACGGCCAACGTTGTGGTGAACCCGAGCTCAACCTGCTCTTCAACGCGGTCCGCGACGGCTTCCGGCCCGAGGAGGTCACGCTCGAGGCGGTCTGGCACGGCAACCACTTCCGCCGGGGGGACCTCGCCGGCGTGCGGGCCGCTATCGGGCGGTCGCTGACTCCGGGCGATGCTCGCCGGCTCGATCAGTTGCGGCTCGAGGCACAGTCCGACGGCCGGGGCCGGGTGGTGGTCACCCTCCACGAACAGGCCACGGTCACCGTCGAGTCGCCGGATGCCGCGTGGGCGATCGGCAAGGCCGAGCAGATTCGCCGGATTCTGGCGCATGCCGGTGGCCGGCCGCGGCCGCGACGTTTCCGGCCCTGGCTCTGGGCGGTGGCGGGAGCGTTCGCGGGCGGCCTGGCCGGTCTGCTCGCCGCGACACTGGCCGGGCCGGCCGGCTTTGCCGGGGTCGTCGTGCTCGCGTCCGCTCTCGGGTGCGGCGGCGCGGCCGGCTGCTTCCTGGTCGCGCGGCACATGGTGGTCCGGAGCCGCCCGGTGATCTGGATCGACGGCCCGATCCCGCGCCGGGGCTGGCGCTCTTGGGAGCTACGGGATCAGATCGCGTTCGTCGCGCTTCCGTTGTCGGTCGTGGCGGCCGTGCTCCGGGTCATTTCCGGCTGAGCGCGGTCAAAGCCACGGCGAAACGGACCCGGACGGCGCGATCAAACCGCCTCGTACATGGTCAGGTAGCGCGGGTAGAGGTCGGCGGCGGCGGGGCCGATGCTGGCCGGGCCGACGATGTCGTGGGGGAGGTTCTGGGCGGCCGGGATCTTGTACTCGGTGAGCGGCACGTCGTTGGTGCGGGCGATCTCGCCGGGCAGCGCGAAGGCCTCGTCCACGTTGATCAGGTGATCGGCGCCCGAGGTGACCACAGCCAGCGAGGTCAGCGACTCGTTCACCGGATGGTCCTTGTAGTTGGCTCGGATCTGCAGATATTGCGCCAGCGCGGAGTAGAACATGTCGCCGTTGCGGCGGTCGGGGAGGACGCGGCGGCCCCACAGGACGGTCATCGGCTTGATCAGCATGGGCGGGGCCTGGGACGCGTCGGGGGCGTAGAACGGGGCCAGCAGCAACGCGCGCTTGACGTCGCCGCGGTACTCGGTCAGCCAGGTCGCCAGGTTGCCGCCGCCGGACAGGCCGACCACGCCGAACTCGGAGCCCAGCCCGGCCGCGATGCCCGCCGAAGTGTCGGCGTAGTCGACCAGCTCGGTGGCGGTGACGAACTCGTGCGCGTCCTTGTCGACCCGGCCGTGGCGGGGCTCGCGGGGCACGTACACGTTGTAGCCGCGGTCGAAGAAGACCCGGGCCAGCGCCTGGAAGTCGGCGGGGCAGCCGGTGTAGCCGTGCAACATCAGCACGGTGCGGGAGGCGCGCTGTCCGTGCGTCAGCAGTTGGGTACGACATTCCGGGCGTACGGTCGCATCCGTCTCGTCCCGCGCGACCTGACGCTGAGCCGCGGCCGTGGCGTCGGCGAAACCCAGCGTCGGCGCCTCGGATCGGCGCAGCCGCCCGTCGCCCAGCGGCCAGAGGTAGATCGTGGCGACGGCCAGCAGCAGGACGGCCAGCGGGACGGCCACGGCCAGCGTCCAGCGCCGCCGCCGGCGGGTGGCGGCCACCTCGGGCGCGGAGGGCTTGGTGATGATGCGCATGGTCAGTGGCGCCATTTCTGGTTGCTGGAGCCGTTGCACGACCATAGCTGGGCCAGGACGCCGTCGCCGCCATCGCCCGACGGCACGTCCACGCACTTGTCGGCGGCCGCGCTGACCAGGTCCTCGGTCTTGGTCAGGGTGAACCGCTGGAACGCCGAGCCGTCGCAGGCGGCGGTGAAGAGTTGCGAGCCGGCGCCGGTGTTGCCGATCTGCACGCATTGCCGGTTCACCCGCATCGTGCCGTCGGCCGAGAGGGTGAAGTTCTGGGCGTCGGTGCCGTTGCAGTGGAACATCCGCAGCTGGCTGCTGCCGGCCGGGACGTCGAGGCAGGTGCCGGTCTGCCGGTTGCGGAGGGGCTTCGAGGGCTCGGCGGCCGGCGTCGGCTTGGTGTCGGCGGCGGTCGGCTCGGTCGGCACCGCACGGGTCCGCGACGGACGCGGCTTGGCCGGCGCGGGGGCGGACGCCTGCGTCTGGGCCGGGCCGGCCGCCTGCTCGTGCGCGGCGGCGGTGGGCGGCGGGGGAAGGCCGGGTGAGGAGACGAAGGCCGGTTTGCCGCCCGCCTCGGCCTTCTCGTCCGGCCCGGAGCTCAGCGCGACGATGCCCGCCAACACGGCCACGGTGGCCAGCGCCAGCGCGCCGACCAGCAGCAGCTTGCGGTTCTTGGGCGTCCGCGGCGCGGGCGGACTGACCGCGGTCGCGGCCGTGCGCAGCAGCCGCTCGGCCGTCGTGGCGTCGGCCCGGCGCGCCGGATCCTTCTGCAGCAGGCCGTTCAGCGCGGGCTTGAGCGGGCCGGCCTGCTGCGGGGGTCGCGGCTGTTCGGTGGCCAGCGCGGCCAGCGTCGCCATCGGTGAGGACTTGGAGTACGGCGGGCGCCCTTCCACCGCCGTGTAGAGCGTGGCGCCCAGCGACCACAGGTCGGCCGGTGGACCGATCGGGTCGTCGAGGGCCCGTTCCGGTGCCAGGTAGGACGGTGACCCGAGCACGACGCCGGTGCTGGTCATCGAGCTGTCGCCGGCCGCCGTGGCCAGCCCGAAGTCGGTGAGCACGACCCGCCCGTTGGTGCCGAGCAGGACGTTGCCCGGTTTGACGTCACGGTGCAGCAGGCCGACCTGATGCGCGGCGCGCAGGGCGGCCAGCACGCCCAGCCCGATCTCGGCCACCCGGGCCGGTGGCAACGGGCCGTCCTTGCTGACCACCTCATAGAGCGACCGGGACGGGACCAGCTCCATCACGATCCACGGCTCGCCGCGCTCGTGCAGCACGTCGAAGATCCGGACCACGTTGGGATGGTCGATCCGGGCGATGGCGCGCGCTTCCCGGATCACCCGTACGCGCAGATCCTGCTCCTCGGTCTCGGTGAGGCCCTTGGGCAGCACCAGTTCCTTGACCGCGACGTCGCGGCCGAGCAGTTCGTCACGGGCGGCCCAGACGCGACCCATGCCGCCCTCGCCGACCAGAGCGACCAGTCGATAACGCTCCGCAATCAGCTGGGCCGGCTTCGTCGACACGACGGCACCGTATCGTTCGTTGTCATCGCCGGACAGCTGTCCTTGTTGCTGCCGCACGTCACCCCTCCGCGCTCCGCCCACCGAGCGTCGATGGAGCCCCCGCGACTATGACGTACCGGGCGCGGAAATGTTCACCGTTCGACGGTCTGTCGCGTAGCTGACGGCAAGGACTCGTGCAGACGGGCAACCAGGGTGGGTGTAACCGACCGGTAGGCCGACGGATCGACCGGGTTCAGCCAGTGCGAGGCGCGTACCCGCTTGCTGATGTTGAGGTCGAGATCGTCGAGCACCTCGTCCAGGTTCTTCAGCGAGAACGGAATGATCTTCCCGCCGCGGCTGTGGTGGCGGTCGGTCGCCTCGTCCATGAAGGCGAGTTGCTTCGTCACCCGCGTACGCATCTCATCGGGACCGGGCAGCGCGACCGCGCCGGCCAGATGGGCCGCGATCCAGACCGCCGCCATCTCCGCGTTCAGCGGGCTGAAGAACGACGAGTTGTAGCCGTTGAAGTAGAGCCCGTCCGCGCCGAGCGGCAGGATCTGGCGGTAGAGCAGGAAGTTCCCGCGCTCGTCGAACAGGTCGGGTACGTCCAGGAACGGCACGTCCTGGGTGAAGCCGGTGGCGCAGACGATCAGGTCGGCGGGCAGCGTCGTCCCGTCCGAGAGTTCGGCGAAGCCGGGCCGCAGCCGGGTGATCGTGGTGTCCCGGTGCACGACGATCGAGCCGTCCGCGACACCCTCGAAGAACCCCTCGGTGGCCAGCCCGATCGCGCCCTTGACGATGCCCTCCATCGTGCCCCGCGGCACCAGGCCGAGCCGGTCCAGCTTGAACTGACGGCGGGAGACCGAACCGATCGAGTTCAGCATGTTGCGGCGGATCGGGTTGCCCGGCCCGTGCAGGAACTTCTCGACGCCGCGGCGCCGGTGATAGCGGAACAGCGCCTCGCCCAGGCGGGTGAGCAGCAGCATCTTGAAGTTCAGCACGCCGGCGATCTTCCGCGGCACCTTCCAGAGCAGCTGCCGGGCGATCACGTGGGTGCTCGCCGCCACCCGGCTCAGCGGCACGGTCACGTCGCAGGCCGATTTGCCGTAGCCGACGACCAGCACGTTCTTGCCCTGGGCGAGCGAAGCATCATGCATCTCGGTGCCGGCCAGCACCTCGCCACCGGCCGCCGTGAACTCCTCGACTCCCGGGAACGAAGGCATGTTGGGCCGGCAGAAGACTCCGTTGGCGACGACCAGCCGATCCACGATGTCGCCGTCGCCGCCGTCGAACGTCAGCGCCCACTTGCCGTCGATCTGGGCGGCCCGGGTGACCAGCGTGTTCAGACGGAGCGGGAGGGCGAACTCCGAGGCGTAGGACGCGAGCCAGGACTGCACCTGGGCGCCGGTGGGCCACTCCGGGAAATCCTTCGGCAGCGGGTAGTCGGACAGGCCGTAGGTCGCCTTGGCGCTCTGCGTGGTCAGGCCCGGATAGCGGCGGGTGCGACTCCAGACGCCACCGACGTCCGGGGCCGAGTCGTAGACCACGACCTCGTGGCCGGCCTGCTGGAGCGTCTTGGCGGTGGCCAGCCCGGCCACCCCGGCGCCGATGATCCCGACGCGCATGGCTCAGTGCCCCCCGCCCGGCGGCAGCTGCGGCTCGATGCCGAACTGCTCCATGATCGGCTTGATCGTGGCCAGGTCCTTCGGGCCGGGCGGCAGCTCGCCCAGCGCCTGGTAATACGCCTCCAGACCGGCCGGCGAGACCACCGAGATGACCCGGGCCTCGTCGCGGTACGGGTTCCGGAACGTGTGCACCACGTTGCGCGGCAGGTAGAGGTAGTCGCCGAACTCGAGGGTGAACTCCTCGCGGCCTAGCGACACGTCCAGCCGCCCGGCCAGGCAGATGAACGACTCGTCCTCGCGGGTGTGCAGGTGTGCGGGCGGGCCGTTGGTCTCGGGCGGGATCGCGTACTCGAACAGGGAGTAGGCCTCGCGGGTCGAGGACCCGTTGGCCTTCATCGTGATGTTCAGCCCGATCGCCGGGATCTGGGTCCCCTTGCGTGAACTGAGCATGTATCCGCCACCGAGACTCACGGTTGCCTCCCTAGATACTGTGCGCTGGCTCACAGCCTGCGGTTGCGCGAACGGAAAGGCCTAACGGCGATCCCGCTCAGCGGGACGGAAAACTGGAGTACGCCCGGGACGCGGCCGCCGCGGCCAGCCGCACCGCCGGCCCGGCGCGGTCGGCCCGGACCAGTGCGGCCGGCCCGGTCACCGAGACCGCGGCCACCACTCCGCCGAGCGGGCCGAAGATCGGCGCGGCCACGCAGCTGATCCCGATGTTGCCCTCCTCGCGCTCGACCGCCAGCCCACGGTCGGGAATGGCGGCCAGCTCCCGGCGCAACGCGGTGGCCGTGGTGATGGTCCGCGGGGTACGCCGCTCCAGCCCGCCGTCGATCACCGCCTGCACGGTGGCCTCGTCGCTGTGGGCCAGGATCGCGCGCCCGAGCGCCGAACAGTACGCCGGCAGCAACGCCCCGACCTGCGACAGCATCGGCATCGGCCGATGACCGGTGATCTTCTCGACCAGCAGCACCTGGACGCCGTGCAACACGCCCAGCTGCACCGTCGTCCGGGTCGCGTGGAACAGGTCCTGCAGGTAGGGCAGGGCCGACTCGCGCAGCTCGTGCCGGACCGGCGCCAGCCCGGACAGCTCGAACAGCCGGTTGCCGATCCGGTACCGCTCGGCCGGCTTGTCCAGCCAGCCCAGCTTGAGCATCTTGTCCGCGGTGCGGTGCGTGGTCGAGCGCGGCAGCCCGCTGCGGGTGACCAGCGCGGCCAGGGTCAGCTCGCGATGCTGCTCGTCGAAGGCGCCGAGGATCGCGGCGGCTCGCTCCAGCCCGCCGACACTCCCGTCCCGCTCAGCGGGACTCATGGTAGGCCGCCACACGTCATGACGGTGAGGCTAGGCCCTGTGGGGCAATCAGTCAGCAGAAGAACGGCACTGGTCGGCGGCGGAGCCTCCGGCATCGGGTTCGCCGCGGCCGAGGCCCTGGCCCGGGACGGCCACGACATCGTGCTGGCCGGCCGCCGGCAGGAGCCGCTCGACAAGGCCGCGGCCACCCTGGCCGAGCGCACCGGCACCGGGGTGAGCACGGTCGTCGCCAACCTGGCAGTCGACGTACCCCGGCTGACCACCGCGGCCGACGTGCTCGTGCTCAACGCCGGCGGCCCGCCGCCCGGCCGCATCCTCGACGTGACCGACGACGGCTGGCAGGCCGCGTTCGACCTGCTGCTGCGCGGGCCGCTGCGCCTGGCGCGGACGGCCGTGCCGGCGATGGCCGACCGCGGCTTCGGCCGGGTGGTCTTCGTGACCTCGACCGCGGTCCGCCAGCCCCAGCCCGACCTGGCCACCAGCGTGGTGCTGCGGGCGGCGGTGACCAGCGCGGCCAAACTGCTGTCGCGGGAGTACGCCGGCCACGGTGTCACGGTGAACTGCGTGGCGCCTGGTCCGACCGCGACCGACCGGCGCCGGCAGATCCTCACCGCCCGGGCCGAGGCGGCCGGTGGCACCTACGCCGACCTGGACGCGGCCGACGTCGCCACCGTCCCGGCGGGCCGGGCCGGCCGCCCCGAGGAGGTCGGCGCGGCCGTCGCGTTCCTCGCCTCGGCTGCCGCAAGCTACGTCAACGGGACCGTGCTCACGGTCGACGGTGGCAGAACGGAGACTCCCTGATGACGACGTCCGGACCCGGCTTCGACCTGGCCGACTTCCTGTCCTCGATCACCCCGGCGGTGCGGCCCAGCCAGGCCCGCCCGATCGTGGTGCACGACCACGAGCTCGAGACGCTGCCCGCGGGCCAGGTGCACAACCCGACCACGCTGCGGATCGCCGGGAAGCTGCCGACCGCGACGTTCGAGCTGTTCCGGCAGACCATCCCGGCCGGCCTGAGCTCGGACATGCAGCGGCACTACCACGAGACCGTGCACTTCGTGATCTCCGGTACCGGCCACACCGAGGTGGAGGACGAGGTGGAGGAGTGGTCGGCCGGGGCGTTCGTCTACACGCCGCCGTGGACCTGGCACCGGCACTACAACGACTCCGCCGACGAGCCGGTCGAGTTCCTGACCATCGAGAACTCGCGGCTGCTGAGCCTGTTCGGGATCGCCCGCCGGGAGAGCGCCGGCCTGGTGACGATGAAGGAAGCCCGGGAGGGTACGACGTGAGCGAGCACATCAGCATCTGGGGCGAACTGGCCACAGTCGAGCACGAGCTGCGGTTTCTGGACGTGGGAGGTGTGCGTACCCGCGTACTGAGGGCTGGGTCTGGTCCTGATCTGATTCTGCTGCACGGCACGGGTGGTCATCTGGAGGCGTACGCCCGGGACATCGCCGGGCTGGCGGCCGACTTCCGGGTCACCGCGTACGACATGGTCGGGCACGGGTGGTCGGACACGCCGGACCGCCCGTACACCATCGATGTCCTCGCCGATCATCTGATCGGGCTGATGGACGCCCTCGGCATCGACCGCGCCCACCTCTCGGGCGAGTCACTGGGCGGCTGGGTGGTGGCCTGGACCGCCGCCGTCCGGCCCGAGCGCGTCGACCGGCTGGTGCTGAACACCCCGGGCAACATCGCCAACAAGCCCGAGGTGATGGCCCGGATGCGGGACAGCACGATGGCCGCGGTGCGCGACCCGAGCGACGAGACGGTCCGCCGGCGGGTCGAGTTCCTCTTCCACCACAAGGAGATGGTCACCGACGAGCTGGTCCGCCTGCGCCAGGCGGTCTACACCCGGCCGGGGTTCCTCCAGGCGATCAGCAACACGCTGGTTCTTCAGGATCCGGTTGTACGTAAGGACTACGCGTGGAGCCCGGACTGGGTCGGACGGGTGACCGCGCCGACGCTGCTGCTCTGGACCGAGCACGACCCGACCGGCGGCCTGGACGAGGCCGACCTGCTGCTCGGCTGGCTGCCCGACGCCCGGCTGCACGTGATCGCCGACGCCGGGCACTGGCCGCAGTGGGAGAAGCCCGGCGAATACCTGGCCACGCACCGCGACTTCCTCCTGCTCGGGAAGGACCCCGCATGAGCGAGATCATCGGCTTCGTGGGCATGTCCCACTCGCCGTTCGCCACCCTGCTGCCACCGGGCGCCGAGGGGGAGCCCGGTGCGCATTTCCTCGCCGACGCGCGCCGGGTCGCCGCGACGGTGACCGAGCTGCGCCCGGACGCGGTGGTGGTGATCGGGCCGGACCACTTCCACGCCAACTTCTACGACCAGATGCCGCCGTTCGTGCTCGGCGTCGAGGCGGCCACCGGGTTCGGTGACTTCGGAAGCACGGCCGGGCCGCTGCCGGTCGCGTCCGGGCCGGCCTGGGCGATCCGGGACGGGCTGGCCGACGCCGGGTTCGACGTGTCCCTGTCGTACGCGCTGACCGTCGACCACGGCGTGGTGCAGAGCTACGAGATGGCCACCGGCGGCATCGGCGTCCCGCTGGTGCCGCTGGTCCTGAACACCGCCGCGCCGCCCCTGCCGAGCCTGGCCCGCTGCGTCGCGCTGGGCCGGGCGCTGGGCGCGGCCGTCCGGCGGTCCCCCGACGCCGGCCGGGTGGTGGTGGTGGCCAGCGGTGGCCTGTCGCACTGGCTGCCGTCCAACGACCCGCGCGATCCCTCGGTGGTCGGCGAGCGCCGCGACTCCCTGATCCACGGCCGGCAGGACGCCCGGGCGTTCGCCGCGGTGCGGGAACCCCGGGTCCGAGCCATGGCCGGCAACCCCGACGCCCCGGTCAACGCCGACTGGGACCGCTGGTTCCTGCGTCAGCTGTACACGCTCGACCTCGACCCGATCGTCGCGCTCGGCCACGACAAGCTGGAGGAGGAGGCCGGCAGCGGCGGTCACGAGGTGCGTACCTGGCTGGTCGGTCACGCGGCGGCCGGGCTGCCACTGGTCTGGGACAGCTACGAGCCCGTCCCCGAGTGGATCACCGGCATGGCCATCGGAACGACCTTCCCGGTCGGGTAAACGCTTGGCCCGGTGCGTCGCGATGCGCGTAGAGTCTCGCGGTGAACAGGCTCGTGAATCGGGCGGTGCCGCCCCGGCTGGGAACACCCTTCCGATGGCTGTTGGGCTCGTCGTGGCTGACCAACCTCGGTGACGGCGTCGCCGCCGCGGCCGGCCCGCTGCTCGTCGCCGCGCTGACCGACGAGCCCTTTCTGGTCTCCATGGCGGCGCTGCTGCGCTGGGCCCCGCCGATGGTCTTCGGCCTGTACGCCGGGGTGCTGTCCGACCGGCTCGACCGGCGCCGCATCGTGCTGGTGGCCAATGCGACCCGGCTCCTCGTGCTCCTCGCCCTGGTGGCGGCCCTGGCCACCGGCCGGCTCACGGTGGCCGGCGCGCTGATCGGCCTGGGGCTGCTGGCCACGGCCGAGGTGTTCGCCGACAACACGACCGCCACGCTCACCCCGATGCTGGTGCCGCGGGCCGACCTGGGCGTGGCCAACGCCCGCGTGCAGACCGGCTTCCTGACCCTCAACCAGCTGGCCGGCCCGCCGATCGGCGCGGCGCTGTTCGCGGCCGGATACGTGTGGCCGTTCGTCGCCGAGGCGGTCCTGGTGCTGGCCGCGCTGTTGCTGCTGGCCCGGCTCACCCTGCCCGTGACGACACCGGAGAAGGCGGCGGTCCTGCGCGACATCCGGGCGGGCTTCGCGTGGACGATCCGGCACGCGGCCGTGCGTACCCTGGTGCTGACGATCTTGATCTTCAACGTGACGTTCGGCGCGGCCTGGTCGGTGCTGGTGCTCTACGCGACCGAACGGCTGGGGCTCGGCGCCTTCGGGTTCGGGTTGCTCACGACGGTCTCGGCCGTGGGCGGGCTGCTCGGCACCGGCATGTACGGGTGGATCACCGCCCGCGTCAGCCTGGGCAACGTGATGCGCGCCGGTCTGATCATCGAGACCCTGACCCACCTGGCCCTGGCCGTGACCACCTGGGCGCCGGCCGCGCTGGCCATCTTCTTCGTCTTCGGCGCGCACGCCTTCATCTGGGGCACGACGTCGATCACCGTCCGCCAGCGAGCCGTGCCGGCCGCGTTGCAGGGCCGGGTGACCAGCGTCAACACCATCTGTGTGTTCGGTGGCATGGTGGTCGGCTCGGCCATCGGCGGCACCCTGGCCACTCGTTTCGGCGTGACGGCGCCGTTCTGGTTCGCCTTCGTCGGCTCGGCCGTCTTCGTGGTCCTGTTGTGGCGGTCGCTGACCAGCATCGCCCACGCCGACAACGACGTGGCGATGATATAGCAGAATTCCACCATGGACCGGAGACCGCCGGCCCCCGCCGAGGCTGGGTCGCGGCCGCTCTGCTGCTCGGCGGGCTGCTGCTGACCCCGCTCGGCGTGTTCCTCCTGGCCGCTTCCTTAACTGAGGGAGGCGTCGACCGCTGACGGCCGCGAAATCGAACGGTGTCGGCTCGTCCGGCGGCGTCAGCGCGTGCCGGCCTCGTCGTAGGCGATCCGGATCCCGCCGACGTCAATGATCATCGGTCAACGATATCCGTCGGACGGAAAACGTTGTCATTACCTCACGGAATCGCGCAATTACCCATGGAAATCGAATGGTGCTCGTTATTCCGTGCAAACTAGACATCGAATTGATCAAGTTTGAGGCCTGGTTATCCAGCGGTACCCTGGACCGGTCAGCCGTCCATCCTGGAGGGCGAGAACTCCTAGGACGACGAGTGGCCGGCCGGCGCATTGCGGTGATCATCGGTGTGAATAGCACCGTGCCCGCGGCCGGGCTGCCGCCGCTTCTCTTCGCCGAAAAAGATGCACGTGCGGTGCGCGATCTGCTCTGTGATCCCGAGATCGGCACGTTCGATCCGGCCGACGTGTCCCTCCACCTCGGGCCCGACGCGGCCGTGGGCGCCGTCAAAGCCTCGTTGTCCCAGGCCGTGCACGGTGCTGGTCGCGACGATGTGCTGCTCGTCTTCTTCGCCGGCCACACCCGCGAGCCCGACTGGAGCCGGGGAACCGACGTCCACCTGGTGACGCCCGACCTCGACGACTCGGCCCTGGCTCTCGATCCCGAGGCCGGGCTGCGGATGTCATACCTGAAACGTCACGTCCTGGGCCGCTTCCCGGGCACCGCCCTGCTGATCCTGGACTGCTGCCGTGCGGGGAGCCTGCTCGCCACCACTGAGCAAAATATCGACCTGATCAGCCATGACGGCCGGCCCGAAGCGCGATACAGCGCTCTGATGGCCTGTGCCGGCGACGGCACCACTCGGGAGGACGCCGAGCTCGGTCACGGCGTGCTGACCTATCACGTGCTCCGCGGCCTGCGTGGCCAGGCGGTCGACCGGCGTGGCCAGGTGACCTTCCAGGCGATGACCAATTATGTCCAGGAGCAGGGGCTCGATTCCCGTCCGGGCGTGGTCACCAAAAGCTGGGGCGGCACCACCGTGCTCACCCGCCCGGAGACCGACGCGTCCGGCGTCGGCCAGGCCCCGGCGTCCGCGATCCCGGGCGTGAGCGTGACGCCGTTGAAAAATCCGCTCGAACAGTATGCGGCCGACATTCTCACGCTTATCGATGGAATTTCGCATGCCGCGGCCAAGCCGCATCCACTCGGCCTTTCCGAGCCGCTGCGCGCCAATGTCCAGCATGTCCAATCGGCGACGGATGCCGATTCGGTGGCGCTTCTCGAGTATGCCCACGAGAGCTTCCAGATCGTCGATGCGACGCCGCGCTTCGACCTCGACGATCTGCGCCACCTGTTGCAGCCGGCCGAGGAGGGCCTCCGGCCGGACTGGTTCGGCCACACCATCGAGCGCAATGGGCTCACCCTGCTGTGCGCGCCGGTGAACCGCGCGGCCGGCAAGGTGCTCTTCCTGGTGGCGGTGAACCCGCGACCGGAACTGGTGGCGGCCGGGCAGCCCGTGGCCAAGGTGCTCGAGACGGTGTGGCGGGCCGATTTCGCGCGGCATCCGCTCGAGGCCGAGGTGCTGGCCCTGACCGCCCTCCGCGAGACGTTCGGGCGGCTGCCCACCTCGATGTTCGAGCGCTGCTTCCGGCAATACCAGGAAATCGTGCGGTCCATGGAAATCGTCTTCCAGCCGGTCGTCACGATCGGCCCGACGCCCCAGCAGGTCGGTGTGCACAGCTACGAGGCGCTGGCCCGCCGGTCGCTCGACGACATGCGCGCGCCCGCCGCGATGTTGCAGGTGCCGGATGCCTGGACCGACTGCTTCACGATCGCCCGCGATCAGATCATCACCGAAAAGGCAATGATGGCGTACGCCCGCGCGCACGCCGAGGACCCGTGGGACATGCCCAAACCGCTGTCGGTCAATGTGTCGGTGCGGGCGCTGCTCAGCGACTCGTACGTCGAGACCCTCCGCGCCGCCATCGCCGCCGCCAATCTCGATCCGAGCTCGGTGACCCTGGAGATCTCCGAGCGCGACCCGATCGAGCCGCGCATCGACGAACAGTGGCCGGACGAGCCCCACGCCTACTTCCACAACCGGCTGGTCGAGATCGCGCGGGATGTCGGTGTCGGGTTCGCGGTCGACGACTTCGGTTCCGCGTACGCGTCATTGTCCCGGATGGCCGAGCTGCCCCTGACACAGATCAAGGTGGACCGGGCCATCCTGCACCACCGGCAGGCGCTGCTGGAGCTCTCCTTCGTGGTGGCCATGGCCCGGGACGCCCTCGACCGCGGCGAGACGCACGCGCCGCGGGTGGTCATCGTCGAGGGCGTCGACGAGCACTCACCGGTGACGTTGCGGCAGCTCGCCGAGAAGAAGATCCGGCACGTGCAGGGCTACATCGTCGGGGAGCCGGCTTCGGCCCGGCTGCGGAGGCTACCGCTCGAGATCCGGAAGGAGATCGCCGCTCGTGTCACAGGTGACGACGAACCACGTGCGATTGAACTTGCCCGAAGAAGTGCTGCGGGAGATGGACCTTCCCTACGACGGGGTGCGTGACGCCGGCGCTGTCGTGATCGCCATCGAGGGCGTCAACGTCGCCGCCAGCATCGTGACGTTGGTGACGCTCAAGCAGTACGCCCCCCGGCTGGCCGCCGCGCTCCGCCAGTGGCGCCTGCACCAGCCGCGCAAACCGGCCGGGGAGCCAACCACGCTGACCGTACGAGGACCCGGCGTCAGCCTGTCGATCGACCTCCCGCCCAACGTCAGCACGCAGCAGCTGCTGACCCAGCTGGCCCCTCTCCTCGACCGGCCCCCGGCACCGTAGGCCGACGCGACGCCAACCAGACGATCGCACACCCTGTCCGTCGTCCTCCGACTACTAGTCGCTTGACTATTGGGGTCGAGCAGACGGCGAAGAAGGGTGGTTTTCGGTATGGGTGTATTTCTGAGCGGCGAGGAGATGATCCACGTCACCGGTTGGCGCAAGAGCTCCTTCAGCGGAGCCGCCGGCCACTGTGTGGAGGTCGCAGCGGTCGAGGGCGGCGTGGCCATCCGCAACAGCACCTCGCCCGCATCCGGCGCCCTGCGCTTCAGCGACGCCGAGTGGGCAGCTTTCGTCAGCGGGTGCAAGGCCGACGAGTTCGGCTTCCTCGACTGACGACCCCGCGGCGGGAGCGCCCGGCCACAGGCGTTCCCGCCGCTCAGCCCGCCCATCCCCGCAGTCGCCACCCCGCGCCGTTCCCTCCGCCCCGCGCCGTTCCCGGGCGTCCCGCGTCGTTGCTGGGCGTCCCGCGTCGTTGCTGGGCGTCCCGCGTCGTTGCTGGGCGTCCCGCGTCGTTCCTGGGCGTCCCGCGTCGTTCCTTCCGCCCCGCTGAGGTGGCGCCGCTCTTCGCCTCTCTCGTCTCCCCGCCACCGCTGTTTGGCCTCCTTTGCTCTGAGCACAATTACGCATCGCCGCGCCCTTTGCTCTGAGCACAAATACGCATCGCCGCTGTCCTTGCTTGAGCACGCATGTCATCACTACGCGTGGGCGATGCATATATGTGCTCAGAGCAAAGGGTCCTCCGGGCATATCTCCACGCGGACAGGAGCGGCGGCAGGGTCGGAGAGTGCGACAGGGTGGAGTGGCGGCGACCCGGAGTGGCGGTGACCCGGAGCGGCGGCGGTGGAAGCGGCGGTGACCGGGAGTGGCGGTGACCCGGGAGTGGCGGCGACCCGGGAGTGGCGGCGACCCGGGAGCGGCGGTGACCCGGGAGTGGCGGTGACCGGGAGCGGCGGTGACCGGGAGCGGCGGGGAGGCAAGAGTGTCGGCTGGCCGGAGCGGCGGTGGGCAGGAGCGGCGGCGTGGCGGGCGGCCGGGCGGGCGGGCGGAGATGCGAAAGGCCCGCGCCGCATGTATGGCGCGGGCCCGAGGGCGGGATCGGTCAGTCCCGGACGTAGTAGTGGCCGTTGGTGTCGTCGAAACGACCGCCGGACCGGCAGCACCGGCGGAAAGCGCCGCCCGGAACCGCACGGGCACGGGTCGTTGCGGCCCAGTTTCTCGATTAGTTCCTTGTTCGCGCCGACGACCCGGTCGCCGCGTTTGACCTGCGTCTCGCTAGAGGGAACCCCCGGCGGCGCTTGCTGGTCGGCTCAAAAGGACGTTGCCTCGAAATCGCGCATGACTGCCTCCCGAGTAGTAGGTGCGGGAAGGCTAGCTGGGGTGGACCGGGGTGTGCAGGTGAATAACGCCTGAGATCGGCGGTCACCGTGCGGCCACGGTGATCGCCGATCTCAGGTCGGGGCGGCTCAGTCGTTCAGCGCACAGGGGGCGAGTGCGTCGAGTCCGACCGGCTTCGCCGCGGTGCGGCCGATGGCGGTGGCCATGCGGTTGATGGTCGCGACTCGCTTGTCCTCCAGTGGGCCGAGGATCGCGTTCTGCACGAAGTTCGGGCCGCCCTGGTCGCCGTCGCGGGACAGGCGGGCGTTGGCCTCGTCGATCTGGGTCTGCAACAGGGCCAGGTTGCGGTCGATCTCGGCCTGGGCCGAGGCCGGGACGTCCGGCAGCTTGCTGGCGACGTCGGGGCAGGAGATCACGCCGAAGGGTGCGTCGGCGTTGCCGCCCCCGTCGGCCGGCGGGGCTTCCTCAGCGGGCGGGGCCTCTTCGGCCGGCGGGGCTTCCTCAGCCGGCGGCGCTTCTTCGGCCGGCGGAGCGGCCGGAGCCGCGGCCTCACCCGAGAGCGAGCACGCGGCCAGCCGGTCGAGACCCTGCGGCTTCTCCCCGGCCCGGCCGATCGAGATGGCGATTCGGTCGATCGTCGAGATCCGCTTGTCCTTCAGTGGGCCGAGGATCGCGTTGTTGACGAAGTTGGGGCCGCCCTGGTCGCCGTCGCGGGCCAGCCGGCTGTTGGCCTCGTTGATCTGGGTCTGTAGTAGCGCGAGGTTGCGGTCCACTTCGGCCTTGGCCCGGTCCGGGATGGCGGGCAGCTGGCCGGCCACGTCCGGGCAGACGATCGAGCCGGCGGCCTTGGTGCTGTTGCCGTTCTCCGAGGCCATCGCCACGCCGAGTCCACCCGCGGTCACCGCCAGTGCCGCCGCGCCGATCGTCACGGGCTTCCACCACCGGCGGTTTTCCTGCCTGCGCCACGTGCGGTTCATGTCTTCCACCTTTTCGTCAGGGCGTTCTACGTCGATCG
This sequence comes from Actinoplanes sp. NPDC049265, assembly GCF_043197135.1. Classification (NCBI taxonomy): domain Bacteria; kingdom Bacillati; phylum Actinomycetota; class Actinomycetes; order Micromonosporales; family Micromonosporaceae; genus Actinoplanes; species Actinoplanes sp. NPDC049265. The sequence goes on along the minus strand of NZ_JBICSP010000005.1, from coordinate 399,662 downwards.
GTACGGACGCCCGGCGCCGGCTCGTTCAAGGTTTTCCGGTTCCGCCGAAACCGCGGAGAAGGTTGCTCGCGACTTCCTTAATTTCCGATGAAGTCGCCACGGGAGGTGGCGTCGGCTCCGCCGGAGCGGGCGTCCACTGTGAACGTGTCGCCGTCCGGGTCCCGCCCGGTGCCGTGCGAGAACTGGGCCGCGAAGACGTAGGTGCCGGGCCGTAGCCGGGCCCCCTCTTTGAGGGTGTACGTGTACAGCAGCGCGTCCGGGGTGTCCTTGGCGGTGAAGGTGAGGTCCGAGTTCGGCACGGTGGTGAACCAGCCGGCCCGGGACGCGTCCCGGGTCCGTTCGACCCGCACGGTGACCTGGACCCAGGTCGGTTCGTCGGCCTTGACGGTGACCGTGTTCTGCGTCCAGTTGGCCACCGAGGCCTTGTCCACCGTCCCGGAGACCTGAACCAGCTGGGGTGCGGCCGGAGTGGTCGGGTCATCGGCCGGCGCACGCTCGGCCGGTGGCTCGGTGGTCGGCTTCGACGTCGCCGGTCTGGTCCGTGCCGGCCGGGTCGAGGCGGGCCCGGCCGAGCGGGAAGCCGGCGGTGGCGGGGCCCCGGCGACCGGCGGCGGAGGAGTGGAACCGTCGCTGAGCTGGACCGCGACCACGCCGCCGATGGCCACGGCCACGACGGCCAGGGCGGCGGCGGCCGGGCGGAGGCGGTCGCGACGGGCGGCGGCCGCGCGCCGGGTGGCGGTACGCCGGGCGATCGTGGCGCGGTCCGGCACGTACGCGTCGGCCGCCTGCCGAAGCTCGAACCGCAACCGGTCGTCGTGGTGGTGACTCATCGCCGCTCCAGCACCGGCAGCAGCCCGAGATCGGCCGTGTGGCCGGCCTTGCGCAGCAGCGCGGCGAGCTGATCGGCGCCCCGCGAGGTGTGGCTCTTCACCGCGCCCACCGAGATCCCGAGAATCGCCGCCACCTCCTTCTCCGGTACGTCGAACGCGTAGCGCAGCACGACACACTCCCGCCGCCGGATGGGCAGCAGGCGCAGCGCGGCCCGCACGTCGAGCACCGCCGGGACGTCGGGTCCGCGGTACTCGTCGGTGCTCAGCCGGCTGCGCAGCAGACCCAGTCGTTCCCGGCGGTCCCGCCGCAGCCAGCCGCGGGCGGTGTTGGCGAGCACGCCGCGGGCGTACCCGACGGGGTTGTCCGCGCTCGTGACCCGGCGCCAGTGCCGCCAGATCTCCACCAGCGCGTCCGCCGCGATGTCGGCCGCGGCGTCCGGGTTGCCGGTGATCAGGTACGCGAGGCGCGCCAGGTCGGCGTGGTGCTGTTCGAAGAACGCCTGGTAGGCGCGCTCCCGGTCGGCCGGCACGACAGATGGTACGGATGCCGGGCCCGGACGGTTCGACGCCGTCGTGATCAGAAACACATTCGATACGAGTCCGTTCCGTATCGTTGCCCGATGGGCTTACGCTTCCTCAGATAATACGGACCTGTCTCGTATCGAAACTGGAAGAAGTCAGCATGAACGGACATCCCCGGCGCTGGGCGATCCTGGGCGTTCTCGTCATCAGCCTCCTGGTGGTGGTTCTGGACAACACGGTCCTGAACGTCGCCATGCGCACGATCGCCGACCCCGACGCGGGCCTGGGTGCCTCCCAGAGCCAGCTCGAATGGGCGATCAACTCGTACACCCTGGTCTTCGCCGGTCTGCTGTTCACCGCCGGCGTGCTGGCCGACCGCTTCGGCCGCCGGCTCAGCCTGATCATCGGCCTGGCCGTCTTCGGCATCGCCTCGCTCATCTCGGCCTACGCCGCCACCTCGGGCCAGCTGATCACCGCCCGCGCGGTGATGGGCCTGGGCGCCGCCGCGATCATGCCGGCCACCCTCTCGATCATCGCCAACGTCTTCGAGCCGAGCGAGCGCGGCCGCGCCATCGGCGTCTGGGCCGGCGCCGTCGGACTCGGCGTCGCGATCGGCCCCATCGTCGGCGGCCTCCTGCTGGAGAACTTCTGGTGGGGCTCGGTCTTCCTGATCAACGTGCCGGTCGTGGTGGTCGGCATCGTGCTCGTCGCGGTGCTGGTGCCCGAGTCCCGTGACCCCAAGCCGGGCCGGATCGACATCGTCGGCGTGCTGCTCTCGGTGATCGGCCTGAGCCTGCTCACGTACGGCGTGATCGAGGGCGGCGAGGCCGGCTTCGGCGACCCGCAGTCCTGGGGCCCGCTGCTCGGCGCGGTCGTCGTGCTGACCACCTTCGTGCTGTGGGAGCGCAGCCGCGAGTTCCCGGCGTTGGACGTCCGGCTCTTCGGCAACCGCCAGTTCGCCGCCTCCACCGGCGTGATCGGCCTGATCTTCTTCGCCGCGATGGGCGCGATGTTCTTCAGCGCCTTCTACCTGCAACTGGTCCGCGGCTACGGTCCGCTGGCCTCGGGCGCGCTGTTCGTCCCGTTCGCCCTCGGCCAGCTGGTCTTCGCGCCGCGCAGCGCGGCCATGGTCAAGCGGTTCGGCCCCCGCGCGGTCAGCACGGTCGGCCTGCTGCTGGTCACCGCCGGTCTGGCCGGCTTCACCATGATCGGCGTGGACACCCCGATCTGGGTCGTCGGCGCGCTGTTCTTCCTGATGGGCGTGGGTATGGCCAACGTGATGCCGCCCGCCACCGAGTCGATCATGGCGGCGCTCCCGCGGGAGAAGGCCGGCGTCGGCTCCGCCGTCAGCAACACCATCCGGCAGGTCGGCGGCGCCCTGGGCGTGGCCGCGCTCGGTGCGGTGGTCAGCTCGGTCTACCGGGACAATCTGGGCGAGGTGCCCGCCGGTCTGCCCGCCGCGGCCCGCGCGGCCGCCGAGGAGTCCATCTCCGGCGCGTACGGGGTGGCCGAACAAGCCGGTGCCGCCGGTCCCGGGCTGGTCGCCTCGGCCAACGACGCCTTCGTGACGGCCATGCACTATGCCTCGATCGCCAGCGTGGTCGTCGCCCTGCTGGGCGTGGCCGCGGCGGCGATCTGGCTGCCGAGCAAGCGCCCGGCCCAGGCGCCCGCCCCCAGTACCGAGGAGAGCCTGGCCGAGGAGCAGGGCGTCGCTCTGGTCGAGGCGTAACGCGCAGGCAACAATGGATGCCATGACGACCGCGAGCGCGGATGCGGGAACCGACCTGGAGCGCAATGCCGATCTCAAAGGTCGCGCTCCAGGCCGGCCCCGCAGTGCGAAAGCCGATGAGGCCATCATGAATGCCGTGATCGACCTGCTCAGCGAGGGGCAGAGCGGTTTCGCGCTGTCCATGGAGGCGGTCGCCGCCCGCGCCGGGGTCGGCAAGGCGACCATCTATCGCCGGTGGCCCAACAAAGAGGCCATGCTCATCGACGCGGTCGGCACGATGAAGGGCCCGCCGGTGCAGCCGCCCGGCGAGTCGCTCCGCGGCGACCTGATCGCGCTGGTCAGCGCCAACCGGGGCAAGCGTATGGAGATCTACGGCAAGGTCACCGCCTGCCTGATCCCCGACCTGCTGCGCGACGAGGAGTTGCGGGCGGCGTTCGGAGCGGTCATGGAGCCGCGCCGCGACCTGATGCGCAACGTGCTGCGCCGCGGTGTCGAGAGCGGCGAACTCCGCGCCGACCTGGACATCGAGCTCAGCCTGCTGATGCTTCAGGCGCCCGGCATGGTGCAGAACTGGTTCCGCTGGAACCCCAACATCCCGCACGAGGGCCTGGCCGAGAAGCTGGTCGACAACTTCCTCCGTGGTGCCGCCGCCTGAACCCCAAATGCCCAGTGGTAGCCCAGGGCGCCATCCACGCCGCGGATGCCGCGTGGGACTACCGCTGGGCTTTTCGGTGGTAGCCCAGCGTGCTGTGGGCGGGGCGGATGCCGCGTGGGGCTACCACTGGGCTCAGTGGTGGTGGTCCGGGGCGCTGTGGGTGGGGCCGGGCGGGTGTTCAGGGGGCGGAGCGGCGTAGGGCGATGACGGCCAGGTCGTCGGCGCGCTGACCGTTGCCGGCCAGGCCGTCGAGCAGGCGGGTGCAGAAGTCGTCCAGGTCGCCCTCGACCTCGGCCGCCGCCGTGGCCAGGGCGCTCAGGCCCACGTCGATGTCGGCGTCGCGGCGTTCGACCAGGCCGTCGGTGTAGAGGATCAGGGTGCCGCCGGGCGGCAAGACGAACTCGAAGTCGTCGGGACGCCGGGCGTTGATGCCGAGCAGCGGGCCGTGCGCGTGCAGGAAACGGACCCCCTCGGCGGTACGCAGCAGCGGTGGCGGGTGCCCGGCGCTGGCCATCCGCACGTGCCCGGTCGCCGGTTCGAGGGTGAGTAGGCAGACCGTGGCCGAGTCGGTCGGCAACACCGTACGCATGAAGTGATTGACCAGCTCGAGCACCGCACCCGGCGGATGGCCCTCGACCGCGTAGGCCCGCACCGCGTGCCGGATCTCGGCCATCACCGTGGCCGCGTGCAGCGAGTGCCCGGCCACGTCACCGATCGCCACCAGCAAGCGGCCGTCGACCATGGTCATCTCGTAGAAGTCGCCGCCGACCTCGGTCTGGTGGCCGGCCGGCTCGTAGCGGACCGCCCGTTCCAGGCCGGGCACCTCGGGCAGCCGCGACTGCAGCAGGCTGCGCTGGAGCATGACCGCGATCCGGTGCTCCTCGTCGTACGACCGTTGCGCCTCGACCGCCGCCGCCACCGCCTGCACGAGCTGCCGCAGCACCGGAAAGCCGGGCGTCTGCGAACTGCCCGGCACGGCCACATAGACCGGCGGCCGGTCGATGCGCAGCCGCGCCACCGCCACCGCGACGGACTCGCCCTCGGGCCAGGACACCACGTCCCAGTCGCCGGGTTCGTCGGTGCGGACCAGCGAACCCACGGCCACGTTGCCGTCGTCCAGCGACCACGGCCGCACCGGAGAGCCGGTCGCGGCCAGGCTGACGCCGTCGGAGTTCTCGGCCAGCACCACCACCGGGCCGCCGAAGATCGACAGGGCGCCGGCCGCGGCCGCCTCCAGCAGGCCGGACAGGGTCGACGAGGAGTTGATCTCCAGCGTGGTCTCGGCCAGCTTGACCATGCGCGCGGCCAGCGTCTCGGCCCGCTGCCGGGCTCGGTAATAGCGCAGCACCGCCTGGACGGTCGCGATCAGTTCGTCCGGTTCGATCGGCTCGACCAGGTAGGCGTCCGCGCCGCGGTTGAGGCCCTGAGCCCGATCGACCACGTCGACCGCGTGCGCCGACACGTGGATCACCGGCAGCACTCCGTACTCGGGATCGCTCTTGATCCTCTCGCAGACGTCGAAACCGCTCATGTCCGGCAGCTTCACGTCGAGTACCACCAGGTCGACGGCGGCGCCGGGCAGCATGGCCAGCGCGTCCGTACCGGCCTCGGCCTCGAGCACGCTGAAGCCGGCCCGGCTCAGCCAGCTCACCAGCAGGTAACGCTTGGTAGCACTGTCGTCGACGACCAGGATCGAGGCGGGAGTCACGGCGCACCGACCGGCAGGACGACGGTGAATGTGCTCCCCTTCCCGGGCTCGGACTCGACCCGGAGCGCACCACCGAGGATGGTGACCAAGCGGCGGGCGTACGGCAGACCGAGGCCGGTGCCCTTGCCGCTCAGCGCCCGGCTGCCGGGCACCTGGTAGAACTCCTCGAAGACGCGTTCGTGCAGCTCAGGTGGGATGCCGGCGCCGGTGTCGGCGACCTTGAAGACGGCGTCGTCGCCGACCGGGGTCACGCTCAGCCGCACCGAACCCTCGGCCGTGAACTTGATCGCGTTGGTCAGCAGGTTGCGTAACACCTGGGCCAGCAGCACCTCGTCGGTGCGCAGGACCGGCAGCCCGGGCTCCTCGACCACGAAGTCCACCTCGGGACGGGTGGCCAGCGGGCGCAGGGTGCCGCGGAGCTGGCCGAAGACCGCGCGCAGGTCGACGTCGGACGGCGTCGGCTCGATCCGGCCGGCCTCGGCCTTGGCCAGGTCGAGCAGGTCGTTGACCAGGGCCAGGAGGTCGGTGGCGGAGGTGCGGATCAGCTCCACCTGGCGGTCCTGCTCGCTGGTCAGCTGGTCGGAGCCGTCGTCGGCGAGCAGCCGGCTCAGCCCGATGATCGCGGTGACCGGGGCGCGCAGCTCGTGGCTGACATTGGCCAGGAACCGGCTCTTCGCCTCGCTGGCCGCGCGCAGCTGCACCGATTTCTCGTCCAGCTCGGCATAGAGCGCCACCACACCGCGGTTGGTCTCCTCCAGCTCCTCGGAGAGCTGGTGGTAGAGCGCCATCACGCCCTTGTTGGTCTCTTCCAGCTCGGCGTTCAGCCGGGCCAGGTCGTCACGCTGCGCCCGCACCTCGTCGAGGGCGGAAATGAGCTGCTGATTCTGCACCGCCAGCTCGTCGAGCGGGGTGCCGGGCCGGTGCGCGTCGAGGCGGGCGCGGATCTCGTCCATGGATTCCGGGGTCAGACTGTTGGCCCCGGCCGGGAGGCGGCGCGCCATCCGGACCACCGTACCCGTCTCACCATCATCGACCTCCATCATGTCGACCAGCCGTCCGGCCACCCGCAACTGCTCGGCGACCGGCGCCGCGTCAGCGCCGACCGGACGAGTCATCTCTACCAGAAGACTGGGGGCGGGGCCTTGGGCGAGCCGGAACGCGACCGTCGTGACCTGTCCGCTCGCCACCATCACCCGGGCCGCCTCGCTGAGCGCGGTGGCCACCCGGGTCTGATCCTGTTCCTCCAGGCCCATTTCGCGGGCGACCTCACGGCCGAGCTGCCGGACGACGAACACGTCCTGCGCCACCCGGAGCCGGATCTGGGCCAGGACGTCATTCATGGCGGGCCACCAGCACGCCGGCGTCGTCACGGCGGGTGCCGGCGTCGCGCAGCACCGTCGCGGCGATCACCTGCGGTGAGTGACTGAGCAGGCCGGGATAGTCCCCGGGGTTCCAGCGGTCGACCACGCCGTCGGAGTGCATGATCAGCGTCGAGCCGGTCGGGAACGAGTAGTCGTACGACCGGATCTGCCGCCGCTGGTGGCCGGCGATGCCCGGCAGCGACACCAGGCCCTTGCGCGGGACGCCGTGCGCGTGGATGGTTCCGGTGATGTTGCCCAGTCCGGCGTAGTGCACCACGCCGGCCTCCTGGTCGGTCTCGGCGACGGCGACGGCCGCGCCGCGGGTGTGTGCGAGGCCGCGGTGCAGGGCTTCGACGACGGTCGTGGGTGGTCCGGGGGCGGCGAGCCGGAAGACGCGTACGGCCTCCTGGGCGGCCGCCGCGGCCAGCGGACCGTGGCCCAGGCCGTCGACCATCAGCACCTGGTGGCGGCCGTCGGCGACGCGCACCGCGCAGGCGTCGCCGCTGTGCTGCTCGCCGGTCAGCGGCCGGGTGATTCCGGCGGCCCAGGCGGGTGCGGGCGCCGTCGCGGGCCAGATCTGGGCGGTCAGCACGGTGCCCTTGCCGGGTACGGAGTGCAGATCGGCCCAGCTCGCCTGGCGCAGGATCGCGCCCAGCCCGATGCCCAGCGTGCCGGCGGTGGAGTGCCCGTCGAAGGCCGAGCGGGCGACGTCGGCCATGCCGGGTCCGCTGTCCATGGCGATCACCTCGACCCCCGCGCTCGCGCTGGCCTCGTCGCGTACCGTGCGGACCATCATTGTGCCCTGCTCGGCGTGCTTGACCAGGTTGCCCGCGGCCTCGGCGACCATGATCGACAGGTCGGCCAGCCGCTTGGCGGGCAGGGCGAGCTCGGCGGCCAGGCGTTCGGCGGCGCGTCGGACGCCCGAGGCGGAGGCGGCCTCCTCGACCCGGAACCAGGCGCCGCCGTCCAGCAGCCCGCTGAGCACGTCATCGTTCATCGACACCACTTGGTGACCGTAATGGTCGTACCCTCACCGATCTTGGTGTCGATCTCGAACTCGTCGACCAGCCGGCGCGCACCGGACAGCCCGAGCCCGAGCCCGCCGCCGGTGGTGTACCCGTCGGTGAGCGCGAGATCGAGGTCGGCGATCCCCGGCCCTTCGTCGGCGAAGACGATGCGGATGCCCTTGCGTCGCCCGTTGTCCACCGAGATCAGCTCGACGGTGCCCCCGCCGCCGTAGACCAGCGTGTTGCGGGCCAGCTCACTGGCCGCGGTGACCAGCTTGGTCTGGTCGACGAGGGAGAGCTTGGCGGCCACGGCGGCGGTCCGGATCAACTGGCGGACGCGGACGACGTCCTGGTCGGAAGCGACCGTGATCCGTTCGGTCATGGCGTTGGCACCGGCTCGTCGTCGTCCTCGCCGATGTCCGCGTCGTACCCGGCTCGGGCCAGCATCGCCATACCCAGCTCGACGTTCAGGGCGGTCCGGATGCCGGGCAGCTGAAGGCCCAGCTCGACCAGCGTGATCGCCACGGCCGGGCGCATGCCGACGACGACCGTCTCGGCGTCCAGCACGCGGGAGATGGAGGCGATCGTGGCCAGGGTGCGGCCGACGAACGAGTCGACGATGTCCAGCGCGCTGATGTCGATGATCACGCCGTGCGAGCTGGTGGCGACGATCCGGTCGGCCAGGTCTTCCTGCAACTGCAGGGCGACCTGGTCCTCCATGTCGATCTGGATCGAGACGAGCAGGACGTCGCCGATCTTCAGAATCGGGACCCGCTCCATGTCAGCGGCCCTTGCCCGGGGCGTTGAGCCTGATCACGTGGCGCAGTGCGTCGGCCAGGGACGCCTTGGTCGCGATGTCGCCGAACTCGATGCCCAGGGCCACGATCGTCTGGGCGATCTGCGGGCGGATGCCGGAGATGATGCACTCGGCGCCCATCAGGCGGGCGGCCACCACGGTCTTGAGCACGTGCTGCGCGACCTGGGTGTCGACCGCCGGCACGCCGGTGATGTCGATGATCGCGTACGGGGATCCGGTGTCCACCAGCGTCTGCAGCAGGCGTTCCATGACCACCTGGGCCCGGGCCGAGTCGAGCGTGCCGACCAGCGGGACCGCGACCACGCCCTCCCACAGCTTGACCACCGGGGTGGACAGCTCCAGCAGCTGCTCGGCCTGGTCGGCGATGAGTTCCTCGCGGACCCGGACGAAGCTGTCGAAGGTGTGGAGCGCGGCCTGGTCGACGAAGGCGGAGAACGCGACGTAGTCACTCAAGGTGGCGGCGCCGTCGCTGCCGTTCGTTCCCAGGATGCCGAGCACGATGTCCTTCAACGCGAACACGCTGACCGCGGTCTCGTTGGCCGTGAAGCCCTGCCGGGCCCGGGTCGCCGACAGGTCGCCGAGCAGGCCCCGGAGCTCGGCCGCGCTGTCCGCGTCGAGGCCGGCCGCCCCGCCGTCGAGCGCGGTGATGAAGGCGCGCTGCAGATCGCCGATCTGGCGTTCCAGCTCGGCGTGACTCAGGCGCCCGCGCAGGCTCGACGTGACGACCTCCACCCATCGCCGGCTCAGGTCATCGGCGTGACCTTTCAACAACTCGGCGAAGCGGCTCGCCTCATCCGAAGTCAGCGCCACCGCGGCCTCCCAGCTGTGGACCCAATGCGACGGGCGGGACTCTACCACCGGCGCCGCCAATAGTTGCCATCAGCCAACTAACGCCCCGTGCTGCACGTCACCGGGCTCGTGGAGTACCGTCTGCTCATAACTGGAGGTCCTGAATGTCCCTGACGGTACAAACGGAACAACGCGGCGATGTCGTCGTGGTCTCGGTGGCCGGTGAGCTCGACATGGCGACCGCCCCACAGCTGCAGGACCAGATCAGTGACCTGCTCGAGAAGGGTCGCAACCGGCTGGTCTTCGATCTGGCCGAGGTGTCGTTCTGCGACTCGACCGGGCTGTCGGTCTTCGTCCGGGCCAAGAACAGCACCGACGACGCCGGTGGTGTCGTGCGCCTGGCCGCCCCGCAGCGCGGCGTGCTGCGCATCCTCGAGGTGAGTGGCCTGGTCGAGGTGCTGCACACGTACCCCTCGGTGGACGAGGCCGTCGACGCCCAGGAAAGCCCCACCGCCTAAAGACTTCGCACGCGAGCCCCCTCCTAGTGGAGGGGGCTCTCTTGACGCCGGCTATTCACTCAGTGAATAGTGTCCGGCATGTCGACGCCCCACGTTCTGCTCGGGCTGCTCGCCGCCGGGCCCCGGCACGGCTACGACCTCAAGCGTGCCCACGACGAGCGCCTGCCCCGGGCCAAACCGGTCGCCTACGGCCAGGTGTACGCCACCCTCGGCCGGCTGCAACGGGACGGCTACGTCGCCCCCTCCGGCCAGGACCGCGACGCCGGCCCCGACCGCACCTCGTTCGCGCTGACCGACACCGGCCGGGCCCACCTCGACCGGTGGCTGACCGAGGTCGAGACCCCCGCGCCGTACGTGGTCAGCACGCTCTTCACCAAGGTCGTGGTCAGCCTGTTGGTCGCCGACGAGCACCGGGCCCGCGACTACCTGATCGCCCAGCGTGCCGCCCACGTCCAACGCATGCGCGAGCTCACCCAGCTCAAGACCAGCCCCGGCGCCGGCCTCACCGACATCGTCGCCGCCGACTACGCCCTCGGCCATCTCGACGCCGACCTGCGCTGGCTGGAGAACACCCTGCGCCGGGTGGCCGAACTCTCCTCGGAGGTGCACCGATGACCCCAGTGCTGGCCGGCACCGGCCTGACCCGCTCGTACGGCGTCACCCCGGCCCTGCGCGGCGTCGACATCACTGTCGGTGAGGGCGAGATCGTCGCCATCACCGGCCCGTCCGGCTGCGGCAAGTCGACGCTGCTGCACTGCCTCTCCGGCATCATGCCGGTCGACCAGGGGCAGGTGCTCTTCCGCGGGGAGGACATCGCCGGCTGGTCCGAAGCCCGGCGCTCCACTCTGCGGCGGACCCGGTTCGGCATCCTCTTCCAGTTCGGCCAGCTGGTCCCCGAGCTCACCGCGGCCGAGAACGTCGCCCTGCCGTTGCTGCTGGCCGGGGCCCGCCGCCGCGCCGCGCACACCGCCGCCCTCAACTGGCTGGACCGCTTCGGCGTCGCCGACCAGGCCGGCCGGCGGCCCGGCGAGATGTCCGGCGGCCAGCAGCAGCGTTGCGCCCTGGCCCGCGCGATGGTCACCGCCCCCGCGGTCCTCTTCGCCGACGAGCCCACCGGCGCCCTCGACGTCCGCACCGGCGAACAGGTCCTCACCGAGATCGTCCAGGTGGCGCGGGCCGAGCGGATGGCGGTCGTGCTGATCACCCATGAGACCCAGATCGCCGCGTACGCCGACCGCGAAGTCATGCTCCGCGACGGTGTCGTGGATCCCACCGGCCTTGGCCTGGGTTCGGTCCGATGACCGCGGCCGCAGTCCTCCGCCTCGCCCCGCGCTCCCGCCGCTTCAACCCGCGCGCCCTTCGCCCCGCGGTGCGCCCGCTTTGTTCCGCCCCCTTCCTTGCTCCGCGTGTGTTTTGTCGTGGTGTGGGGGCGGTTCGATGAGGCCCGGCACGCTGTTTCGGCTGGCGCTGGCCGGGAGCCGCACCGATCGTCTCCGCACCGGCCTGACCGCCGGCAGCGCCGCGCTGGCGGCAGTGGCCCTACTGGCCGCCGCGACAGTGGCCGCCATCGACGGCGGCGCCCCGGGCCCCGACGGCGAGCTCACCGCCGGCTCCAGTCAGTACGCCAGCACCCTGTTGGTCGAGTCGGGTCTGCGCTCGGGCGTGGTGATCGCCCTGGTCATGCTCGCGCTGCCGGTCCTGGCGCTGGCCGGGCAATGCGTCCGCCTGGGTGCACCGGCCCGGGACCGGCGGCTGGCCGCGATCCGCCTGGCCGGCGCCACCCCAGGTCAGGCCGCGCTGATCGCCGCGGCCGAGACCTTCGTGGCCGGCATCCTCGGCTCGGCCGCCGGCTTCGGGGGCTACCTGCTGCTGCGGGTGCTGCTGGAACGGCGTACCCCGCAAGGTCTTCTGGTCTTGCCCACCGACGTCCTGCCGTCCACCGCGACGATCACCGTCCTGCTGCTGATCGTCCCGCTGGCCGCCGCGCTGATCGGCATGCTCCTGCTGCGGCGCGTCCTGATCGGGCCGCTCGGCGTCCTGCGGCGCGGCCGGAAGCGCTCGCCCAAGCCGTGGCCCGGCCTGCTCATCGCCGCCGGTCTGATCCTCTTCGACGGCCCGTCCCACTTGCGCGACAACGCCCTGTCCCCGAACACGACGGCCACGATCATGGGCGTCGGCGTGGTGTCCACCATGGTCGGTGTGGTCCTCGGCACCGGCTGGATCTCGTACACAGCGGGCCGGGTCCTGCATCGGGTCGGCCGGCGCCCCGCGATCCTGCTGGCATCCCGCCGCCTGATGGCCGACCCGTGGAACGGCAGCCGTACCCTCGCCGCCCTGCTGACCGGCATCCTGGCCGGCGCCATCGCCCTGGGCTACCGCGAAATGATGATCACCGGCTTCGCCGCCGACGCGAAGATCAACGCGCTGTCGACCGACGGCACGACCCAGGGCAGCGCCGCGCCCGACGAGTTCTACCTGGGCGCCCTGCGCCTGGTCCTGATCGCGGTGGCGGTCGCGCTGGTCGTGGCGACCGCCGGCGTCCTGGTGGCGATGGTCGAGAGCATCGTGGCCCGCAGCCGGTCGTACGCCGCACTGAACGCGGTCGGCGTACCCCGGCGGACCCTGTCCGAGAGCATCCTGTGGCACACCTTCACCCCGCTGCTGCCGGCGGCGGCGATCGCCCTGACCGCCGGCACCGGACTGGCCCGCCTGATGGGCACCACCGAGAAACGAACCGAAACCCAGACGATCTGTACCGGCACGTCGGCGCAGTGCGAGACCGGGGAGCCGCCGTACGTCCAATGGGTGACCAAGCACGAGATCGTGCTGAACATCCCGGTCCCGTGGACGGGCCTGGCCCTCCTGGCCGCCGTGGTGCTGGCGGCGATGCTGCTGGCCACTGTGGCCGGGCTGCTGGTGCTGCGCTCGACCACCGATCTCAGCGAGTTGCGTACCGCCTAGGGGTGCGGTTCGCCTTCGGGGCGCTGTTCTGTGGCGTTCGCCTTTGGGCGGGCTTCTCTGCGGCGCTCGCTTTGGGTGGGCTTCTCCACAGTCGTGGCTGTGGTTGGTCCGATGAGGTCGGCGGTCGACCTCATGGCTCCGGGCAGGCCGGATCGATAGCGTCGACGGCATGGATTTGTTGCCGCGCCCCCGGCCGGCAGGGGTATTGCCGCATTCCCCGGCCGGCGGGGGAGAGAGGGGGCTATGCCAGTCCGACCACGTCCAAGACCCAAGCCGCCACAAACGCCTCCTCTTTCCAGGCGTCATAGCGGCCCGACGGCCCACCATGGCCGGCTCCCATCTCCGTTTTCAGGAGGTAGGTGCCCTCCGGCGCCACTGCCCGCAGTCGGGCCACCCACTTGGCCGGCTCGTGGTAGAGGACCCGGGTGTCGTTGAGCCCGCTCATGGCCAGGATCTGCGGATAACGGACCGGCGCCACGTTCTCGTAGGGGGAGTAGGACTTCATGTAGGCGTACACGTCGGGGTCTTCCAGGGGGTTGCCCCACTCCTCCCACTCGGTGACCGTGAGCGGGAGCGACGGGTCGAGGATGCTGGTCAGCGGGTCGACGAACGGGACCTGGGCCACGATGCCGGCGAACGCGTCGGGGGCGAGGTTGGCCACCGCGCCCATCAGGAGGCCGCCGGCCGAGCCGCCGCGGGCGACCAGGCGGTCGGCCGACGTCCACGCGTGCTTGACCAGCGTCTGGGCGCAGGCCACGAAGTCGGTGAACGTGTTCTTCTTGGCCAGCAGCTTGCCGTCCTCGTACCAGCGACGGCCCATCTCGCCGCCGCCGCGGATGTGGGCGATCGCGAAGACCACGCCTCGGTCCAGCAGGGACAGACGGGCGATGGAGAAGTAGGGGTCGATGCTGTACTCGTACGAGCCGTAGCCGTAGAGCACGAGCGGGGCGGAGCCGTCGCGTGGCGTGCCCTTGCGCGCGACGATCGAGATCGGGACCTTCGTGCCGTCGTCGGCGATCGCCCACTCGCGGAACTGGTCGTACCGGGCCGGGTCGTAGCCGCCGAGCACCGGCTGGCGCTTGCGCAGGGTCATCTCGCGGGTGATGAGGTCCACGTCGTACACCGACTCGGGGGTGACCATCGACGTGTAGCTGATCCGCATGGTCTGGGTGTCGTACTCCGGGTTGGAGGTCAGCCCGACGCTGTAGAGCGGCTCGGGGAACTCCATGTCGTACGCCTCGGTGCTGCCGTCGGCCATCACCCGCAGGCCGGTCAGGCCGTCCTTGCGCAGCGAGATCACCACGTGCCGCTGGAACGAGTCGACCGACTCGAGCCGGATGCCGGGCTGCGGCGGGATCAGCTCGACCCAGTCGCCGGGGGCGTCGGCCGACGTGTACGCCAGCGCGAAGTCCTCCGCCTCGTGGTTGTGCAGGATCAGGAAGCGGTGGCCGTGGTGCTCGACCGAGTATTCGACGCCCTGCCGGCGTGGGGCGATCACCACCGGCTCGGCCGTCGGGGTGTCGGCGGGAATCGCGCGTACCTCAGAACTGATCTTGCTGTGGGCGTCGATCAGGATGAACTTGTCGCTGCGGGTGAGATCGACGCCGACGAAGAAGCGCTCGTCGGGCTCCTCGAAGATCATCACGTCGTCGGTGGCGGGGTGGCCGACGATGTGGCGCCACACGCGGTAGGGGCGCCAGGCGTCGTCGACCGTGATGTAGAACAGCACCGACGCGTCCAGCGACCAGGCGCTGCCGTACCCCGTGTCGGTGACCTCGTCGGCGAGCACCTCACCCGTACGCAGATCCTTGACCTTGAGGGTGAAGCGCTCGTCGCCGGTGAAGTCGGTCGAGTAGGCCAGCCAGTTGCCGTCGGGGCTCACGTCGAACGTGCCGAGCTGGAAGAACTCGTTGCCCTCGGCCAGTTCGTTGCCGTCCAGCAGCACCTGCTCGTCGGCGGCGCCCTCGGCCGGCGGGGCGGTTTCGCCGGGGCGGACCGGCACGCGGCACTGGATGCCGTACTGCTTGCCCTCCTGCGTACGTGTGTAATACCACCACTCGCCCTTGCGGACCGGCACCGTCAGGTCGGTCTCCTGGGTCCGCGCCTTGATCTCGCCGAACACCGTCTCGCGCAGACCGGCCAGATGCGCCGTCGTCTGCTCGGTGAAGGCGTTCTCCGCCTCCAGATAGGAGATCGTGTCGGGATTGTCCTTATCCGTCAGCCAAGCGTAGTCGTCAGTCACGGTGTCGCCGTGGAAGGTCCGCTCGGAGGGGACGCGGGCGGCCGAAGGCACATTGCTCGTCACCCCGCTCAGGTTACCGTCGTGTCTTCGCATGTCAGCGCCGACTAGTCGCATGAACAGCCCTCCCCGGCCCCATTCGAACATGTGTACGATACGCCAGAATGGACGATCTTCCGGGTCATCGATGTCAGGGGACGGTGTGATGCCCGCGACGAACGGCTCGCCCCCGTTACCGCCACGCCGCGAGCCGGTGCTGCGCGCACTGGCCGATATCAGCGGCCCCGACTTCGCGCGTACCGCCCGCTCGGTCGACACCGTCGCCGGCCGGCGGGTCAGCTTCGTGACCGTCCCGGCGACCGCCCGTCAGGTCGAGGACACCCTGCGGATCGCGGCGGAGCGGGGGCTCGCCGCGATGGCCCGGGGTTCCGGCAGCAAGATCGATTGGGGTACGCCACCGGCCGGCGTCGACCTCCTGGTGGACACCGGGCGCCTCGGCGGCCTGTGGAACCACCGTCCCTCCGAGTTGTCCGCCGAGGTCGGCACGGGCACGCCCGTCCGCGCCCTGCAGGCCGCCCTGGCCCTGCGCGGCCAGCGGCTGGCCGTCGACCCGCCGTCCCGCGCGGCCACCGTCGGGGGCATGCTCGCCACCAACGAGTCCGGTCCGCTGCGCCACAAGTACGGCCAGCCCGCCGCCCAGGTCGCGGGGGTGGGCTATGTGGACCCGGAAGGCCGCCGCCGCGACACCGACCTGGTCGGCGACGACTTCGAGGGCGTGCTGCTGACCGCGGTGCTCCGGCTCGAGCCGCTGCCGGCCGCCCGGCGCTGGGTGTCCATACCCGTCTCGACCCCGCTTCAGGTCCACAACCTGGTCGACGAGGCTCTCGCGCAGCAGGTCGACCCCAGCGCGGTCGAGGTCGACCTACCCACTCCCATGCCCGGCGGCCGCACCGTCGAGCAACCACCAGGCGCGGTCGCGGTTCTGCTCGAAGGCGGCGCGCAATCGGTGGTCGAGCGCGCGGGCCGGCTGGTCCGGTCGTTGGGCGCGGGCGCCGAGATCGCCGAGATCGCACCGACCTGGTGGGGCCGCTACCCGTTCACCGCCAAGGATGTCGCCCTGCGCATCTCGGTCAAGATCGAAGACCTTCATGCCGCCGTGTACGCCTTACGCGACGCGGCCGGCGGCGCGGTTCCGATCCGTGGCTCGGCCGGCGTCGGCACGGTGCACGCGGTCCTGCCCGGCGACCTGGCCCCCGACCGCATCGCCGCCATCGTGGACTCGGTCCGCAGCGTCCTGATGGCTCGCAGCGGCCGCGCGATGGTCATCAGCGCGCCGCCGGCGATTGCCCGAGAGGTCGACATCGCCGGTCGCCGTGAGCTCTTCTGACTGAGGTTCTTCTGACCGTGGCCTTCCGGACTGCGGCCATCCTGGCCGTGTCGACCGACTACCGCATCTACCGCAAGGTGCTGAGCTGATGGAGACCCTGATTTCGACCGGGCCCTCGGCCACGGGATCACCGCCCACGGCAGCACCGGCTTCGCCGTTTCAGGCCCTGGTACGCGCGGAGCACGAGCCCGTTGAGGGTTAGGGCTGGTGGAAGAGCTCGGCCGGCTCGGTCGGGTGGGCGCTGCCCAGAACCTCGGTCGCCTTGTGCCGCCCGAAATCGGCCAGCGACCCCACCGCATAGCTCAGATAGGCGAACTGCCCCATCTGCGCCACCTGCGTGAGCGCCAGCTGGTGCGAAGTCAGCCGCCGGGGCAGCAGCGGCGCCCCGGCGCCCAGCATCACCGGCGCCACGCCCAGGATGATCTCGTCGAGCAGTCCCTGGTCGGCGAACTCGCCCACCAGGTCGCCGCCGCCGACGAGCCAGACGTTCTTGCCTTGGGCGGCGACCACCATCGCCTCGTGGACGCGCCGCACGTCACCGCTGATGAAGAAGATGTTGGCGTCCGGTACCGGTGGCAGGTCACGGTGGGTGAAGACCCAGCACGGTACGTCGCCGTACATGTCGTGCCAGTTTTGCGGTTCCTCGAGCAGGTTGTCGTTGGCGAGGATCCACTCATAGGTGGTGGCGCCCATGGTGAAGGCGCCCACCCCGGCAAAGAACGCCCCGAACGGGTTGTCGGTGCCCTCGTCGACCTCGAACAGCCAGTCGAGCGAATTGTCCGGATCGGCGATGTATCCGTCGATGCTCGTCGCGGTGTAGTACTGCGTCTTCACGACGATCACGATGCCACTTCCGCTGGACAAAAACGGGCGAAATGCCTAACTGACCGCGTACGTGAGGTAGGCGAACTGATGCACCTGCCGCACCGACGTCAGGGTGAGGCGGGTGGACGGGAGCCGCCGTGGGAGTAGCGGGGCGCCGGCACCGAGTGTCACCGGCGCGACCCCGACGATCAGCTGGTCGAGCAGCCCGGCGTCGGCGAACTGCCCGGCCAGATCACCGCCCCCGACCAACCAGATGTCCTTCTCGCCGGCCGCGGCGACCATCTCGGCGTGCACCGGCCGCACCTCGCCCCGGACAAAGCGGGCATCGACGCCGGGCACCGGATCCAGCGAACGGTTGCTGAAGACCCACGCGGGGACGTCGCCGTAATAGCCGTGCCACTTGGCCGGATCGGAGCGCAGATCCTCGTGGTCGATGACCCATTCCCAGGTCGTCCGGCCCATGGCGAAGGCCCCGATCGAGGCGAAGAACGAGGGAAAGTCCGAGTTGTCACCGGAGTCCGCCTCGAACAGCCACGAGAGCGAGTTGTCGGAATCGGCGATGTACCCATCGAGCGTGGTCGCGGTGTAATACGTCGTAAGCGCCATGCCCGAAAGCCTGCCAGCGCCGTACGACAGTTACGGCCCGAGCCGGCGGCGGGACAAGCCTAGGCGTCGTTCCGCAGCACCAGGATCGCGATGTCGTCCCGCGGCTCCTCGACCGAGAAGTTGATCGTCGTCGAGCGCAGTCGCGCCGCCATCACGTCGGCCGGGTAGCCGGCCAATGGCGCCGCCGCCTCGCGCAGCCGGGCCGTGCCGAAGAGCTCGCGGCCGCGCCGGCGCTCGGTCACACCGTCGGTGTAGAAGATCAGCGAGTCGCCCGGCCCGAGCGTGACCAGTTCGTCCGGCGACGAGATGGTTTCCAGGAGGCCCAGCGCCGTCCCGCCCTCACCCACGAACGAGGTCTTGCCGTCGGCCCGGACCAGCACCGCCCGGTCGTGGCCGGCCAGGTGCAGGCAGACCGCGAGCGTCCCGTCCTTCTGCTGGGTCACCGAGGCCATCGCCAGCGT
Organism: Actinoplanes sp. NPDC049265; assembly: GCF_043197135.1. Taxonomy (NCBI): domain Bacteria; kingdom Bacillati; phylum Actinomycetota; class Actinomycetes; order Micromonosporales; family Micromonosporaceae; genus Actinoplanes; species Actinoplanes sp. NPDC049265. The sequence continues at coordinate 381,247 of NZ_JBICSP010000005.1, read as the reverse complement.
GCAGTAGCGGCCGCCGCCCCGCTGGACCAGCGTCCGGTTGACCCGGCAGAGGATCTCGGTCATCGGCTTGCCGTCGTCGACCAGGATCCGGATCACGTCCCGGACCAGGCCGGTCACGGTGGCCGCCTGCACGCCCTTGCCCGAGACGTCACCGACCACCACGACCCAGCCGTCGGCGGAGGGGCCGGGCACCACGTCGTAGAAGTCGCCGCCCACCTCACTGCCGGTGGGGACGTACTCGGCGGCGAAACCCACACCGTCGACGTGCGGCAGGGCCGGCGGCAGGAGTGAAGCCTGCAGCGTGCGCGCGACCTTGCGCCGCTCGTCGTGGATGCGGGCGTTGTCGATGGCCAGCGCGGCCCGGCGAGCCACGTCCTCGAGCACCGCGACCTCGTCGGCGTCGTGCCGGTGCCGGTGGTGCCGGCCCACCGCGAGCGTGCCCAGCCGCTGCCCGCGGGCGACCAGCGGCACCGCGAAACCGTCGGCCGGCGCCCCGAACATCACCTGCGTGCCCAGCCGGGACGCCTCCTCGAGCCGGGCCAGGACCGAGTCGGGACCGGACTCGGCCAGCCGGGCGTGCAACTCGGCGACGGCCGCCTCGTCGGCGTGGGTGGCCGCGGCGAGTTGTAGCCGGCCCCAGGCGTCGGTGGTGTGCACCGCGCACCACTGGCCCAGTCGCGGCACCACCAGCTGCGGGATCAGGGCCATGGTGAGGTTGACGTCGAGCGACTGGGCGAGCAGCTCGCTGGCCTCGGCCAGGAAGGTCAGCCAGGTCTGCCGGCGCAGGTCGGCGCGGCGCAGCCGGTCGTTCTCGAGGTGCAGGGAGAGGCGCTCGGCGACGATCGAGGCCAGCGGGTGCCCGTACCCGTCGGGTGAGGCGTCCAGCTCCAGCTCTCCCGCGTACGGACGCTGCACGTTGAGCCCGACCCGGATGGTGGCCGCATCGTCCCGGGGAGCGCGACCGTAGCGGGCCATGATCTGTCGTCCGGTGCCGTCGCCGCGGTCGAGGCGCACCACGCCGCCGGCCGCGCCGGTCAGGCGGGCCAGGCGGGAGAGCAACTCGAGGGCGAAGTCGGCCAGACCCTCCTCGGTGCTGCGTTCGGGGTCGACCTCGAGCAGCGCGGCGAGCGCCCCCACGCTGGGCAGATCGGCCTCCGGGGAGGCGCCGGTGGGCACGGCCGACGCGACCGAATTGCCACTCGTCCGGCCTTCGAGCCGGAACCAGACGCCCTTGCCGGTGCCCTCGTGAACAGTTCCCCAACGACTGGCGAAATGATCGACCAGGAGCAGGCCGCGGCCCCGTTCGGCGACCTCGCCGATGTCCACGCTGTCGTTGCGCGGGCCGACCGCCAACTGCTCGACCGGGCCGGGCGCGAAGTCGGTGACGGTCACGGTCAGGCCTTCGTGGTCGGCCGCGACCTCGATGTCGAGCTCGGTGTTGGCGTGCACGACCGCGTTCGTGGAAAGCTCGGTGGTCAGCAGCAGGGCTTCATTGAGCAGCGCGTCCAGGCCGGCTTCCTCGAGCACCGAGCGGACCAGGGCGCGGGCGGCGGCGGGCGTACGCCGGTCGTTGGGCAGCCGGACCCGGCGCACCAGGGCGCCTCCGGTTCCCGCTTCCACCGACACGAGAAGCATCCTCCCCTGTTCTCCGCTCGATGCACAAAGCATGTCTCGCATCAACCCGCTCGGGCGAGGGATGATGAAGCACCTTAGATCGGTGGACAGCGAGTGAGGACAGCATGACTGCGGCCAAACAGGTCAGCGTCGGCGTGCCCGACGACGGCATTCTGCTCGGCGAGCTGGCCGATGCGCTGCGGCGGGTTCGCCGCGGCGATCTCAAGGTACGCCTGCCCAAGTGGTCCGGCACCGCAGGTGAGGTGGCCGATGCGTTCAACGAGGTCGTCTCGCTTCAGGAGCGGCAAAACCTCGACGTACGCAAGATCAGCCGAATTGTCGGTCGCGACGGCCGGCTGACCGAACGCCTCGACGAAGAAGGTCTCGACGGAGCGTGGGCCGATTCCGTACGCTCCGTGAACTCGCTGATCGACGACCTGGCCCGGCCGACCACCGAGATCTCCCGCGTGATCGTGGCCGTGGCCGACGGCGACCTGTCCCAGCACATGGCCCTGGAGATGGACGGGCGACCTCTCCGGGGTGAATTCCTGCGGATCGGCCGAACGGTCAACACGATGGTGGACCAGCTGTCGTCGTTCGCCGACGAGGTGACCCGGGTCGCCCGCGAGGTGGGTACGCAGGGCGAGCTCGGCGGCCAGGCCGACGTCCGCGGGGTGGCCGGCACCTGGAAGGACCTGACCGACTCGGTCAACACGATGGCCTCGAACCTGACCCATCAGGTGCGGTCGATCTCGCAGGTGGCCACGGCGATGGCCCGCGGTGACCTGACCCAGCGGATCACGGTCTCGGCCCGCGGCGAGGTGGCCGACCTGGCGCACACCATGAACGGGGTGACCGACGTCCTCCGGCTCTTCGCCGAGCAGGTCACCCGGGTGGCCCGCGAGGTCGGCACCGAGGGCAAGCTGGGTGGTCAGGCCCAGGTGCCCAACGTCGCCGGTACGTGGAAGGACCTGACCGACTCGGTCAACTCGATGGCCTCGAACCTGACCAGCCAGGTGCGCAACATCGCCCAGGTGTCGACCGCGGTGGCCAACGGCGACCTGTCGCAGAAGATCACAGTGGCCGCCCAGGGCGAGATCCTCGAGCTCAAGGACACCGTGAACACAATGGTGGACCAGCTCAGCTCGTTCGCCGACGAGGTCACGCGGGTGGCCCGCGAGGTGGGCACCGAGGGCAAGCTGGGCGGCCAGGCGCAGGTGCGGGGCGTCTCGGGCACCTGGCGTGACCTCACCGAGAACGTCAACCAGCTGGCCAACAACCTCACTGACCAGGTGCGGAACATCGCCCAGGTGTCGACCGCGGTGGCCAAGGGTGACCTGTCGCAGAAGATCACGGTCGACGCCCGCGGCGAGATCGCCGAGCTGAAGGACACCGTGAACACGATGGTGGACCAGCTCAGCTCGTTCGCCGACGAGGTCACGCGGGTGGCCCGCGAGGTCGGTTCGGAAGGCAAACTGGGTGGTCAGGCTCAGGTCAAGGGCGTCGCGGGTACGTGGCGCGACCTCACCGACAACGTCAACTACATGGCCACCAACCTGACCAACCAGGTGCGTAACATCGCCTCGGTCACCACCGCTGTGGCCAAGGGCGACCTGTCGCAGAAGATCACGGTTGACGCCCGCGGCGAGATCCTTGAGCTGAAGTCCACCGTGAACACGATGGTCGACCAGTTGTCGTCGTTCGCCGACGAGGTCACGCGGGTGGCTCGCGAGGTGGGTTCCGAAGGCAAGCTCGGCGGTCAGGCACAGGTGCGGGGTGTGGCCGGCACCTGGCGCGACCTGACCAACAACGTGAACTACATGGCCACGAACCTGACCGCCCAGGTGCGGAACATCGCCCAGGTGTCGACCGCCGTCGCGAAGGGCGACCTGTCGCAGAAGATCACGGTCGACGCCCAGGGCGAGATCCTCGAGCTCAAGAACACCGTGAACACGATGGTCGACCAGTTGTCGTCGTTCGCCGACGAGGTCACCCGGGTGGCTCGCGAGGTGGGTTCCGAAGGCAGCCTCGGCGGTCAGGCACAGGTGCGGGGTGTGGCCGGCACCTGGCGCGACCTCACCGACAACGTCAACTACATGGCGTCCAACCTCACCGCCCAGGTGCGCAACATCGCCTCGGTGACCACCGCGGTGGCCAAGGGCGACCTCTCGCAGAAGATCACGGTCGACGCCAAGGGTGAGATCGCCGAGCTCAAGGAAACCGTCAACACGATGGTCGACCAGCTCAGCTCGTTCGCCACCGAGGTCACCCGGGTCGGCCGCGAGGTCGGCATCGAGGGCAAGCTGGGCGGTCAGGCCCAGGTCAAGGGCGTTTCGGGCACGTGGCAAGACCTCACCGACAACGTCAACCAGCTGGCCTCGACCCTGACCATCCAGCTGCGCGCCATCTCCGAGGTGTCCACCGCCGTGACCCGCGGCGACCTCACCCAGAGCGTGTCGGTCGAGGCGCAGGGCGAGGTGGCCGAGCTCAAGGACAACATCAACCAGATGATCGTCACGCTCCGCGACACCACCAAGGCCAACGCGGAACAGGGCTGGCTCGACTCCAACCTGGCCCGGATCGGCGGCCTGCTGCAGGGCCAGCGCGACCCCGGCGAGGTCTGCCGGATGATCATGACCGAGGTCACGCCGCTGGTCGACGCGCAGCTCGGCGCGTTCTTCCTGGTCGACAACGAGCAGGCGGTGATGCGTCTGCGGCTCGCCGCCTCGTACGGCTACGTGGCCCGCAACCACGAGGTGACGTTCGGTCCCGGCGAGGGACTGGTCGGCCAGGCCGCGGTCAGCCGGCGGACCATCCGGGTACGCGCGACGCACGACGGCGTGCTGACCATGCGGTCCGGGCTGATGTCGATGCCGCCCAACGACCTGGTCGTGCTTCCGGTCGTGTTCGAGGGCGAAATGCTCGGCGTGATCGAGTTCGCGTCGGTGGCGGCCTTCTCCGGTCTGCACCTGACCTTCCTGGAACGGCTGGTGGCCAGCATCGGCGTGGCCCTCAACACCATCCAGGCCAACCGGCGCACCGAGGAACTGCTCTCCCAATCGCAGCGGCTGGCCCGCGAGATGCAGGACCAGTCGGCCGAGCTGCAGCGCACCAACGCCGAGCTGGAGGACAAGGCCAAGCTGCTGAGCGAGCAGAAGGCCAACATCGAGACCAAGAACCGTGAGATCGAACTGGCCCGGCTCGGCCTGGAAGAAAAGGCGCAGCAGCTCACCCGCACGTCGGCATACAAGAACGAGTTCCTGGCCAATATGAGCCACGAGCTGCGTACGCCGCTCAACTCGCTGTTGCTGCTGGCCCGTCTGCTCGCCGACAACCCCGACGCCAACCTCACCGAGAAGCAGATCGAATTCGCTCGTACGATCCACAGCGCCGGATCCGACCTGCTGTCCCTGATCGACGACGTCCTCGACCTGTCCAAGATCGAGGCCGGCCGGATGGACGTGGAACCCGACCAGGTCGACCTCGCGGGCCTGCGCAGCTACGTCGAGCAGGCGTTCCGCCCGCAGGCCGACGAGAAGGGCCTGGAGTTCCGGGTCGAGCTGGCCAACTCGCTGCCCGACGCGCTGGTCACCGACTCGCAGAGGCTCCAGCAGATCTTGCGCAACCTGCTGGCCAACGCGGTCAAGTTCACCGACCACGGCCGGGTCACGTTGAGCATCAACCCGGCCGAGCCCGGCGTCGACTTCGACACGCCGTCGCTGCGGCAGGCCGGTCAGGTGGTCGCGTTCGCGGTCACCGACACCGGCATCGGCATCTCGGACGAGAAGCTCAGCCTCATCTTCGAGGCGTTCCAGCAGGCCGACGGCACGACCAGCCGCAAGTACGGCGGCACCGGCCTCGGGCTGTCGATCAGCCGGGAACTGGCGGCTCTGCTCGGCGGTGAGATCGCGGTCCGGTCGGTGCCCGGCGAAGGGTCCACGTTCACGCTGTTCATGCCCGACTCGTTCGTACCCGATGCCATGCCCGCGCCGCTCGTGCCGCCGGTGCCGGCGGCAACCATCCAGCCGCGCACCGCACCGCCGGCCTTCGACTTCCCGATGATCACCCCGCGGCCGGAGGAGAAGCCCGTGGTGACGCCGGCCAGCCGGCAGCTCGACGGGGCCACCGTGCTGATCGTGGACGACGACGTCCGCAACGTGTTCGCCCTGACCAGCGCGCTGGAGATGCACGGCCTGCACGTGCTGTACGCGGACAACGGCGTCGACGGCGTCCGCATCCTGGCCGAGCACCCCGAGGTGGACATCGTGCTGATGGACGCGATGATGCCCGACCAGGACGGCTACGAGACGACCCGGGGCATCCGGCGCAATCAACGCTTCCGCGACCTGCCGGTAGTGTTCCTGACCGCGAAGGCGATGCCCGGCGACCGGGAGTCCGCGCTGGCCGCCGGGGCCAGTGACTACATCACCAAACCGGTCGACCTGGACGAACTGATCGAGCTGATGGCCCGCTGGGTCAACGCCGACGAGACCGAGACGGAGCGTGGCTGAGCGTGGCTGCCGGGCTTTCGGGGGTTCTGAACGTGGCTGACCGGGCTGTCGGGGGGTTCTGAACGTGGCTGATCGGGCCAAAGCGCTGCTGGTGGACGACCGGCGCGACAACCTGCTCGCCCTGGAGGCCATCCTCCAGGGCCTGCCGGTCACCGCGGTGGCCGTGGAGAGTGGCGAGGCGGCGCTGAAACAGCTGCTCACCGACGACTTCGCGGTGATCCTGCTGGACGCGCAGATGCCCAACATGGACGGCTTCGAGACGGCCAGCCACATCAAACGGCGCGAGCGTACGCGGCACGTACCCATTCTGTTCCTGACCGCCGCCGACCGTGACGCCCAGCTGGCCCTGCGCGGTTACGCGGTCGGCGCCGTCGACTACCTGACCAAGCCGTTCGACCCGTGGGTGCTGCGGGCCAAGGTGTCCATCTTCGTCGAGCTGTGGAACAAGACCCAGCAGCTCAAAGCCCAGGCCGAGGCCACCCGCGAACGGGACGCCCAGTGGCAGCGGCTGACCGAGACGGTCGACGAGGCCGCCCGGGTGCTGCGCGGAAACGGCGACAACGCCGCCGGCGAGGCCCTGGAACTGCTCGAGAAGGCGCGCTGGGGCAACTGATGATCCTGGTTCCGTACCACCAGGACGAGCGCCTGGCCGACGACCTGCTGCCACTGACCACGGGCGTCCGGCTGATCGAGCCCGCCCTGCCCGACGGCGACGTCTGGTCCCGCATGGTCACCCTGCACGCCGCCGCGGCCGACGCGATCGCCGCCGAGATCCGCGCCGACGGCGACACCATCGTCCTGTCCGGCGACTGCCTGGTCGCGATGGCCACCCTGGCCGGCGCCCAGCGAGCCGGCCACGATCCGGCGATAGTCTGGTTCGACGCCCACGGCGACGTTCACACGCTCGAGAGCAGCAGTTCCGGCTACCTGGGCGGCCTGTCGCTGCGCCTGCTGCAGGGCGCGCACGCCGACCGCCTGGCCACCCCGCTCGGCGTCCGCCCGATCTCCGAGAATCGCAGCGTCCTGGTCGGCGCCCGCGACCTCGACCCGGCCGAGGCCGACTTCCTGCGCACCAGCGCGATCGCCCGCTTCGGGGTGGCCGACCTGGACGTGGCCAAACTGCCCGACGGCCCGCTGATCGTCCACGTCGACGTCGACGTGATCGACCCGTCCGAACTGCCCGGCCTGCTCTTCGCGGCCCCCGGCGGCCCTTCCGCGGCCGACGTGCTCCAGGCCGTCCGTCGCATCCTGGACACCAACCGGGTGGTCGCCCTCGACGTCGCCTGCCCGTGGCACCCCACCACCGACCCGGCCGTCCAACAGGACCGGGCCGCCCTCATCGAGGACCTCACCCGCGCCTTCTGACAGGAAGTAACGCATCCGAGACCTAGGACTTGTCATGCGACTACCCCCGGGGGGTATAGTATTTGCTAAACTTCGGCCGTGCCGGAGGACAGGGAGTGGGACATATATGTCGTCGATGAAGTGCGAGCCTGGGTCAACGCGCTCGATCCAGCTACGAAGGATCGTGTCGCTAAGGCGATCGACATCTTGGCTGAGGTCGGGCCCGGTCTCGGCCGGCCTATGGTCGACAGCGTCCGCCTCTCGTCGATCGCCAATCTGAAGGAGCTGCGGCCGGGCACGGTTCGAATCCTGTTCGTCTTCGACCCCTGGCGATCAACCATCCTGTTGGTCGCGGGAGACAAGGATGGGATGTGGAACGAGTGGTACAACCAAGCCATACCTCTCGCGGAGCAACGGTATGAGGTCTATCTGAAGGAACGGGCCGAAGAAGAGGGGGACAGTGCGTGAGCAGCTATGTGCGTTGGAAGGACATTCGCGTCGAGTACGTCGAGCGAGCAGGCGGCGAGGAAGCGTTTGAGGCCGGCAAACGCGAACTGCTGGCCTCGATGATCGGGCAGCGTCTCGCTGAGATCCGGAAAGCGCGGGGCATGACGCAGCTGCAGGTCGCCGAGCGCATGGGCGTGACCAAGGGGCGGATCTCCCAGATCGAGCAGGGCAAGATCTCCGGTCAGGATGTCGTCGCCCGGTATGCGATAGCGCTCGGCGGGACCCTGCACCAGGCGATCTACTTCGACGACGGCGATATTGCCGCGATCGCCTGAGGGTGGCTCAGTGGTGCCAGGGGAGCTGGACCGGGGTGGGTGGGATGCGACCGGCCAGCAGGTTGGTCAGCAACGGTGGTAGCGCGTACGGGTAGATGGTTTCGGTGGTGGACCGCAGGTCGGGGAGGAGCCACCAGCGGTGGCCGGTGAGGAAGCCCCGTTCCAGGTCCTCCATGCGACTGGTGTCGATGTCGTGGCGGTCGACGCGGTGGAAGAAGAAGTCGTCGCGGAACTGGCCCTGGGCGAAGCCCAGGTCGGCGTACCCGGTGGTGAACGCGACCGGCGCGCCCAGCTGACGCCGGTCCACCGTGAGGCCGACCTCCTCGCCCAGCTCGCGCGCGGCCGCCGTGGCCAGGCGTTCCCAGCGCTTGACGCCACCGCCGGGTGTCAGCCACGCCTCGCCGTGCGCGAACCGGTTGCGGAGCAACAGCAACCGGTCCTGACCGTCGACCAGCAACACACGGGCGGAGCGGCGGGCATACACCTGGGTGAGGTTATCGGTTCACGTACGGAGTGAGGGCGTTGTCGATGGCGGCTCGCAGGTGGGCCGCCGGCCGGGCGCCGACCAGGGTCATCGTGGGGTGGCCGGCCTGGAAGAGCATCAGCGTCGGCATCGACATGACACGGTAGTCGCGGGTGGTGGCCGGGTTCTCGTCCGAGTTCAGCTTGGCGAACACGACCCGGCCGGCGAAGGACGGGGCCAAGGCCGACAAGGTTTGCGCCATCGGGCGGCAGGGTGGGCACCACTCGGCCCAGAAGTCGACCAGAACCGGCGTGGGAGAACGCAGGACCTCGTCGGCAAAGGTGGCGTCGGTGACGATTGTCAGCAGGTCATCTGGCATCGGATGGTGCGCTCCTCGATGGCGTCGGCCAGCTGGCGATGCAGCCGGGTGCGTACGGCGGCGAGCTGATCGATGACGCCGTCGACCTCGGCCAGCTTGCGGCGCAGCACCGCCACCGCGTCGGGGCAGACGTGGCCGGCCTCGTTGCCGGCGCGCAGGCAAGCGACGAAGGGGCGGATGTCGTCGAGGGCGAACCCGGAGTCGAGCAGCGACCGGATCTCCCGGACCACCCGCAGTTCGGCGTCGTCGTAGCAGCGGTAGCCACGCGCGTCCCGGGACGCGCGAACCAGCCCGTGCTGCTCGTAGTAACGCAGCGTGCGCGTACTGGTCCCGGCCCGTGCCGCCAGCTCACCGATCAGCATGCGTCGAACGCTATGCCTTGACGCCGGTGTCAAAGCAACAGAACCGCAACCGAGAGGCCAGCAACGACCCGCAGGGCGGCCCCGCGCTTAGCGCAACAAACCGCCGGCTGAGCCCTCGCCAGAACATCTCCCCGCGCAAAAAAGGTCGGAGGGGCGGTCAAGCGCTACTGATCATCAGGGCGGAGCGGAGGCCGGTGATGTCGAGCACACGCATCAGGAAGTCGCCGACGTTGGCCAGGGCGAGCACCGAGCGTGCATGCTGGGCCTTGCGACTGAGCACGACCAACGTGCCGAGCCCCTGGCTGTCGCAGAACGTCACACCGGCCATATCCAGCACGATCCGGGCCGGAGGCTCGTTGAGCTCCTCGTTCACCATCGCGCTGAGCTCGGCCACCGTGAGCACGTCGATCTCCCCGGCGAGCACGAAGGTCAGCTCGTCAGGGGCACGCTGAACCGTGATGGACAGCTCCGGTCGCTCCACGCGTTTCACCCTATCGCGAGTGGCCGCGTAGTTCCTGTTGAGAGCGGGCCCAGCGGGTCACCCAAGGTGACATGAACAACCCTCTTGCCCCGTCACGGGAGGGCCGCTGCCAGAATGGATGACGCTGTGACCACCTCATACCGCGCCGGCTCGTTCCCGTACCCGGAGGACGCACCGGCTTCCCAGGCCCTGTTCGACCGCGCCCGCGCCATCGTGCCGGGCGGGGTCAATTCACCCGTGCGTGCGTTCCGGGCCGTCGGTGGCACGCCCCGATTCATGGCCGAGGGCAGCGGCGCCTGGCTGACCGACGCCGACGGCCGGCGCTACGTCGACCTGGTCTGCTCGTGGGGGCCGCTGATCCACGGCCACGCCCATCCCGAGGTGATCGCCGCGGTCCAGGCCGCCGCGGTCAAGGGCACGTCCTTCGGCACTCCCACCGCCGGCGAGGTCGAGCTGGCGGCCGAGATCGTCGCCCGTACGCCGATCGACGAGGTCCGCCTGGTCAACTCGGGCACCGAGGCCACGATGACCGCGATCCGCCTGGCCCGGGGCTTCACCGGCCGTTCGACGATCGTCAAGTTCGCCGGCTGCTACCACGGGCACGTGGACGCGCTGCTGGTCGCGGCGGGTTCGGGCGTCGCCACGCTCGGTCTGCCCGATTCGCCCGGAGTGACCGGTGCGGCGGCGGCTGACACCATCGTGGTTCCGTACAACGACGTCGCGGCCGTCGAGGCGGTCTTCGCGCACAAGAACGTGGCCGCGGTGATCACCGAGGCGGCGGCCGGCAACATGGGTGTGGTCCCGCCGCGGGACGGCTTCAACCAGCGGCTGGCCGAGATCGCCCACGCGAACGGCGCCCTGCTGATCGTCGACGAGGTGATGACCGGCTTCCGCGTCAGCCGGCAGGGCTGGCAGGGCCTCGACCCGGTCGACGCCGACCTCTACACGTACGGCAAGGTGATGGGCGGCGGCCTTCCGGCGGCGGCGTTCGGCGGCCGCTCCGAGATCATGTCCCGGCTGGCCCCGGCCGGCCCGGTCTACCAGGCCGGCACCCTTTCCGGTAACCCGCTGGCCTGTGCGGCCGGCCTGGCGTCACTGCGGCTGGCCGACGACGCCGTCTACAAGCGCCTCGACGAGTTGTCGGCGACCGTCGGCGCGCTGGCCTCCGATGCGCTCAACACCGCCGGGGTGCCGCACCGGCTCTCGTACGCGGGCAACATGTTCTCGATTTTCTTCACCGACGTGGACGTGTACGACTACGAGACCGCGCGCACCCAGGACGCCGGCGCGTTCAAGGCCTTCTTCCACGCGATGCTGGCCCGCGGCGTCTACCTGCCGCCCAGCGCGTTCGAGTCGTGGTTCGTGTCGACCGCCCTGGACGAGGCGGCGTTGGAGACCATCGCCGAGGCGTTGCCGTTCGCCGCCCGGGCCGCGGCGGCCGCCATGGGGGAGAGCCGATGAGCGAGTCCACCACCGTCGTCCATGTGCTGCGGCACGGCGAGGTGCACAACCCGACCAGGATTTTGTACGGCCGTCTGCCCGGCTTCCACCTCTCGGAGCTGGGTCGGCAGATGGCCAAGGCGGCCGCCGACGTCCTCAAGGACCGGGACGTCACCCATCTCGTGGCCAGCCCGCTCGAACGCGCCCAGGAGACCGCCGAGCCGTTCGCCGCGCAGTACCAGCTCGACGTCACCACCGACGTGCGGCTGATCGAGAGCGCCAACTATTTCGAGGGCAAGGGCGTCGGGCCGGGGGACGGCTCGTTCCGCGACCCCCGCAACTGGTGGGTGCTGCGCGACCCGATCACCCCCTCCTGGGGTGAGGCCTACCTGGTCATCGCCAAGCGGATGTTCGAGGCGGTGCAGGCCGCGCGGGTGGCGGCCGAGGGCCACGAGGCGGTCTGCGTCTCGCATCAGCTGCCGATCTGGACCCTGCGCCGGTACGTCGAACGTAAGCGCCTGTGGCACGACCCGCGCCGCCGCCAGTGCGGCCTGGCCAGCCTGACCTCGTTCCGCTTCGAGGGCAGCGAGATAGCCGGTATCGACTACTCCGAACCCGCCGCGCATCTGGTCGCGATGTCGCCGGGTGCCCGGAGCGCCAAGGGAGCTTGACCATGCGCCGGTTCGTCGCGCTGCTCGCCATCGCCGCTCTCGCGGGGGCGGCGCTGACGGGCTGTGGCAGCGACAGCTGGGTCGACGACTGCGTCACCACCCAGGGCGTCATCGAGTGCGCCCCGGACAAGCGTCCGCAGGTCAAGGACGTGACCGGTGAGCTGCTGGACGGCGGCGCCTATGACGTGGCCAACGATCGCGGCAAGGTCGTCGTGGTCAACTTCTGGGGCTCGTGGTGCAACCCCTGCCGGGCCGAGGCCGACGACCTCGAGCGGACCTACCAGGCGACCAAGGCCAAGGGTGTCACCTTCATCGGTGTCAACTCGCGTGACGACCGTGACTCGGCCAAGGCGTTCGAGCAGGGCCGGGTCACCTACCCGAGCGTCTTCGACCCGGACGGCAAGGTCGCGCTCGAGTTCGACGTCAACCAGGTCAGCACGCCGCAGACGCTGATACTGGACCGGGCCGGCAAGATCGCCGTGGCGCTGCGCCGAGCGACAGTGGCCTCCGAGTTGCAACCGCTGGTCGAGCGGGTGGCCGCCGAGAGGACACCCTGATGGGCGAGACGTTCGCCGGCATCGCCGACAACGGACCGCTGCTGCTGGCGATCGCCGTGTCGGCCATCGCCGGGCTGGTCAGCTTCCTGTCGCCGTGCGTGCTGCCGCTGATGCCCGGCTACCTGTCCTATGTGACCGGGCTGGCCGGCTCCGACCTGGAGGATCACCGAGACCGCGAGGCGGCGCCGGCGGAGGGCTCGGTCGCGGTGGCCACCCCGGTGCGTACGCGGGGCCGGGTGCTGGCCGGGACCAGCCTGTTCGTCCTCGGCTTCTCGGTCGTCTTCGCCCTGCTCGCCACCCTCGCCGCCAACGTCGGCCTGGCCCTGCGGCACAAGCACGAACTCGAGATCGTCCTCGGCGTGCTGATCATCGTGCTCGGCCTGGCCTTCCTCGGCGTGATCCCGGGCATGCAGCGCGAGTTCCGGATCCATAAGCTGCCCAACGCGGGCCTGGCCGGCGCGCCGGTCTTCGGCGCCATCTTCGGCCTGTCCTGGATGCCCTGCACCGGCCCGACCCTGGGCGCGGTGATGAGCCTGGCCACCACGACCGGCCAGACCGACCGGGCGCTGGTCCTGGCCCTGGCCTACAGCCTCGGGCTGGGGGTGCCGTTCGTGCTCTTCGGGCTGTTCTTCCGCAAGCTCATCGGTGTCTTCAAGGCGGTACGCCGGAACAGCCGCTGGGTCACCCGGATCGGCGGCGGCCTGCTCATCCTGGTCGGGCTGGCCCTGATCACCGGCGGCTGGAACAGCTTCCTGATCTGGCTGCTGACCACCTTCAACTTCGACGCCGGGGCCCTGCTGTGACAGTCTTGGAAGAGCGGACCGCCGAGGCCGCGCCGCCACCGCGCCGGGCCAACCCGGTGCTGGCCTTCCTGCGGAACTCCTGGCGTCAGCTGACCAGCATGCGTACCGCGCTGGTGCTGCTCTTCCTGCTCGCCGTCGCGGCCATCCCCGGGTCGGTGCTGCCGCAGCGCGCGGTCAACATCGAGCGGGTCGCCGGCTATTTCCGCCAGCACCCCGACCTCGCACCCACGCTGGACAAGCTGGGCATGTTCGACGTGTACGCGTCGGTCTGGTTCGCCGCGATCTACCTGCTGCTGTTCACGTCGCTGGTCGGCTGCGTGACGCCCCGGCTCCTGGAACTGGTCCGCGCGCTCCGCTCCGTACCCCCCGATGCCCCGAAGCGCCTGGACCGCCTGCCGGAACACGCTGCACCGGCGGAACGCACCGGGGAGCCCGCGGCCGTCGCGGCGGACGTCGCCGCCGCCCTGCGCAAGCGGCGCTGGCGGGCCCGGGTACGTGAGCACGACGACGGCGTGTGGACGATCGGTGCCGAGAAGGGCTACCTCAAGGAGACCGGCAACCTGCTGTTCCACCTGGCCATGCTGTTCGTGCTGGTCGGCGTGGGGTTCGGCGCGTGGTACGGCTGGCACGGCAACCGCCTCCTGGTGCGAGGCCCGGACCGCGGCTTCTGCAATGCGGTCACGCAGTACGACGAATCGAAGCTGGGCGCGCGCGTCGGCCCCGAGGACCTGCCGCCGTTCTGCCTGGAGCTGACCGAGTTCACCGCGGCGTTCCAGGACACCGGGCAGCCGAAGTCGTTCCGGGCCACCGTGCGGGTCGACGAGGACGGCCGGGAGAGCACCCGAACCTTCACCGTCAACCACCCGCTGCGGCTGGCCGGTGCGAACGTCAGCCTGATCGGCCACGGGTACGCGCCGGTGCTGCGCTACACCGACCGGTACGGCAAGCAGTCGACCAAGGCGGTGCCGTTCCTGCCCCGCGACGGCATGTTCACCAGTGAGGGCGTCGCGATGTTCCCCGACGTCAACATCGACCCCCGGACCGGCCGGCGCGACGAGAACCTGCAGGTCGGCTTCGAGGGTGTCTTCCTGCCGACGGCCGGTTCCGACGGCCGGCCGACGTCGGTGTTCCCGGGCGAGCGCAACCCGGTGCTGTTCCTCACCGCGTACCGCGGAAATCTTGGGGTCGACGCCGGCATCCCCGGCTCGGTGTACTCGCTCGACCGGTCCCAGATCGCCAGTGGCCGCCTCGCGCGGGTCAGCGGTGACGGGCGCCCGCACGAGCTCGAGCCCGGCCAGGCCTGGACCCTGGACGACGGAACCAGGCTGGAGTTCCTCGGCACCGAACCGTTCGCCACGCTGGCCGTGCGGGACGACCCGACCCTGCCGGTGGTGCTGGCCGGTGCGGTGCTCGGCCTGCTCGGGCTGATGGCGTCGCTGTACGGGCGCCGGCGGCGGGTGTTCTTCCGGATGTCGCCCCTGGCCGGTGCCGGTGACGGGGCCGGGCGTACCGTGATGGAGGCCGGTGGCCTGCCGCGCACCGACTATCCCGGCTTCACCGACGAGTTCCGGGGTGTGGTCAAGGCAGCCCAGGGTGACGAGGGGACCGCGTGATGGCGGAGTTGTCGAACCAGTTGATGGCGCTCACCGTGCTGGGCTATCTGGCCGCGATGGTGTGTTACGCCGCGGAGTACGCGTTCGGCACGCGCAGTCACATCGCCCGGGCGGCTACGCGTGAGCTGGTCGGAGCCGGTGGCCCCCCGCTTTCTACTCAAGACTCTTTGGCGATCGATGAGCCGCGGAGCCGTGGCGACCTGGTCGGCAAGGTCGGGGTCGCGCTCAACGTCCTCGGGCTCGCCCTGCACCTCGGCGCCCTGGTCACGCGTTCGGTCGCGGCCGAGCGGATGCCCTGGGGTAACATGTACGAGTTCATCCTGTCGGTGTCCTTCGTGGGCTCCGCGGTGTGGCTCGGCGTGCTCTGGCGCCGCCCCGCGATCCGGCACCTGGGCCTGTTCGTGGCGCTGGCCATGGTCGTGCTGCTCGGGGCGAACGGGCTGATCGCGTACACACCGGTCGGTCCGCTGGTGCCCGCGCTCCAGTCGTACTGGTATGTCGTCCACGTCTCGACGATCATCCTGGCCTCGGGCATCCTGCTGTTCGGGGCCGTGCCCGCCACCCTGTTCCTGATCAAGTCCGGGTACGACCAGGGCAAGACCCGCTTCCCGTACCCCCTGGGCCGGCACGTCCCCGCGGCCGAGACGCTGGAGCGGCTCACCTTCCGCCTCCACGCGTTCGCGTTCCCGCTGTTCACGTTCGGTGCGCTGATCGCCGGCCCGCTGTGGGCCGAGGCGTCCTGGGGCCGCTACTGGGGCTGGGACCCGAAGGAGGTGTGGGCGTTCATCTCCTGGGTCGTCTACGCCGCCTACCTGCACGCCCGGGCCACCCCGAGCGTGAAGCGCACCACGGCCACCTGGATCGCGATCATCGGTTTCGCCACGATGCTGATGAACCTGTTCGGCGTCAACCTGTTCTTCGAGGGCCTGCACTCGTACGCCAACGCCGGCTGATCATTTCCGCTCGAACCCCATCGTCGGGTGCGGCGGCCCGCCCAGGGCGGTCGAGAGCGTGTCGGCCGGCCCCCACGACTCGCCGTTCTTGGCCGCGGCGTAGGCCAGTCCACTGACCATGTGCTCCCATGAGCGGCCGGTCATGGCCACCGCCGCCGTCCGGGCCGGTCTCCGGGCCGCGGCGGCGATCGGCGCGTGCTCGGACAGCTCGCCGCCGGCGTACGTCTCGACCGGCCCCAGTAGCGCCGCGATCGACCGCCAGGTCACCACCGGCAGCGTGACCGTGTACGGCTGGTCGGCGACCAGACCGAGGTCGTCCGAGGTGAACTTGGCGATGGTGAACTCGCACCACTCCGACCACCCACCGGCCGGGATGCTCGGCGGGGTGGCCCGCACCCGCCACCGGTAGCCGGCGCCATGGGTCAGGGGCGTGCCGAGCATCCGGAAGTCCAGGCGCGCCGAGCCGCCCCGGTCTTCGGCCCCGGCCTGGTTGACGTCCTGGTCATGGCGCCCGTCGAGCCGGGTCACCTGGAAGGTGCTCTGGATCCGCGACAGCCCCGGCACCGGGATGAACGAGCTGCTCAGGACCGGGTACGCGACGTCCAGGGTGGGGCGGCCGGGCCCGGTCGAGCAGCCCAGGCCGTTGGTCGAGAGGGCGGTCGGCAGTGCGGCGCCGGCGTACTTCGGGTCGTTCGGGTCGGCGGCCGGCTCGTCGATCGCGTCGAGGACCGATGCGCCCGCATAGCCGCAGTCCCCGGCCTGGGCGGGCCAGGTGGCGAGCAGGGCCTGGCACGAGGCGAGCGGGATCGGCGCCACCGCGTCGGGTGCGAGGTCGCGGAGCCGGAGCCCGGCCACGATCTCTTCCTCGAGTTCCCTGGTTCTTTGGCGGGCCTGTTCGCCGGCCTCGGGGTCGACCTTCTCGTCGGCCGGGCGGGTCGCCACGATGCCGGCCAGACCCACGACGATGACGACGGCGGCGGCGACGGCCATCCGGATCAGGGACCGTGACGCTGCCGTCCTCCCGCCCGCGGTGAGCCGAAGCACTGGCGGCGGCGGTGGTGCTTCGACCGGCCGGGACCGCTTGGCCAGCCGGACGGCCACCACGGCTCCGGCCACGGCCGCAACCACCAGCACCACGCCGGCGACGGAACGCTTCTTCACGGGCCGCGTAATCGGCGGGCAACCCGCGAACCTGAGGCTAGGTGACCGGGCAGTCGCCGGCCGTCCACGTGTCGAAGCGGTTCTTCCAGTTCAGGCAGAACCCGCCCGACCGCTGGGCCGCCGAGTCCGCGGTCAGCGTGTTCACATCCGATCGCCAATACCGCGGACGGCTGGCCCCCACGGCCGGCCGCAACTGCACGTTGTCCACCGCCACCGGAGGCACGTCGATCCGGGCGGCCCGCCGCGGGTCGGCGTACACCTCGACATACTGCTCGATGTAGGCGCTACGCCCCACCGGAAGCCGCTGCGCGGTCAGCAGGTTCCACCGGTTCCCCCACCACAGCCACGCCTGCCACACGCCTTGCCCGTCGGTGTGCAGGTCGATCCAGGCCCGGTCACCCGGCCGCAGCGTGTACTGGTCGTAGAACTGCCAGGTCCGGGTGTTCGAGTTGTACGTGTACACATGCTGCCGCCCGGCCCCGACCCACCCGGTCTCCGCCCACCCGGCCTCCAGCCAGGCCATGTTCCCGTTCCCCAGATCCCGCTTGACCATGAACCGCCCGGCGACGAAGTCATAGGTGTTCGGCCGGATCGCCCCGTCGACCACGGCGATCCGCCCTGACACCCCGCCCCATTCACCGCCGGTACCGGCCCCGAGGTGGTGGTAGCCCCCGGCCGTGGTCTCCGCCCGCAGCCGCTGCACCTGAACGGCCGACTCGAGCACCGGCCCGGCCCCGGCCCGGCAGGCGCCCGGCGTCCGCGTACCGGCGGGCATGGTTGGCGCCTTGGTCGAGGCTTTGGCCTTGCCACAGACGGGTAGGTCCCCGGCCTGCGCGGGCGTGGCCACGGCCAGCGCGGCCACCAGCCCGGCCAGACCCAGAACCCGTCCCACGGTACGCACCTTCACGCACCCTCAACGCAGTACGACGATCACCGGTGACGGTCGCCGTCAACCGGACGTGAATCTCATTTACGTCCATCACTCCAATCGGTAATCTCGCCGCGACCGACGGTCGTGAATGCGGGGTTCGAAATTGCCAACTGGAACTGTTCGAAGCGATGGCGGTTGCCGCAGACCTCGATGAATTCGTGGTCGCTTTCGATCAGATCTTCTCGCGCATCGCTTTCGGTGAAGCGGATCCGGAAATCTGGTGACATACATGACCGAGAGAATTGTTCGACGGCGTCTTGCCGCGGCCCGGAGTGCGGTGTTCGACGCGCTTGAGCGTGTGATCGGGCAGGAAGCGGCGGACAAGATAGCGGAGGACGGGTACCGGCACTTCGATGACTCTCGCCACGCTGACGGTGGTGTCCAGGATTGATGGCCCAGCGCCATCCGAGCCTGGCCAGCGGTGATGATCGGCACCCTGGGCGGGTTCGGGTGGTTGGCGGTGCGAGACTTGGGGTATGGCCGCGCGTGGGTTTCCGTACTCTGACCTGCAATCTTTTGTCTCCGCGCTGGAAGCGGCCGGTGAGCTGCGGCGGGTGACCGTGCCGGTCGACCCGACGCTGGAGATCAGCGAGGTCGTGACTCGGACCGTGCGTGCGGGGGGCCCGGCCCTACTGTTCGAGCGGCCCACCCGGGGCGAGATGCCGGTGGTCGTGAACCTCTTCGGGACCGAGCGGCGGATGGCCATGGCCCTGGGGGTCGAGTCGCTCGACGAGGTGGGGGACCGGATCGGGGCGATGCTCAAGCCGGAACTGCCGGTTGGGTTCTCGGGGATGCGCGAAGGGCTCGGCAAGGTCATGCAGCTGACCTCGATGCCGCCCAAGAAGGTCAAATCGGCGCCGTGCCAAGAGGTGGTGCTCAAGGGCGACGAGGTTGACCTGGACAAGCTGCCGGGGCTGCAGGTGTGGCCGGGGGACGGCGGCGTTTTCCACAACTTCGGGCTTACGCACACCAAGCATCCTGAGACCGGGAAACGGAATCTCGGGCTCTATCGGCTGCAGCAGCACTCGAAGAACACGCTGGGCATGCACTGGCAGATCCACAAGGACTCGACCGCGCATCACGCCGTGGCTGAACGGAACAACACCAGGCTGCCGGTGGCCATCGCGATCGGGTGTGACCCCGTGGTCAGTTACGCCGCGTCGGCGCCGTTGCCGGGGGACATCGACGAATACCTGTTCGCGGGCTTTCTGCGGGGGGACCGGGTCGAGATGGTCGACTGCGTCAGCGTTCCGTTGCAGGTGCCGGCCCAGGCCCAGGTCATCCTCGAGGGATATCTGGAGCCGGGGGAGCGTCACGACGAGGGGCCGTTCGGGGACCATACCGGGTTCTACACGCCGGTCGAGCCGTTCCCGGTGCTGCACGTCGAGGTGATGACGATGCGGAAGAAGCCGATCTATCACTCGATCATCACGTCCAAGCCGCCGCAGGAGGATCACGGGCTGGGCAAGGCGACCGAGCGGATCTTCCTGCCGTTGCTGAAGATGCTGATCCCGGACATCGTCGACTACGACATGCCGGCGGCCGGCGTCTTCCACAACTGTGTGATCGTCTCGATCCGGAAGCGGTACCCGAAGCACGCCCAGAAGATCATGAACGCGATCTGGGGCGCCCACCTGATGTCGCTGTCCAAGCTGATCGTCGTGGTGGACTCCGACTGCGACGTGCATGACTACAACGAGGTGGCGTTCCGGGCCTTCGGGAACGTCGACTACGACCGCGACCTGCTGGTCACCCAGGGGCCCGTCGACCACCTCGACCACGCCTCCTACCAGCAGTTCTGGGGTGGCAAGGCGGGCATCGACGCGACCCGTAAGCTGCCGTCCGAGGGCTACACCCGCGGCTGGCCGGAAGAGATGACCATGTCGGCCGAGGTGGTCAGCCTGGTCGACAAGCGGTGGAAGGAGTACGGCATATGACCGAATTGTCAGAGCGGCCGGGCAAGGTCACCTCATTCCTCCGTCTGGTCAAGGTCGAGCATTCGATCTTCGCGCTGCCGTTCGCCTATCTATCGGCGTTCGTGGCCATGAAAAGCGACACCCAGTGGACGAAGCTTCTGCTGATCACCGTCGCGATGGTGGCCGGGCGCACCTTCGCCATGGCGGCCAACCGGATCCTCGACCGCAAGATCGACGCCCTCAATCCGCGTACGCGGAATCGCGAACTCGTCACCGGCGCCGTTAGCCTCCGCACGGCCTGGACCGGCGCCCTGATCAGCGTGCTCGTCCTCTTCGTGGCGGCCGGCCTGCTCAACTGGCTCTGCCTGGTGCTGTCGCCGCTGGCCGTGATCCCGCTGATCATCTACCCGTACGCCAAGCGCTTCACGAACTTCCCGCACTACGTGCTGGCGCTGGCCCAGGCGGTCGCGCCGGTGGGGGCCTGGATCGCGATCACGGGTACGTTCACCGGCTCCGGCCCGGCCTGGGTGCTCGGGGTCGCGGTGGGCCTGTGGATCGGCGGCTTCGACATCATCTACGCCTGCCAGGACGTGGAGATCGACCGGCAGATCGGCGTGCACTCGACGCCGGCCCGGTTCGGTGTGCGTACCGCCCTGCGCATCTCGACCGCGACCCACGTGGTGACGTTCGCCCTCTTCGTCTGGTTCGGTGCGCTGGCCGGGCTGGGCTGGCTGTGGTGGATCGGGTTGGCCCTGACTGCCGCCTCATTCGTCTACCAGCACGTCATCGTGACGCCGAGTGATCTGAGCAAGGTGAACAGAGCGTTCTTCACGGCCAACGGCTTCGTCGGGATCGCACTCTTCGTGTTCGCTCTGCTCGATCTGGCGCTGCTGTGACAGCCCGCGTTCCCTGGATCGTCGGCGTCTCGGGCGCGTCCGGAACCCCGTACGCCAAAGCGGTAGTGAATGGTCTTCTCGACGCCGGCCACCCGGTCGACCTGGTGATCTCCAAGGCGGCCCGGTTGACCCTGCTGGACGAGACCGGCGCGACCGTCCGGGACGCCCACTGGGCGGACGACGTGGCGGCCTGGCTCGGCACGAAAGGGGACGACCTGACCTACTGGCCGGCGACGGATCTGGCCGCCGGGCCGAGCAGTGGCTCCTACCCGGCCCGCGGCATGGTGGTCGTGCCGGCCAGCACCGCGGCCTGCGCGGGCATCGCGATCGGCCTGTCCAAGGATCTGCTCCAGCGGGCCGCCGAGGTCAACCTGAAGGAGCGCCGGCGCACGGTGGTCGTTCCCCGTGAAACACCGGTCACCCGCTCCCACCTGGAACATCTCATCGCGCTGCATGATGCAGGCGCGGTGGTACTACCGGCCAGCCCGGGCTTTTACGGCGCCGGTGCGTCGGCGACGGCTCAGCAGCTGGTCGATTTCGTGGCGGGCAAGGTGCTGGACGCGCTCGGCGTCACGCACAGCCTGTTCACCCGTTGGACGGGTGAGCTGAATGCTCAGCGCAGCCCGTTGGGTGGCCCGTAACCGGCCCCCGGATTGCTGGGTCCGCTGTTGCGGGGCCGGTTGGCCGCGTCGTCCTCGCGCATCTCCTCGATCACGCCGTCGCCTTCCAGCAGCGCGCGGACCTCGGATTCGCGAAAGCGGCGATGCCCGCCCGGCGTGCGGATGCTGCCGATCCGGCCGGCCGCGGCCCAGCGTGTCACCGTTTTCGGGTCGACGCGAAACAGTGCGGCCACCTCGCCCGGCGTCAGCAGACGATCTCCCGTGTCCACAGCCTCCTCCTCGCGTCGGTGTGTTGGAGCGGCCGTGGTCACGGTGAGTGTCGGCGAGCTCGATCGGGACGTACAGCCATTAGAGCATCGGCGTAACAGCAAGTCCGTGAAATGCGGAAAAAGAGCCGATTACGACAGTGATCATTATCCTGGCACCCTAACCCTGCTACGCGGTGTGAGGCTGCCCCTCCGCGAGACAAGTTCTCGCAAGGGCAGATTAGGGTCTGCACCATGGACGGAATCGACCGCCGACTCATCGACCTGCTGCGCGAAAACGCACGTTCGTCGTACGCCGAACTGGCTCGCAAAGTCGGCCTCTCGGCCCCGGCCGTGCACGAGCGGGTCGGCAAGCTCGAGGCGGCCGGGACGATCCGGGGCTACCGTGCCGAGGTCGACCACGAACAGATCGGTCTGGGGGTCACCGCGCTGATCGGCATCGTCGAGGACTCCGGCGCCGACACCGACGACGTGCTCACCGCCGTGCGCGCGATGCCCGAGGTCGAGTCCTGCTACTTCATGGCCGGCGTCGAGTCGTACCAGCTGACCGTCCGGGTCGGGACGATCGCCGAGCTCGAGCAGCTGATCGTCCGGATCAACCGCACCCGCGGGGTGGCCAGCACCCGCACCGCGATCGCCCTCAGCACAAAATGGGAGAACCGGCCCCAGCCCGGATCGGAGTAGGCATGGATCAGCTCGACCGCGGTGACGACCACGCGCGCGACTGGGCCCGCAACGCCATCGCCCTGGTCGAGGCGGACGCCAACCGCTCCGCCGACACCCACCTGCTGCCCTTCCCGCTGCCATCGGCGTGGGGCGTCGACCTCTATCTCAAGGACGAGTCGTCGCACCCCACCGGCTCGCTCAAGCACCGTCTGGCGAGATCACTATTCCTGTACGCCCTGTGCAACGGCTGGATCGGCCCGGACACCACGGTGGTCGAATCCTCCAGCGGCTCGACCGCGGTCAGCGAGGCGTACTTCGCCCGGATGCTGGGCCTGCCCTTCATCGCGGTCATGCCGGCCTCGGTGTCGCCCGAGAAGATCGCGCTGATCGAGTTCCAGGGCGGCAAATGCCACCTGGTCGACGACCCGACCACGGTGTCGGCCACCGCCACCCGCCTCGCCGCCGACCTCGGCGGGCACTTCATGGACCAGTTCACCCACGCCGAGCGGGCCACCGACTGGCGCGGCAACAACAACATCGCCGAGTCGATCTACGCCCAGCTGACCCTGGAACGGCACCCGGTGCCGGCCTGGATCGTGGTCGGCGCGGGCACCGGCGGAACCAGCGCCACCATCGGCCGGTACGCGCGTTACCGGCGCTTCCCGACCAGGCTGTGCGTGGTCGATCCGGAAGGTTCCGCGTTCTTCCCGGCGTACTTCAGCGGCGATTTTGATCATTGCACCGGCCGCGGCTCACGCATCGAAGGCATCGGGCGGCCCCGGGTCGAGCCGTCGTTCCAGCCGGCCGTGGTCGACCGGATGGTGCAGGTGCCGGACGCGGCTTCGCTGGCCACCATGCGAGCCGGGTCGGAGGTGCTCGGGCGGCGCATCGGCGGCTCGACCGGCACCAACCTGTGGGGTGCGTTCGGGCTGATCGCGGCCATGCGGGCGGCTGGGCGGACAGGCTCGGTGGTCACGCTGATCTGCGACGGCGGTGAGCGGTACGCGGACACCTACTACTCCGACGCCTGGGTGGCCGCGCAGGGCCTCGACCTGGCCCGCTATCGCCAGGTGATCGACCGGTTTCTCTCCGAGGGGACCTGGGCCGAAATCTGACCGACCGAAGGGCGGCGCGGTCGCCCCGGATTTGGTTGGATTTCAGACGTGGAAGACGATTCACCTTCGCGGCCGTCCCGGCGGGCGCTGATCATCGCGGCCGGGGTGCTGGCGGTGGCGGTGGCCGTGTCCACCGGGGTCATCGCGTTCGCGCCGTCCCGGCCCGCCTCGGTCTCCGCGGTGCGTGCGGCCGAGGCCGAGGAGAAAGAGCCGCCGACCCCCTTCGAGCAGGCCGAGGCGTCGCTCCAGCGGCAGGCCGGCGCGCTGATCAAGGGGGACGAGAAGGGGTGGCTGGCCGCCGTCGACCCCAAGTCGCCGGCGCTGCGGGCGCGGTACCGCACGATGTTCCGCTCGCTGCGCGGCCTCGGCGTCAGCCACTTCGAGTACCACACCTACCAGCGCGCGGGCAGCAAGGGCAGCACCGTCGCGATGGGCGTCTCGATCGCCTTCTGCCTGAGCGTGGTCACCTGCCCCGCGTACACCATGAAGTCCGACAACGGCCCGCCCCGGGCCGAGCAGGCCCTGACCCTCAAACCGGTCGCCGGGCGGTATGTGATCAGCGGCCTGGCCGGCGTCAAGGACCCCAACTACCTGCAGCCGATGCCCTGGGAGAGCGGCGACCTGGTCTTCGCCGCCGGCCGCCGGGTGACCGTGGCGGCCACCCCGAAACAGGCGAAGAACCTCAAGCGGGTGCTCGCCGTGGCCGAGAAAGCGGCAGTGATCAACGACCGGTACGCGGCCTTCGTCGGCAACCCGCAACAGCGCTACCGCGTCTACCTGGCCGACGACAAGGTCTGGAAGAAGTGGTACGGCGGCATCGACGACAAATGGACGGTGGCGTACGCCGTCCCGCTCAACAACGCCGGCACCGACGTCGTCCTGCGGATGAGCGAACTCAGCGACCGCCGCCTGCTCGAAACCACCCTCCAGCACGAGCTCGGTCACGTGGTCACGGTCGGCGGAGTGTCCACCCGCGACTTCGGCCAGGACCAGTGGCTCAGCGAGGGCATCGCCGAATACATCGGCTGGGCCCCGCGGCACGCCACCGACAGCTGGCGACGCCGCAGCGTGCACAACGCCTTCGCCCGGGCCAGGAAACCGAAGACGATCGCCGCCGGCGAACTCGGCGACAACGCCAGCGACAAGGCCGGCGACGCGTTCTACGGGCTGGCCCACTTCGCCGTCGACTGCATGGCCCAGAAATACGGTGAACGCAAGCTGTTCCAGTTCGTCAAGCTGACCCTGCGCGAGGACAACACCTACGACATGGCGTCCCGCGAGGCCTACGGTGTGCCCTTCAAAACGGTCGACCAGGCCTGCCTGAGCTGGATCAGGAAGACGGCGTGACCCATTTCGCCAGTCCCGGATAGTCGGTGACGAAGCCCTCGTCGTCGACGATAAGGTCGGCGCTGAACGTGTCCGAGGCGAACCGGATCACCCCGTCGGCCTGCGGCGTGTAGATCTGATCGGCCTGCACCACCTCGAGGCTGGGCAGCAGCACCCAGGCCACGCTGATCCGATGGGCCACCCCGCGCTCGGCGGTCAGCAGCCCCAACCGGCGAATCGGCAGCGTGTTGGTCAGCGGTGAGCCGGTCAGATCGACGTCGAACGCGCCGTAGAGCAGATCGGGATCCTCGGTGCCCGGCAGGCCGGCCGCCGCGTGCCCCGCCGCGGTCAGGACCGCGTCCAGATTGCCCTGCTCGGCGGTGGTCACCCGCCAGCGTCCGGCCGCCAGCTCCAACCTGAGGGTACGGGCCCAGGCCGCGCCCTCGACGGCCACGTCGACCCGGGTCGTGGCCCACCGTGGGTCGGTCTGGATCTCGTACCGGGCGGAGTAGGGGATCGGGTCGACGGCCTGCTGGATGCCCCGGGCGTACAGACCGTCCCGGGCGTCCACCAGCGTGTGCTCGACGCCGGGCACATCGCGGCGCTCCCAGAACCGGGCGGTCGGCAGGGTGGGCATGACCCGACGTTACCCGCCCGCCGGACTCCTCCTGGTGAGCAGAGCCGCTCTGCGCACTAATAGGTGCCACCGCGG